>JAAUQD010000182.1 GCA_012032815.1 Flammeovirgaceae bacterium
ACTGAACCAAACATTGCTACCACCCGTGGTATTCCAACAAGAACCCGGACCCAGCATCTGTGGTTGCTGGCGAACAGTGGTATGTGCCGCATTTGCTGAACAAGAGTTCATCAAAGGGCTTATATCAAAGGCACTGGCAAAATTGTCATTAGCAGGCTGAGCCCATGAAAAATAACTACACACCAGAAGGGTATGTAATAAAACTATCTTTTTCATCAAACAATCAGGAATTACGGGGCTTTTTTGAAGAATTAATGCCGCAATATAGGAATTAGTAACATGAACTTTTTAGAAAATTAAATTGCTCAATTTTTTAGACTATGGACACAATTAATCCTGATAAAGTGGATTAATGCAACAAACCTTTCAACTGAACTATATCCACGACTTCATTTCTTTAGTGAAGCTTTTGTAAAAATATGTTCAGGAATCTCCACATTGAATTCAATTTTATTGACAATAAAGTAATCCATTTTTTTAATACATCCTTAAAGTTCATCCTGAACGCGTTTTATCCCTTGCTTCCGAAATAATTTACGCCAAAGGGATTGCCAATCAGCTCTCCTTCAAACCATCCACATCAAAGCATTCATTCCTAAATGCAATACTGTTGCATCTAAGAAAAATTTATATTACGTTGCGTGTTGATACATAAAATGGCTACTAAAAGGAAAATGGTACGAGCAACATGTCAGTTTGCGAAAAGCTGGGCGGTTATTTCGGTGCTTTTTCCTGTATGTGCTGGGGGTCCTCCAGCATTGAATCCCTTCATACCATCATTCACGAACATGAAGCAACTGTGATTCATGCGGAACAGCATGAGGACGATCCTTGTCATATTGCGTTATATCACCAGGAACGTGATGGTGGATGTAAATCACGATTCTCACCTTGTTAAAGAAGATAAGTGCTCTCTATGTGTTCAATTGCATAATGCACAGATCACAGAAGTTAGTGCGATAGCACTACCAATTACCTTCTGCATTGTCTCTTTCCCAATTCTTTCGAGCTATATGTCGAAGGAATTGATTTTCAATCAACCGGAAGGGCTCCTCCAGTAAGTTAAGTATCCCCCACTCCTGGCGAGTGTTGTTCCGCTCATGTGGTTTGCTAATCATGTGGGTGGGTATCTTTTATTATTTCCTTTTCTCATGTTCTATCAAAAGCAGATATCATTCATGATGATAGTATTGTCTATCACGTTTCAAGCCCTTGGACAGCAAAATTGTCGTTCGACATTTTCTGGCATTGCACTGTCTGACGCGGGGCAGCCCCTGTATGCTGCATCCGTTATGCTTGCTACAACACCGGCATCAGGAACAACCACAAACGAAGCGGGCAAATTTAGGTTCAATGATTTGTGTCATGGTGAATACCGGATAACAATTCAATATGTAGGATATAAAACACAGACGCTTTCAATTTTTATAGACCGGAGTATTGAACGCACCTTCCGCCTTGAAACCGATGTGACGCAACTCAACGAAGTTGTTGTTGAGGAAGCACTGCCCAACACGGAACACGCTCATAATTTTTCCATCCTTTCGGAAAAGCAACTCTCTGAAACAGCGGGAAAAACATTGGGTGAGTCGCTAAAAGAGTTACCCGGAGTAAATACAATTCAGTCAGGCCCCGGTATTTTCAAACCGATTATACACGGTGTTCACAGTCAGCGCATACTTATTTTAAACTATGGCATTCGTCAGGAAGGTCAGCAATGGGGAGCGGAACATGCCCCGGAAATTGACCCATTTGTGGCTTCGAATATTGTGGTGATCAAAGATGCCTCGGCTATTAAATACGGAACTGATGCATTGGGCGGGGTGATTGTTGTTAATCCTCCATCTCTACCGGATAAATCAGGCATTGGCGGATCGTTTAATACGGTGCTTCAAAGCAACGGACGGTCAGGTACTTTTTCGGGAATGTTGGAGGGAGGTATAAAAGGTTTAAGTGGTTTAGGATGGCGTGTACAGGGGACAGCGAAACGCTCAGGTGATTTCATTTCCCCTGACTACATGCTTACGAATACTGGAATAAAGGAACTAAATTTTTCTGTGGCTACAGGCTACCATAGCGAGCATAAAGGTTTTGAAGTGTTCTTTAGTCATTTCAATACCGAAATCGGAATTCTGAAAGGCACCTCCACCAGCAACCTGGATGACTTGTTGAATGCGATGGAGCGCACCCCCCCTCAATACACGAGCGACTTCAGTTATTCCATCAGCGAACCACGCCAGGAGGTAAGTCATAACTTGTTGAAGTTAAATGCACACGTGGAGACCGATCAAGGAGAATGGAGGTTGCAGTACGGCTTTCAGAATAATAATCGCAAGGAGTTTGACATTCGGAGAGGAAGCCTGGCGGTATACCCAGCATAGACTTGAAATTGAATACGCACACGATCGAGGCAGAGTGGGAGTCGCTCCAAGATCAGGCCAACAGCTTTTGTCTCGGTGTAAATGGTATGTATCAGGATAACAATAATATTCCTGGTACGCAACGCATTCCATTTATTCCCAACTATGATAATTTATCCGTTGGTGCGTTTGGAGTTGGCAAGTTTGTGCGCGATAGCTGGGTCTATGATGTGGGCGTAAGGTACGACTACCGCTACTACAACGTAACGGGCTTTGATTTTAAGAACAGCAGGTATGATGAGACGCTGCAGTTTCAGAATGTAAGCATCACCGCTGGGGCCACCGTTCAATTGAATCAAAAGAGTTCGATGGCATTCAATATAAGTAGTGCGTGGCGACCCCCGCACGTGGCGGAGTTGTATAGTGTAGGTACACATCAAAGTGCAGCAGCCATAGAATATGGATTGCTGCTCAACGACAGTACCAACGAAGTGATGGATATTAATGACGTTTCTTTCCAAATCGAAAGAGCACTAAAAGGGGTCACTACCTACCGAAAGGATTGGAAGAATTTCCAGCTGGAGGTGAGTGGTTATGCCAACTATATCTTCAATACATATACTTGAAGCCAACAGGAATAACTCAAAACCTGAGAGGCACGTACCCCTACTTCAGATACACACAAACTGACGCTCTGTTCCTTGGAATTGATCTATCAGCGGAGTGGCAGTTAACTGATCAACTCAAGCTGAGGCCACAAGCTTCATTGATTCACGCTTCTGATGTGACAAATAATGATTTTCTGGTGTTTATTCCAGCCAATAAGTTTGAGGTGGCGCTTCGCTATGATGAACCAAATCAACTTCCCTTAAAGCGCTTTTTTGCGGAGGCCAAAGTGAAGTATGTGGCGATGCAGGATCGGGCGCCCCGGGTGGTTACACCCCGGGAGATTGTAGAGGCAGGAGAAAATGGAACTGATCCCTTTGAGAGTGACCAATCAAACTTCGATTTTATGGCAGCTCCACCAGCGTATACGCTGGTGAATGTGAGTACGGGGTTTTCTGTCAGTGCAAAGCATGTGCGATATGATGCGCGCTTCACGGTTGAGAATCTGCTTAACACCTCGTACAGAGAATATACCAATCGATTTCGCTACTATGCGGATGACATAGGTAGGAATTTTATGATTTCAATTAAATGTATTTTTTAACCAATAATTAACTATAAAGAAAGATGAAAATGAGAATTTTTGAATTGAAACTGAGGAGAATGATGATGGTCGTAATGGCCTTCAGTTTGCTCACCGTGGTATCTTGTGACGATGATGACCCCGAAAAAGAAGACGTTCCTGAACTTATCACGAAAGCGACATTGGTATTCACGCCAAATGGCGGAGGCACTGCCATTACAGCGAGTGCTACAGATCCGGACGGAGACGGTGTGCAGGATATCGCTGTAGATGGTCCTATTAACTTGACCGCTGGAACAACATATACACTTACCCTTTCACTAATCAACGAATTGGCAGACCCAACCGATGAGGAGTATGACATTAGCGAAGAAGTGGAGGAAGAAGGAGATGAGCACATGTTTTTCTTTGGCTGGACGAATGATGTTTTCTCTGACCCTACA
>JAAUQD010000183.1 GCA_012032815.1 Flammeovirgaceae bacterium
TTGGCGAAACATTAAAACCCCACGATATCAGTTTAGCTATGGCCTGACTATTGGTTCTCCAACCCCTGCACTCTCTCCTAGTAAATAATAAACATAACAGTCCAGTTTGCGTTTCGCAACTTCTGACGAATCCTGCATTTTTACTGTACCTGATGCGGTATTGCGCGCGTTCGCATAGGTTTCTTCGCCAACATCTTCACGCTCCTTATTTAATTGCTCGAATGACTTACGTGGAAAAAATATTTCTCCCCGGACTTCAAATTTATCCGGAATATTTTTTGAATTCACTGACAAAGGAAGACTGCGAATGGTTTTAACATTTGATGTTACATCATCGCCCCGCACACCATCACCTCGGGTGATGGCCCGGACAAGCAGCCCTTGCTCATAGATCAGGCTGATGGAAACCCCGTCAAATTTCAATTCACAAAAATATTCATACGGCTCGCCTTCAAGGCCTTTTGCTACCCGGGTATCAAAGTCACGCAATTCTTCCTCGGAGTAGGTATTGCTCAACGATAGCATTGGATATTGATGCACTACCGAATCAAATTTTTTGGTAATGGTGCCGCCAACTTTTTGAGATGGTGAATCGGGCTTTTTTAATTCAGGGAATTGAGCCTCCAGGGCAATGAGCTTTGAGAGCAATTGATCGAATTCGAAATCAGATATCTCTGATTTGTCTTCCTGATAGTATAAAAAGTTATATCGATTAATCTTTTCAGTTAACGATTGGATTTCCTTTTTGGCACCTTGCTCAGTCATTTCTTTCTGTCAATAAAGTTATCTTTTGATTTGAATTCATGCCAGCAAAAAGTATAAACAATATTTTGTTATTGGTTGATCAGATTAAAAATAGAGCACGCTGCAAGGCCTGCCGTTTCTGTACGCAATCGGTAAGGTCCTAAACTTACTTTTTTAAACCCTGAATCAAGAGCTTTAGCTAGTTCATTTTGAGTAAAGTCTCCTTCAGGTCCTATTAACATAAGGTAGGATGTGTCAGGCTTTGCTTCATCTTTTAAGTGATATGGATTGGAAGAATCTACAAAGGCAATGAATTTTTGTTCTTCATCCGTCTGCAATAGTTGATCAAAATTGAGATTTGTCTCTATTTCCGGTAGCCATGATCGTTGAGATTGCTTCATTGCCGATATAGCTATTTTTTCAAGTCGATTAGCGTTGATTTTTAAACGCTCTGAGTTCCGGCACTGAAAGAATGAAATTCTATGAACACCCAGCTCAACAATTTTTTCAACCATCCATTCCATCCGATCACGTTGTTTGGTTGGAGCGATAGCAAGGTGTATCGAATAGGAAGGAGTTTCAATTTTTACTTTTCTGGTTATGGTGTACGTGCATCCTTCCGGGTTTGCCTCCACAATCATGGCATCAATGCGACTACCCTTGCCATCGGTAATTGCTATAGCATCACTTGATTTTAAGCGAAGGGTACGAACTGCATGTCTCGATTCCTCTTCGGGAAGTACGTTGGGTGATTGGAGAAGATTTGGGTGATAGAATAATGGCACGTTAGTTTGATGCTGATAATTTTTGAATCAGACTTACGTATTGCTGCATGGCATTTTCTTTAGTCATTCCTTTTCGTTCAGCCCAGGCATCATATTTGGCAATGGCTTTAAAATCAAATCCTCCGGGACGCTCACCTGAAATGTCACCCTCCGTAGCTTGTTTATAAAGGCTGTACATTTCAAGAAGTACATCATTGGACGGACGGGCACTCAGGTTTTTAGAATTTTCGAATGCTTGTTTGAATTCTTTATCAAGACTCATAGTAAAAATTAAGGCTGAAATTGTTTCAGCCTTAAAGATAATAACGATATAACTTATATTAATCTATCTTTTTGAGATAGGAACGTATTTGCGCTCCTTATGACCTGTATAAATCTGTCGTGGTCGGCCAATGGGCTCTTTATTTTCGCGCATCTCTTTCCATTGGGCTATCCATCCCGGTAAGCGACCGATAGCAAACATGACGGTGAACATTTCCACAGGAATACCCAATGCCCGATAAATTATACCTGAATAGAAATCGACATTTGGATAAAGTTTACGCTCAATGAAGTATTGATCCCGTAGTGCAACTTCTTCAAGCGTCTTCGCGATATCCAGTACGGGATCGTTTACCCCCAATTTACCAAGGATATCATCTGCTGCTTTTTTAATGATCTTGGCGCGTGGATCAAAATTCTTATACACCCGATGACCAAAACCCATCAATCGGAATGGATCATTTTTATCTTTAGCTTTTGTAATCCACTTTTCGGTATCTCCGCCATCTTTCTTTATGGCCTCCAGCATCATAATTACTTCCTGATTGGCACCTCCGTGGAGAGGACCCCATAATGCATTTATTCCTGCCGATATTGCACTGTAAATACTGGCTTGAGAAGATCCTACAATTCGAACAGTGGATGTAGAACAGTTTTGTTCGTGATCAGCATGAAGGATAAAAAGCTTATCCAGTGATTTGGCAACTACAGGATCAACTTTAAAATCTTCTCCCGGCATGGCAAACATCATCTTCAGAAAACGGCCCACATAATCCAGTGAATTATCAGGATAATTTACCGGATGGCCAATTGAGTTCTTTAAAGACCATGCTGCAAAAGTTGGCATTTTTGCGAGTGCCCTTACATACTCAGGTAAACCGCTTCTGCTTTTCGGTTTGGGTCAAGCGACTCAGGGTAGAAAGCAGTTTGAGAACAAAAGAGCGATGCCAGTACACCCATTGGATGAGCCGAAGATGGGAAGCCGTCCAGTATTTTTTTGACATCTTCATGAACCAGTGTCCGGATTTTAATATCATGAGTGAATTTGTCCAAATGATCTTTGGCCGGCAGTTCACCGAAAATGAGGAGGTACGCTACTTCGAGAAAGGATGAATGTTCGGCCAGATCTTCAATGGCATAACCCCGATGACGTAAAATACCATTGTCGCCATCCAGGTAGGTGATGGCGCTGGTAGTCGCACCCGTATTTTTATAGCCGGGATCCAGCGTGATGGTGCCTGTTTGATCTCTGAGTTTGGCAATATCAATGGCTACTTCATTTTCAGTTCCTACATATAGGGGTAGTTCGTAGCTCTTTCCTTCTATTGTGAGTTGTGCATTTTTAGACATACGTTCATTAATTAATATTCAAGGTTTCTAAATATAACGGCTATCACCCGGAGTTGAAAGATATTGGGAAATTAATTGTTACCTAAAATCATAGGCAATCCATCCTTGCCTGATCCAACAACGATAACCTTACTATTGGGTGACTTAGCCAGCTCGAGCGTTGCCTCAATACCTCTCATTTTCAAAAGCCTGTCCGTTAAGCTGTTGTTGATGATATTATTAGCCGCTGATTCTCCTTGTGCTGCAATGCGTTTTCTTTCCGCTTCACTTTTCTCGCGTTGTAAACGAAACTCATAGGCTAAGGCTTCTTGTTCCTGTTGTAGTTTGTTTTCGATAGCCGCTTTTATTTGATCAGGAAGCGTTATTGATCGGATCAAAACAGCTGCAGTATGGACATTATTCTGATTAAGCAGGTTTTCCGTTTCTGTTCGGATGGCAGTCTCCACCTCAGCACGTTTGGTTGAATAAATTTCTTCAGCCGTAAACCGGCCCATCACCTGACGAACTGTAGAGCGCACTTCAGGATTTACAAGAACATTTACATAATCACGCGTAAATTTTTCATGAACGTGACCAATTTTATTAGGTACTGGGAAGAAACGAACTGTTACGTCTACGTGGATCGTCAAACCATTTTTATCGAGCACGTCCATATTTTCGTTAGAAGACATTTCATTCACATTATAAATATAGACGTCATTCCAGGGGGCCTTAATATGTATGCCAGGCTGCACGATGTTTTCCTTGTCCAGTCCTTCTCCAAATGGATAGAAAATAACAGCCCGCTCTGTGGCTTCAATGGTGTAAAACAAGCTGGAAGAAACACCCATCAGCACAAAAAAGCCAAT
>JAAUQD010000012.1 GCA_012032815.1 Flammeovirgaceae bacterium
GTTTCGGTAAAATTAGAAATTCGTCACGACTGAACCCATTGGTTAGTGATTGCTCTTCCTTTCCATGTGGTTATTTTATAAGGTGACAGGAATGCAATAACCATAACATATTGAAAATAGAAGGCCTGAAGAATCAAAAAAATCAGCCAATTCCATTCCAGTTTTAGAAATTTCATAACAGGCTTCAAAAGTAAAATTTCAATCAACAGTTTAGCCAAAACAAGAATAGTAAAATAAAGTGGCTCAATTCCCCCGGTTATCGCCAACGCAACCGAGGCAAAAATCCGACATTAAAGACTACCAGGAAAACCGCCACCAGCGAAGTCGCTGAAAAAAGGTTAAACTTCCACTTGCCTGCCCATCGTATTCGCTGGCTAAACAATTGGCTCATCGACTCCAACGCTTTCGTACGAACGACCACCTCAGGGTTATGATGATAATAAATTGTACCCGGAAAATGTTCTTCAATCTTCCTCATCAGGAATTCGTCATCTCCGGAAGGGATATCAAAATTTCCCTCGTACCCTCCCACTGTTTTGTAAACTTCTTTTCTGAAAGCAAGATTAGCCCCGCTACACATAATGGGAATGTTCAGATTTATTGATGCTGCCGTAACTGCAGTCAACGCAGCCCCCTCGAGTGATTGAGCTTCTGAAATCAGGGAGCCTGACGGCTCAATGGCCACACCACCCACCAACATATTAACTTCCTGATGATTGAATAAATCCCGGATACTCTCCAGCCAATTTCGGGATACTCTGCAATCAGCATCGGAAGTGACAATGATGGATCCTTTGGCTGATTCAATTCCGTTTGCCAACGCGTATTTTTTCCCACGCAAATTTTCTGGCAAAGAAATAATAGTAAATCCATCTACCCCTGAAATCAACTTTTTGCAAATCAAATCAGAATCATCAGTAGAGTGATCATTGACAAAGATGACCTCAAACGTAGTCCGGTCGGTTTTTTGGTTTTTCAAATCTTCGACAATATCCGCTATGTTGGATTGCTCATTTCTAAATGGAATAACTACCGTTATCCTATTATCAAATGTTTTCGAATTATTTTTAAAAGCTTTGGGAAAATTCCATCCAAACTTTACTACCGCCAGCAAGATGAAGTAAAGCAAAAAGAGAGCGCCCAAAAAGAGTTCTAATCCTGTCATAGTCGTTAACTTGCAACTGTAAAATACATGAATAAGGCCATACCCAAAGAAAAAATAATATTAGGACTTGATCCGGGCACCAATGTTATGGGTTATGGAGTGGTGAGCATCAAAGACTCAGCCGTCCAATTATTGCAGTTTGGTGTAATCCAGTTGAGTAAATATGAAGGCCATGAACTGAAATTGAAAAAAATATTTGACAGAGTGTTGACTTTACTGGATGAGTTTCACCCTGACGAGGTTGCGTTGGAAGCACCTTTTTATGGTAAGAACATTCAATCCATGCTAAAACTCGGAAGGGCGCAGGGTGTTGCCATGTCAGCGGCTCTATACCGCGAGATTCCCATAATTGAATACGCACCCAAGAAAGTAAAGCAGTCCGTAACCGGAAATGGTAATGCCTCTAAGGAGCAAGTCGCCAGAATGCTAATGACCATTTTTGATTTGAAAGAGAAGCCCAGGTTACTCGATGCCACCGATGCACTGGCGGTAGCACTTTGCCATCATTATCAAAACGGTGCCGGAAAATCGAAGAAAAAATCCTGGGATGCTTTCCTAAAAGAAAATCCACACCGGATTAAGCGATCGACAACGAAATAAGACTTTTCACAATTCGTTCTGCTGTGCGACCGTCCCATAATTCGGGTATGGTGCCTTCCTTCCACTTCCCTTCTTTTACATTTTGAATAGATGTGATCAGCTTTTTGGTGTCATCACCAACCATCTCGTTTGTACCCTGGGTAATGGTTTCGGGTCGTTCGGTATTATTGCGCAACGTAATACAAGGAATTCCTAAAACGGTTGTTTCTTCCTGAACCCCACCTGAATCAGTTATCACAGCCTTTGCATTTTTAAGAAGATAAATGAACTCCAGATAGCTTAATGGATCACACGTAATTATGTTTTTCAACCCGGTAACATTTTTTAGATTTTTTTGGGTGCGGGGATGCACCGGAAAAATTAACGGCTCTCCGCATTGTTGGTTCAGGGTTGTGATCAGCGAAGCAAATTTTTGCGGATCGTCAACATTCGATGGTCTATGGAGAGTCAGCACGAAAAAACTTTTTGGATGAAGGTTATTTTCTTTCCAGACTGCCGGCTCACGAATATTCGTTAGATGGGATAGTAGGCTATCAATCATGGTATTGCCAACAAAAAATATCTGCTCATCCCGAACGCCCGTCTTTTTTAAATTTTCATTGGCAACCGTGGATGTCGTGAAAAAATAATCCGCCAGTGCATCGGTAGCTATCCGGTTTATTTCTTCCGGCATAGTCATATCAAAAGATCGTATTCCGCCCTCCACGTGGGCAACACTTGTATTTAGTTTCTTGGCCACTATGGTACACGCCATGGTTGACGTTACATCCCCTACCACCACAACCAGATCACATGGGTTGGCAAGCAACTCCTTTTCAAACTCTACCATAATCCTGGCAGTTTGTTCTGCCTGACTGCCCGATCCGGCTCCCAGATTCACATGAGGTTTTGGAATTTGCAATTCATCAAAAATATTTTACTCAGTTTTTCATCATAATGCTGCCCGGTATGTACCAACCGATAGGAAATTTTTGCCATAGCTTCTTTGGACTTATGTATGGCATGAATGATCGGTGCGATCTTCATGAAATTAGGGCGAGCTCCTGCGATTAATGTAATTTTCATTAAAGTTTTATCTGGCCTGCAAAATTCCCTTTCTTTGGGGAAAATCAAAATTTTACTTGTCCAGGAAAATAATAATGTTGCTCAATGCTCCTTATCCGGCTGATATACGGGTAAAGAAAGAAACCGATGCATTGATAAAGGCAGGTCATACCATAACACTGTTGTGTCTTCGTAGAAAAAACGAACCCTACCGTGATTCGGTTGACGGTATTTCCATCAAACGAATCGATGCAGGTAAGAATAACATTGGCCTTGCGTTTTGGGATACAATCATGTCGATCTCGTTTATACATCCAAAATTTTTGATTGCCTTAAAAAAGGCAGCACAAGAGATTAAACCCGATGCTGTACATGTCCACGACCTGCCACTTGTGGGAACTGCCTTGCGCGCCCGAAAAACTTTTCCAAATCTTTCTGTAGTTACCGATTTTCATGAAAACTATCCTGAGGCATTGCGAACCTGGTTTAAATGGAAAAAAAATCCGCTGGTGAGAATAAAGAACTTTTTGTTCATGAACCCTAAACGATGGACAGCACTGGAACGGGTGGCTTGTAAAAACGCTGACAAAATCATTGCTGTTGTGGAAGAGATGAAAGAGAGACTGTCGAATCAATACCAAATACCTCTTTCTAAAATTACTGTTGTCACCAATACGGAAGACAAAAACTTTATCCATCAGGCAGATGACCCAATGATCTATCAAAATTTCAAAAACAAATTTATCATGACCTACTGCGGGGGTATAGGTCCTCACCGGGGAGTTGATACTGCCATTGAAGCCATGAGCCGATTGAAAGCAGAAGTCGATATCATGTTGGTAATAGTTGGGTTTGGATCAACCTCGGTGATGGATAAACTTAAAAGCCGGGTGGCTGAACTTAATCTTATCAATGTATCTTTTCTGGGATACCAACCATTCAATACCTTTTACTCATATATGAGATATGCTGATGTCAATGTCATCCCTCACCAGGCCAATGGACATACTAATAACACAGTGCCCCACAAACTGTTTCAGGGTATGATGGCCGGAAAGCCGCTCCTGGTAAGCTCATGTGCACCACTCAAGCGAATTGTGGAGCAGTATGATTCTGGAATTGTTTTTGAAGCCGGTAATCCGGATGATTTTGCCCGTCAGTTAAAAATCCTACGAGCAGACTCCCAACTTCAAAAAACGTTTTGGCGAAAATGGAATTAAGGCAACGCTGGAAGGAGAACTGAATTGGGAAGCATCTCAAATTGATTTACTGAATCTGTATGATGAGCTCTGAACAAGCCCATGAAATTGCCAGCCGGATCAGTGCATCACCCTGGTTTATAAAAAACAATTTCATCAGAAAGAAATCATTTTCTATTGAATATTTTTGCTATCGCATCTTACGTCCACTTTTAAAACTCAGGTACAAAATTTTTAAATTATTTAATCCGTTAAGCCCCTGGACTTCTCAGGCATCTATTCAGATTTTTAAAAAAATTCTAAATACGGAAATGAAGGGGTTCGAATATGGAAGTGGAAACAGTACCTTGTTTTTTGCTCAGCGACTTCAGCACCTGACCAGTGTTGAGCACAATAAAGAGTGGCACCAAATTGTAAATAAAAAACTAACCCAAACCGGAACATCAAATATTGACTATCATTTAATACCCCGGCATGATCGCACCGAAGAGCGTTTTTCTTTTCATTCTGATTTTAATTTGGACGATTCATCCTTTTCCGTCCGGACTGAATATTCAAACTACTTTTCATTTATAAAAAAATACCCCGACCAATATTTTGATTTCATCATTGTCGATGGACGAGCCAGAGTGGAGTGCTGCCTCAATGCCATCCCTAAACTCAAACCCGGAGGTATATTTGTTTTAGACAATTCCGATCGAGAGCGATATCAACCCATTTTTTTAGTTCTTAGTTCGTGGAAGCAGATAACCACAACTACCGGTTTGTTTGATACAACCATTTGGTTTAAACCATCACCGTGAAGCAACTCATCTATAAAATAATTTACTTTCCCCCAATCAATAAAATCCTGTTATTCATTAACCGGATTTTTCACCCCTAACAACGTTTAAACTACCTCCCTCCGGTCAATTTACTTTCCGGATTGATAATATCAGCTTTACCCTTTTTCTCAATCAAACCAGTTATGTGGGTTCACTGCTGTTTTGGCGCAAACCGGAAAATTTTGAATACACAAAACAATTTATTCCACTCATAGAAAAATGTAAAACGTTTATAGATGTAGGTGCCAATATCGGGTACTATTCCATTCTGGCTGGCAAATTAAATCCTGAGATAGCAGTTTATGCCTATGAACCGGCACAGGGGCCTTTTCATTTCCTGAATCAGAATGTTTCTGTAAATAATTTGAATCATCAAATCCAACCCTTTCAAATTGCATTGGGCAAAAAATCTGATACCATTGATTTTTATGAATCAATAAATCTAAAATATTCCTATTTAACACACCACCTGGGAGGCGTAGGAACCACCTTAAAAAACAATACATTTCATCCTCACAAAGTGCGCTCCGAAACCCTGGACTCCATTATCCAAACCAACAAAATTCTTGGCGTTGATCTCATTAAACTTGATACAGAAGGCACAGAATTAGAAATTTTAGAAGGCTGTACTCATTCCATTAACCAATTCAGACCCATAGTCATTAGTGAAATTTTATTTAATAAAATTGAAGCTCAATTGGAGACTTACTTTACAGCGTTAAATTACAGGATGTTTTATCCGCTCAGCGATGGACTCAAAGAAGTGAAGACCATAGTCCGGAGTAAGGATGACGGAGTTCGTAACTGCTTTTTTATTCCTCAAGAACAGGTGCATAGCTTGAAAGATCTAATCCAAATAAGCTAATGGGTATTGTAGTTCGCCAAAGCATAATTACCACGATCATTTCATACATCGGAGTTATTATCGGCTACATCAATCTGCTCTATCTTTTTCCAAAATTTTTAGCGCCTGAGCAATTAGGACTTCTCCGGACGGTTCAGGATGCCGCCATCCTGTTTGCACCTTTTGCTCAATTTGGAATAGCTCAAAGTATTTATCGCTACTACCCCCGCTTTGCTTTAGATAAAAAGACAGCTGCAAGCTTCATCAGCTTAATGCTGGTCTTAGGGCTTTTGGGTTTTCTGTTTTTCTTTTTTGTTTTTACTCTGTTTGAAAACACTGTACTCTCCTATTTCCAGGAAAATGCAGCCGAAGTTATACAATACACTTCCATAGTTCTTTGGCTGACACTGGTTTTGCTGATGACTGCTATACTCGAAGCTTACTCCAGATCGGCATTAAAAGTAATTGTTCCAAATTTGCTTCGTGAAATAGTTGTTCGATCCTTACTAGCCATCCTGGTTGTTCTTTATTTTCAGGAATTTCTTACCTATCATCAATTCATTATCTCGACTGTCCTGGCTTATTTTCTATGTCTTCTTATTTTGTTTGCTTATTTATCTCTATCCGGTCAGATTCGACTGACTACCAATTTCAGGATCTTGAACAGGGCTCAAACTTTTGAGTTTATTAAATACAGTTTGTTGAGTTTCGCAGGAACAGCAGGATTAATTATTGTTGGCAAAATTGACAGCCTGATGGTATCAGGCTTACTTGGACTGGCGGCAACAGCTGTTTATACCACCGCTTTTTATATGGCCACAGTTATCGAAATTCCAAAGCGGGCTATAAGCCAGATTGTTATGCCCCTTATCTCCAGGGCATTTGAAAAAAAGGACCTATCTGATGTTGCCAATCTTTATCAAAAAACTTCCATCAATCAGTTTATCATAGGGGCTCTTCTTCTTATCGGGGTTTGGGCAAATCTGGGAAACATTTTTTCGCTTATGCCCCGGCAAGAAATTTATGAAGCCGGTAAATGGGTGGTCGTGATCGTTGGTACCGGAAAACTGATCGACATGGTATTTGGTCCAAGCAGTGAAATCATTGTTCTCTCCAAATATTACTGGTTCAACATCATCCTGATTTTACTTCTGGCTGCCACCCTGATTTTAGCTAATAATTTTCTTATTCCCACCTATGGAATCAATGGGGCGGCCATAGGCGCAGCCTCCGCGTTATTGCTATTTAATTTTGTCAAATACCTGTTTGTTTATAATCGATTCAAATTCCAACCCTTTACCTTCAACACCGGCAAAGTTTTATTGATAAGTTTGTTAACAGTAAGCCTGAATGAATTTTTACCAGACATTAAAAATGTTTTCATTGATATTGCGTACCGATCAACGCTTCTGACCTTATTTTATGGTATTCTGGTAATTGTCCTAAAACCATCGGAAGACAGCAATCGATTATTTAAATCAGGTGTTACTAAATTGAGTGAACTATTTAAGGGAGTGAAGTAGTTCACTTAATTGCCAGGTCAAATTCTTACGTGAATATTTAGAAACATCCGTAGAAACCGGCTTCTCCCCTTTCGTCCAGCCTTCAAAATACCTGTTGACGGATTGCATGATAGTCTCGTGAGCATTGCGGTTATGAATGACTCCGCACTTTGTTTCATTAATTATTCTAGCTGCATCGCCATCTTCCGGTCCAATAGCCAAAATTGGGACTCCTGATGCCATGTACTCAAAGAATTTACCGGGTAAATTTCCTGGTGCAATGGAGGTGTGAGCAAGAATCAGTAATTGCAAATCAGTTTTTTTATACAGTTCCAAAATCATTTCGTGAGAAACGTGTGATTTGAATGAGGTGATTTTTGAAAGAATATTGTCATTCATAATCTCATTTTGAAAATCACTGTTTACATCGCCAATAAATTCAATGTAAATTTTCTGCAAAATCGTCCTGTTATTTTCACACAGTTCCTTTACTGCATTCATAAAGGGTCTCGGATTCCTTAACTCATCTACAATACCTATATGGCGAACTGTAAATTTTTCAGTTTGGCTATAGCCATCTTCTATGAAATCTTCTGCATCAAATCCATTGGTAATCAAGTTCACCTTTCTTCCACTCAGCGCTTCAAGACGTTCTCTATGAAATGGAGCAATGGTAATCACCCTGTCTGCATTTTCTAATACTTCCTTTTCTTTCTTCCGGTGCCTTGAACGGGCATATGAAGTCAACGACAGATTATCCAATAAATCCCATTCAGACCATGGGTCGCGAAAATCTGCAATCCAATGAATTGCTGGAACTGATTTTTCAATCGCAAGCCAATCAGGTGCATGCTATGAGGTGGCCCGGTGGTAACTACATACTCAATCTGCTTTGATGAAATGAAATCCTTTAAAAACTTTACGCTTGGCTTCACCCAAAAAACCCTTCCATCGGGAACGAACAAATTACCGCGAATCCAAATGCTAAGTTTTTGAAACAAGGATCGGTTTTGGGATTTCACCAGGTCACTTGTTTTATTTTTTTTCTGCCAACTGCGGTTGACGCTTTATTGAAAAATTCAGCCGGCTCCCAAATGGGAAGTTTAATAACATCAACTTCAGATGGAATATCATCCAACAGTGATTCATCTTTTGTGGAGAACACAGGATTTTCGGGTGTGAACACGATCGGCCTCCACCCAAACTCGGGCAGGTATTTTACAAATTTTAACCACCGTTGTACCCCACTCCCCCCAAAGGGAGGCCAGTAATAGGTTATGATTAGAATTTTTTTAGCGGACATACTACTCCGTTATTCCAGCGATGTATTCCACGATTCCACTTTCATCATCATGATTGAACCATTTGACTTTATCATCACCCCGAAACCATGTCATCTGACGTTTGGCATATCTGCGTGTGTTTCGTTTGGCCAATCGAATTGCTTCCTCCCTCGAATACTTTCCTTCCAGGAAACCAAAAATCTCTTTATAACCGACAGTTTGCAATGCATTTAGCCTTCGTTTATCAAAGAATTTCTGAGCCTCCTCAAATAAACCCTCATTAATCATTTTATCAAACCGCAAATCTAACCGTTCATAGAGTTTATCCCGATCCATTTCAAGACCAATCTTGATGATTGAAAAGTCGTGATTGTATTTTTTCTTATTTCTTGATTCAGCGATAGATCGCCCCGATGATCTAAGAATCTCAAGAGCTCTCATCATCCGTTGAGGATTCTTACTATCTACCAACCCAAAATAATCAGGATCCAATTTCTCAAGTTCACGTTGCAACCATGGAAGTCCCTTTTCCCGGTATTCATTTGCTATCTGAGTTCTTAGTGATTCATCCATTTCTGGCATTTCATCAAATCCCTCACATATAGCCTTAATGTATAATCCAGAACCCCCACTTACAACCACGAAATTATTCTTTTCGAAGAGTTTATTTATTACCACCAGCGCATCAAACACCGAATTTACCAGCGTCATATTTTTCATCAATAGAAATAGAATTTATAAAATGATGAGGTATTCTGCTTAACTCCTCCGAAGTCGGTTTGGCAGTTCCAGAGTTCAACTCCAAAAAAAATTGCCGCGAATCGGCTGAAATAACTTCTGTGTTATAGTGTTCAGCCAAACGAATTGACATGGCGGTCTTACCTACCCCGGTAGGACCCACAACCACGATTAATTTTTTGTCTGCACGCATCAGCTACGTTGCAAAATACAATCTTTAACGGCATCAACATTCCATTCCTTGGAATTTCAAACTATCTTGCAACCAGAGTTTTAACACTATGATTAAATATACGACACCCTTTCTTTCCAAACTTGAAGACCTCATTGCCGAATCAGATTATATGCTTCGCTACGAAAAAGGAAATTTTAATTCAGGGTACTGCCTCCTTCGCGATCAAAAGATCATGATTGTAAATAAATTCTATACAACCGAGGGAAAAATAAATGCCCTTTTGGATATCCTCAAAACAATCAGCCTGGAGACAACACGATTTTCCGAAAAGAGTCAAAAACTCTATGCCGAACTTTCTCAAATGGAAATTAAAATTTGAAAATCACCTTCCTTGGTACTGGTACGTCACAAGGTGTACCCGTAATTGGGTGTGCATGTGAGGTATGTCAATCGCTTGATTATAGAGATAAGCGACTTCGAAGCAGTGTTCATATTGAAATTGATGGGGTAAGTTTAGTTATCGATACAGGACCGGATTTTCGGCAGCAAATGCTTCGCGAAAAAATTCAGAATCTAGATGCCGTACTCTTTACGCACAGCCACAAAGACCACACGGCAGGTTTAGATGATGTTCGCGCCTATAACTTTCGGAATGATAAAGACATGCCTTTATACGGCACTGCTGATGTGTTGAAGCAATTAAAAACCGAATTCTACTACGCCTTTTCGGGCGATCCTTATCCTGGAATTCCAAAACTGTCGCTACATGAAATTTCTCCGGATAAAAGTTTTTTATTCAACAACATCAGGATTACTCCCCTTCCGGTTTGGCATATGAAATTACCTGTTCTGGGGTTTCGTATTGGAGATTTCACCTATATCACGGATGCAAACCAAATACCTGCAGAAACTTTGCAAAAAATTTCAGAATCGAAGGTGCTGGTTTTGAATGCTCTTCAAATTAAAAAACAATATTTCTCATTTCAATTTAGATGAAGCGATAGCAATGGCTCAGAAAGTAGGTGCAGACCAAACTTATTTTACTCACATCAGTCATAAACTGGGCCTACATAAAAAGATATCCTCCGAACTCCCGGATTCCATACAACTCGCCACGGATGGTCTTACCATAGAAATCTAAGTTGTGCACAATAATTTCTTTTTCCTTCGAAAACTATCCACCTCCGTTGAGCACAGGATTTTAGGAGCAAAACTGATAGCATGCTTTAGCCAAAACAAGGATGAATTGGTATTCGAATTTCAAGGCAAAACGTCATTCTTTATAAAAGCCGATTTTTCACCAACGTTTTGTTGTTTATCCTTTCCTTCTGGATTTTCAAGAGCTAAAAAAAACAGCATTGATCTTTTTATCGAGGTAATCAAAAAAAAAGTACTGAGGCTGAGGCAGTTTGTAAATGAGCGCAGTTTTTCCATGGAATTTGAACAAGGCTGGTCCCTCCTGTTCAAATTACATGAATCAAGATCAAATATTATCCTCCTCTGTAATGGAAGTGTTCAGTCAATTTTCAGAAATCACCTAAAAAATGATCTTACTCTAACCGTTGAAGATCTTGATCGCCAAATTGATTGGAGCAGAACGTACTTTTTAAATAATGTGTCTTCGATTAAAAAAAAGTATTTCACATTTGGTAAAAAAGTATGGAGCCATCTGGAAACGCTTGGGTTTGATTCTCTTGACAGTGACGCAAAATGGGACTTGATCGAAAAAACACTGGAACAACTGAATGAACCGAAGTTCTATATTACCAAGTCAAATAATCTGCTTTCCCTCTTACTGTTTAAAGAAGGAGATGTTTTAAAAAAATTCACTGATCCGATTGAAGCAATAGATTTCTTCTATCAGGTACGAAGTATTTCAGATCAATTAGAAACAGAAAAAAGAAGAGCGTTAAAAGAATTGGAAGATAAAATTGGTAAAGCAGAAAAGTATATAGAGATAAACACCAAAAGACTAAAAGAGATTACCGCGGAGCCGTATCGTCAATGGGCTGATTTACTTATGGCCAATATGACAAATGAAACTTCCAACAAGAAGGTAATTGTAGTCACTGATTTTTATGATAATAATAAAGCGGTAAGCATACCCATAAAACCCGGGGTACCAATTCAAAAGACTGCCGAACAATATTATCGAAAAGCGAAAAACCAAAACAAAGAAATAGACAAACTCAGGGAATCCATTCAGGCTAAAAAAGAAATTATTTCCAAATTGATAAACTCAAAAGGCGAACTGGATACCATCAGGGACCTGAAAAGTTTTAAGGAAAAATTTGGCAAGGTGAAAAAATCATCGCCAGCGCAACAGATACTGCCATTTCACTCCATCGATTTTAATAACTACGAAATCCTAATCGGTAAAAATGCATCCTCAAACGATATTCTTACTCTTCATCACGCCAAGAAGAATGACCTTTGGCTCCATGCCAAAGATGTAGCCGGATCTCATGTTGTTATTAAACATAAATCCGGAACAAATTTCCCAAAATCGGTAATTGAAAGAGCCGCTGAATTAGCCGCGTACTATTCAAAGCGAAAAAATGAAATGCTTTGTCCTGTCGCCTTTACGGAGAAAAAATATGTACGAAAAAGAAAAGGTGATCCTGCCGGTGTGGTTGTGGTTGAAAAAGAGAAAGTAATTCTGGTAAAGCCACAAGGGTATTAACCCACCACGTTGATCTTCATCATATTGGTTCTATGACGCTCTTTGATGGGCATGCTGGCTAAGCTGATAAATACGTCTCCCTTTTTTAAATGTCCATCCTGCTTTAGTACAGAAGTAATATCAGCTATGGTTTCATCAGTTGATGTTTGTTTATCATAATAATATGCCCGTGTTCCCCAAACCAGGTTCATGGTATTAAGTATGTTTTTGTTTCCTGTGAAAACAAAAATGCTGGTGTTTGGCCGGTGCGAGCTAGACTTAAATGCAGTGTAGCCGGACGAAGTCATTCCCACAATGGCTTTTGCCTTCACCTCTTTCGCCAACTTACAAGCGGCAAGAATCAGGCTATCGTGAATATAAATCTCCGAAGCAGGGTCTACATCCTGAAACTTGAAATAAATATCAGCATTGTGCTCAATCGAGTAAATCGTGCGTTGCATACTTCGAATCACTTCCAGTGGATATTTTCCGGTGGCTGTTTCCGCACTTAGCATGAGCGCATCGGCACCATCCATCACAGCGTTCGCTACATCGTTCGTTTCAGCACGAGTAGGCCTGGGGCTTTCAATCATACTTTCCATCATTTGTGTGGCCACAATGACGGGCTTCGAAAGTTTATTGCATTTTTCAATTAACTTTTTCTGAACGATAGGTACTTCTTCCGCCCTAATCTCTACCCCTAAATCACCTCGCGCCACCATTATAGCATCGGTCTCGTTCAGGATATCGTCAATGTTTTCCAGAGCTTCAGGCTTTTCAATTTTGGCAATGATTCGCGCGGCCGATTTATGCTTGTCGATTATTGCTCTCAGTGAGAGTAGGTCAGCAAGCTTCCGAACAATGATAAGGCTATCCAGTTTACACCATGCTTTAGACCAAACTCCAGATCCTTTAAATCTTTTTCAGTTAATGATGGTGCAGTTACTTTGGTCAGGGGAAGATTGATTCCTTTTTTTGAAAGCAACTCACCTCCGTAAATTACGGTACATACAACATCAATATCACGCACCTCAACAACTTTCAATTCTATATTACCATCATCAATCAGAACGGGATCACCAACCTTCACATCTTTTGGAAGATCCAAATAGGAAGTACTGGCAATTTCATTGTTTCCCAACAACTCGCGGGTAGTTATTATAAACTCCTGTCCGTTTTTTAATTCAACTCCAGGCTCTACTTGATTAATCCTGATTTTGGGACCTTGTAAATCCTGGAGTAACGCCACGTGAGTTCCCATTTCCTCATTGATCTCCCTCACTCGTTGTATTACGGTGAGATGATCATCATGCGTTCCATGTGAAAAGTTTAACCGGAAAACATCTACACCCTCCTTGATGAGCGCACGTAGCATTTCCTTGGAATTGGTAGCAGGACCTATGGTGGCTACGATCTTGGTTTTGTTAAATGTGATTTGTTCCATTAAAAAATAAAGTAATCCTTTCCTTAAGAGCGTCCAAAGGTATGAAAGCTATCATTTCAACGGAAGGTATTTTCCGAAGTTGCTCCTGCAGTGCCGGATTAGGCCAATGGTCTTCCCCCTGAGTCATCAGGATAAAATCATAATGTGAATATTCAGACACCAAACATGCTTTTAAATTTTTCGAGTCATTGGGCTTATTTTTAAAAAGCTTTAGCTGGCTAGCTGCTCGTTCACTCGAAAAGTAGGTGTAATGACACTTAAGCTTAGCTTTGTGATGTATAATCAGGTCATCCTTCCTCAGCAGCCTAACACCCAATAGCTGATTAATTTCCCAGGCCAGTTTATATCCTTTAGCGGCAGATGTTATTCCAATTAACTCAAAATCATATGAGTAGTCTATTGTGAGTTTTTTCTTCTTCATTCAAATAAATTGGACTGAAAACCCGCTTCAATAAAAAGTTTGACAATATTGCACTAAATATCTTTCTTTGCACTGATTTTTGAATACTCTAAACTTAAAAAAACATGTCTGAAATCGCACAAAAAGTAAAACAGATCATTATTGACAAACTAGGTGTGGAAGAATCTGAAGTTACCCCTGAAGCAAGCTTCACCAACGACCTCGGTGCCGACTCATTGGATACCGTAGAATTAATTATGGAATTTGAAAAGGAATTTAATATATCTATTCCAGACGACCAGGCGGAGAATATTGCCACTGTAGGACAGGCAATATCCTATTTGGAGGAGAACGTTAAGAAGTAAACATAGGGCGCTACTCCAGCCCCGAACGTACGCAATATGCAGTTTAAACGAGTAGTAGTTACAGGCCTTGGTGCGCTTACACCAATCGGAAATAATCTTTCCGACTATTGGGATGGGCTGGCCAATGGCAAAAGCGGAGCTGCGCCAATTACTCGTTTTGATGCCTCTAAATTCAAAACCAGATTTGCCTGTGAAGTAAAAAACTTTGATATCGGCAATTTCATGGATCGCAAAGACGCGAGACGGCTTGACCCCTTCGCACAATATGCCATGGTTGTTGCCGATGAAGCGATCAAAGATTCAGGATTACAACTTGACAAAATCGATAATGATCGCGTTGGTGTAATCTGGGGTTCGGGTATTGGAGGATTGTGGACGTTTCAGGAAGAAGTGAAGAACTTTGCACATGGCGATGGTACTCCCCGGTTTAATCCTTTCTTCATTCCTAAAATGATTCCGGATCTTAGTGCTGGTCATATTTCCATAAAATATGGATTCAGAGGACCAAACTATGTAACCGTGTCGGCTTGCGCATCATCTACCAATGCAATCTATGATGCATTCACTTACTTGAAATTGGGTAAGGCCGATATCATTGTTAGTGGAGGATCAGAGATGGCTGTTTGTGAAGCGGGTGTAGGAGGTTTTAACGCGATGAAGGCACTCTCGGAAAGAAACGATTCTCCTGAGACAGCTTCACGTCCATATGACAAAGAGCGTGATGGATTTGTGCTGGGTGAAGGAGCCGGAGGACTAATTCTTGAAGAGTACGAACATGCCAAGAAACGTGGAGCAAAAATTTATGCGGAAGTAATTGGTGGTGGAATGTCGGCTGATGCATACCATATTACCGCACCTCATCCTGAAGGCCTGGGTATAACCAAAGTTTTGAAGAATGCGCTCGAAGATGCCAACATTAAGCCTGAAGACGTAGATTATATTAATACGCATGGCACCTCTACGCCTCTGGGCGACATTGGTGAGCTAAAAGCGATGCAGGAAGTTTTTGGTGAGCATGCCTACAAAATGAATATCAGCTCAACAAAATCAATGACCGGCCACCTGTTGGGTGCTGCAGGAGCTATTGAATCCATTGCCTGTTTACTTGCTATTAACAAGGGCATCATCCCTCCTACCATTAATCATTTTACGGATGATGATGGATTGGATTCCAAATTAAATCTTACTTTCAATACCGCCCAAAAAAGAAATGTGAACATAGCGATAAGCAACACATTTGGATTTGGCGGACATAACTTCTCCATTGTTTTTAAAAAATTTGAATAAGTTCCTTCCCCGGTGTGGAATGTACTAAAATTCATTAATAAGGGTAATCAGAACAATAAGAGGCTGATAATTGCCATCAAAACCATTTCGGGCATAGTCCCAACAAATCTTGCCCTATACCAACTAGCCCTTGAACACAGTTCAATTGCCAAAGAAAACAGCAACGGCTTTAAGGAATCGAACGAACGGCTGGAATATCTTGGTGATGCTGTACTTGGTGCGGCTGTTGCTGATTACTTGTTCAAAAAATATCCATTCAAAGATGAAGGATTTCTTACAGAAATCAGGTCACGCATTGTAAATCGGGAAGCACTAAATCATGTTGCCTACAAAATGGGCGTTGGAGCAATTGTAAATTTTGATCAGAAGAACATGCAATTGCAACGCGTTATATTAGGTAATACGCTTGAGGCTATTGTAGGGGCCGTGTATTTGGACAAAGGGTATAGTGCCTGCAAAAAATTCGTAATCGATAAGTTGTTGCAACCTCATTACAATCTTGAGGATATCATTAATTCTCATGTCAATTACAAAAGCAAGATCATTGAGTATGCACAACGCACCAATAAAGAAATCCGATTTGAGATTACAATGGTCAGAAAGGGAACAAACCGGAAAGAGTTTTCTGCAAAACTTTTCATAAATGAAGAACTTTTGGGAACAGGTTTTGGCTTGAACAAAAAGAAAGCCGAACAGGATGCTTCACAGAAATCATGCGAATTATTAAACATCCTTAGCTTTGCGAGGTCAAATCAAACCATGAGAATATTGAAGATTGGCGGGGCTACGGTGAATCAAACACCGATTCACTGGAAAAATAATTCCAAAAATATTCTTGATGCCATTCAGGAAGCGCAAGCAAATGGTGTTGAAATTTTGTGTTTTCCGGAGTTGGCCATTACAGGTTATGGTTGCGAAGACCTTTTCTTAAGTAATTGGCTGAGTGAAAGAGCCTGGATTGAAATACAAAAAATCATTCCGGCTTGTAAAAACATAACCGTTTGTATTGGGTTGCCTTTCAGAATAAAGAATATCACCTACAACGGTGTTTGTGTTATTCAAAATCAAAAGGTGCTGGGTGTTACACTCAAACAAAATCTGGCGAGAGATGGTGTACATTATGAAACCCGGTGGTTTGATGCCTGGATGCCAGATAAAATGGTAACTGTTCAATTCGATAATCAGGTTCTTCCTGTAGGAGATATTATTTACGAGGCCAATGGAGTAACCTTTGCTTTTGAAATCTGTGAAGACGCGTGGCGGTCAGTAAGACCTGGAGAAAGTCACAGTGAGAAAGGAATAGATATTATTCTAAATCCAAGCGCAAGCCATTTCGCCTTACTTAAAAGCACTAGTCGCGAAACATTGGTGGTTGATAGTTCTAAAAAATTCAACTGTACCTATGTATACGTGAATCTCCTTGGGAATGAAGCCGGAAGGATGATCTATGATGGAGATGTGCTTATCGCACAACGAGGTCACCTGTTGGTTAGAAACAACAGGCTTTCATTCAAAAACTACAATCTTCAATGCATTGAAATTGATGTCGATGCAAAAGTACCAAAGTCTCCAATTGAATTTGAGAAGATTGACAAAAAGGAAGAATTTTCACAGGCTTTATCACTAGCACTCTATAACTATTTAATCAAAAAGCAGGGCAAAAGGATTTGTTCTTAGCTTAAGTGGTGGTGCCGACTCTGCTTGTTGCGCGGTTCTTATTTCTGAAATGATACGAAGGGGTATTGCTGAACTTGGAGCAATCGCATTTTCAAAATCACTTGGTGTCGAAAAATTGAAACCGGAAGAAATAACGAAACTAATTCTGTACTGCGCCTATCAATCCACTTCGAATTCGAGCGAAAAAACTAAAGAGGCTGCAAAAAATCTGGCTCAATCACTTAATGCCACTTTTTATAGTTGGCAAATTGATGATGAAGTAAAATCCTATACCCAAAAAATAGAAGATATCATTTCGAGAAAACTAAATTGGGACAACGATGATGTAACGCTTCAAAATATTCAAGCTCGATCCAGATCACCGATCATTTGGATGCTTGCGAATATTAATCAATCTATTTTACTAACTACCTCAAACCGAAGCGAGGGAGATGTCGGCTACACCACTATGGATGGAGATGCCAGCGGAAGCCTGGCTCCAATTTTAGGGATAGACAAAGCTTTTATTCGTGAATGGCTGAAATGGGCTGAAATAACACTGAGTTATAAAGGCCTTCATCTAATTAACCAATTGGATCCTTCAGCTGAGCTTCGGCCAATTCAGCAAATGGATGAAAAAGATCTTATGCCTTACTCTGTATTAATTGAAATAGAGAAACTGGCCATTAGAGAACGAAAATCACCAATTGAAGTTTTTGCCATTCTTAAGGACAAAATAGAAGACGGGCATCTGAAAGAAAATATTAAGAAATTCTTTCGCTTGTGGGCTCAGAGTCAGTGGAAACGTGAACGAATGGCCCCATCCTTTCATCTTGACGACCTGAGCATTGACCCTAAAAGTTGGTGCAGATTTCCTATTCTTTCAGGAAATTTTGAAGACGAGCTGGCCGCCTTAAATTAGCAGAAGCTACAATTTGGCTTCTTTTGGGCTTTACAATTGGGTGACTATCTTTGAGCCCAAATTGTTTATCAGAAATTATAATTCATGTTATCCTATTTTATTTGGAACGGAAGTCCTGAAATTTTTTCGATTGGATCTTTCTCACTTCGCTGGTACGGATTGCTGTTTGCTGGAGGATTTTTAGTCAGTCAGCAAATCCTCATTTATATTTTTAAAAAAGAGGGGAAGCCAACAAAAGATGTAGATACCCTTACCGTGTATATGGTTATAGCCACTGTACTCGGTGCTCGTTTGGGTCATGTTATCTTTTATCAACCCGAATTGTTTCTTACCGATCCATTATCCATTATTCTTCCGTTTGAATTTTCACCTTCGTTCAGGTTCACCGGCTTAACCGGGTTAGCCAGTCATGGCGGTGCCATCGGTATCTTTATTGCACTTTGGCTTTATGCACGAAAAAGGAAACCCGGGCAAAACTATTTGCAAATTCTTGATCGCATCGCTATCGTAGTTGCTATTACCGGTTGTTTTATCCGAATGGGTAACTTCTTTAATTCAGAAATTATAGGTGTACCAACAAATTCACCTTTTGGTGTTGTCTTTATGAATCGTGTTGAACAGACATTATTAGACAAGGGCAATGGTAAAAACCCCATCGAAAGTTTATCCATTACTAAAAACACTGATCTTCCAAATGGAGCTAACGGACGTGTTCCGCTACAAATCTATTTGTTCTTTACCACGGGATCAGATCCCGTTTCTATTTCAAGCTATATAAGGACAAATGTCAAATATTATCTCTCTCAGCTTGACGAATTTGTTGACGAACCGGTTTCAGAGCCTGCACGATTTAAACTTGTCGAAGAAAGTTCAGGCACTATTGCCGCTCGAGTTCAAACCTTTGGGATAGCGAGGCACCCAGCCCAGTTGTATGAATCCATCTCCTGCCTTTTCCTATTCCTTTTCCTTTTTTGGTATTGGAATAAATACAAGAATGACCTTCCTCCGGGCAGACTTTTCGCGTATTTCATGATTATTTTGTGGAGTCTTCGATTTTCTTATGAATTTATTAAAGAAAACCAGGTTGATTTTGAAGGTGACATGACTTTAAATATGGGCCAACTATTGAGCATACCATTATTACTTGCCGGAGTTATTCTTCTGGTATGGACCTATCGAAAGCCTAAAAATTTGACCAGTTAAAATTGTTGTGCTCTGGCTTGAGATTTTACACACCAATGCAGTATGAGGGGATTGATAATAGGTGTTCTCGTATTTATTAGTTTTCCTTTTCTTATGGAGCCGAAATTGGCTTACGTTATGCAGATTTATTTTCGGATACGATTCCTGTTGATACCAGCCATTCCAAAGTAGTAAGAGTCAACCGGGTTATAATAATTGGCAATAAGATTACTCGTGACCATATCATTGCGCGCGAACTAAGTGTTAAACCGGGTGACACCATCAATCTTCAGAAATTATCAATTCAATTAATTCGAGATCGCGAACGCGTCTATAACCTCCGTTTATTCAATACGGTTAGCCTTCGCACGCTTGAACTTTCACCTGATACCGTTGACTTACTGGTTGAAGTAACAGAGCGGTGGTATACCTTTCCGGTTCCGATCTTTGAATTATCTGACAGAAATTTCAACGAATGGTGGCAAACCTACAATCACGATTTTTCCCGAATCAATTATGGCATTCGACTTTACCAATACAATTTTAGGGGAAGAAATGAAACACTTCGATTAACGGCCCAGTTTGGATTTACGCGAAACTTTGAATTAATATACCGAATTCCCAACCTGGACAGGCAACAAAAACACGGCCTGACATTCGCCTTTGATTTCAGTGAGCCTAAAAATCTAGCCTACTTCACCGAAAATCACAAGCTGTCATTCCTGCGATTAAGAGAAACACTCAGGGAAACACTCGGAGGTGGTATTTCATACAGTTTCAGAAGATCATTTTATGAAACACATACGTTTAGTGCTACCTATCGGGATAGCCATGTATCCGATACCATCGTATCGCTCAATCCAAACTATTACAAATACAATTCTACAAGCCAGCGATTTGGAACGGTATCCTATCAATTTGTTTCAGACCATCGCGATGTAATGGCATACCCCCTCAAAGGATTTAGATTTTCTGCTTTTATCAGCCAGGTGGGATTAGGTTTATCCGATGATGCCAACCAATTAGAGCTAAATGTAACGCACGCGCAGCATTTTGATCTGGGGAAGAATTACTATTTGTCAAACTTCAGTTCCATTTATCTAAGTTCGCCAAGCGATCAGCCTTATTCATTGTTCGGAGCATTGGGCTATCAAAAGCAATTTATAAGAGGATACGAACTTAATGTCATTGAAGGGCCCTGGTATGTACTGAATAAAACAACCTTCAAGAAAAAAATATTTTCAAGAAATTGGAATCTTGATGGAGTGACCATTGAACAATTCCAATATTTTCCATTGACTATTTATCTAAAAACGTATGCTGACTTCGGATACGTGGAAAACTATCCGTTATATGAAGAAAATCAATTCAACCAGGAGCTTTCAAATCGCTTTTTACTTGGAGGAGGACTTGGTATTGATATGGTAACTGTATATGATACTGTACTAAGGTTTGAATATAGTATTACCCGTGAAGGGGCGAGGGGATTTTTCTTCCACGCCAAAAAAGAATTCTAATTCTTCAATCGCATTGTCTTTTTATTTCCTTTTCGATCGTACCGATACCAAATCCCCGATCTTTTTCCTTCCGTATAGGCACCCGACATAGTCAGGTTGCCCTCATCATTATAAAACTTCCACTCTCCATCTTCCATGCCCTTTTTATAAAATCCCTCCTGAACCCGTATTCCATTTTCATTCAACACTTTGGTCTTGCCTTCCGGCAATCCTTTCAGGTAGTTTACAAAACGAAAGAGAGTTCCTTGTTCATAATAGTATAACCAGCAACCTGAATATTGACCGTCTTCATAAACCCCCTTTTTCTCTAATGCTCCATTTTGATAAAAATAAAACGCACTATCCATTAACACTCCTTCTTCCCAATATTCCCTGCCTTGTAACTTCCCATTAGGATAATAGTACATTACCTCCCCTTGTAGTTTTCCCAATTCATAGTTTTCGAAGGCATTATTCTCTCCGTTTGGATAGAAGTATGACCAAACCCCCCCGCTTGAGACCCTCTACTACCCGTCCCTTTTCTTTTAACATACCATCTGGATAATAATTTCTGACCGTGTCAGACTGGGCCCAACTTGTAGTTGAGAAAACTAAGAAGAGAAAAGGCAATAAATATTTACACATGAATTATTAACTTATTCCCATGAAAAAGGCCGACTCCTTTTATGGACTCTTTTCTTGATTGTAAAAGTAGCAAATGCTCAGAGCGTTTCCACTTTTATGGGAGCTCAGGCTGCCGGATTGGGTTATGCTGTAAGTACATCAACCAATGAGTGGTCTGCCATAAACAATATCGGAGGACTTGCATATACAGAGGATGCCTTGGCTGCATTTGCAGTTGAAATTATGCCCGCTTTGGAAGGCGCAAATCGCCTCAATGCATTGGGGTGGTGCCATTTGGTCATCACGCTGCAAGTATCAATTTCTTTAGGTTTGGAGACGATCTATATAATGAGCAAATGATTTCTATGGGGTATTCCAGTTCTTTTGGAATTGCCTCACTTG
The DNA here is from genome assembly GCA_012032815.1 of Flammeovirgaceae bacterium. Lineage (GTDB taxonomy): Bacteria > Bacteroidota > Bacteroidia > Cytophagales > Cyclobacteriaceae > ELB16-189. The sequence goes on from JAAUQD010000012.1 coordinate 21,815, forward strand.
GCATTCGACTAAACTACATTCAATACCGTGCTGAGGGTTTTGAAACCCAAGACTATCTAACTTTTGATTTTGGGGGAGTTACTCGTCTGACGGATCAGTTAACTATTGGAGCTTTTATAAAAAATATAAACCAACCTCTTCTTTCTGATTTTGGCAATGAGAGGATTCCAGCACAAATGGTTTTTGGTGTTAAATTCTCTCCAACTGAGTTTATAAGTATAATCGGTGAAGTGGATAAAACGCTTAATGAAGTCACTACCTGGAAAGGTGCATTGGAATACATCATTTATAAAAAGATCTTTTTTAGAACCGGGTTTAACATTGATCCGAACGCAGGATTTTTTGGAATAGGATACAACCACAATAAATTCAATGTTGATTATGCCATCCAATTCCTGGAACAGTTGCAGGCAGGACATCAGGTATCTGTTAGTTACAGAATTAAGAACAAAACAGAGACAGGAAAATGAGAAGAGGCCATTGTATTGTAAGTTTACTATTGGCTATTTGCAGCATTGGCTTTCTGCCAGCTTTTTCCCAGGTTAAAAGGCAAGATGTTGATTTCGAAAAACTGTTTGACGATTTATTCCCGGTACAGGATCTTGACCTCAACTATGACGAATTGTACGAGAACCTGGCTCAGATTTTAATCAATCCTATTGACTTGAATGAAGCAACTCACCAACAGCTTCAATCGCTTTATTTACTCAATGAAATGCAGGTCAATGAAATAGTTGATTACCGGAATAAAACCGGACCCTTCTTATCCATCTATGAATTACAATCCTTAGAATCCATCGATAGTCAAACCCTGGAAAAGATATTGCCATTTTTCACGGTTGAAGATGCCAGTAAAACTATGAACAGGACATTTTGGCAACGCTTATCAACTGAGCAAAATAACTATTTCATTTTACGATACGAACGCACCATTGAAACTAAACATGGATACCGTGCAGACACGGATTCAGCAGCAAGGTATGCTGGTTCGCCAGACAAATTTTATGCTCGGTACCGGGTTAGTCGCACCGGTGACTTCAGTTTTGGTTTTACCATCGAAAAAGATGCAGGAGAACAAATAGCATGGACACCTGCAAATAAAATCTATGGCTTCGATAACTACTCTTTCCATGCGCAAGTTATGAATCAGGGAATTTTCAAAAACATAATCATTGGTGACTATCAGGCTCAATTTGGTCAGGGATTGGGGCTGGGCGGAGGATTTGGAATGGGAAAAGGTTCTGAAACGATTACCACTATACGAAGGGCTAATCTTGGTTTTATTCCCTATACCTCCCTGAATGAATTTGGGTTTTTCAGGGGCATGGCCATTACTGTGGAGCCTATCCTCAATTTTAAAATAAATGGATTTGGATCGTCCATTTCAAGAGATGGTCTACTTCAACAAGATTCAGAGTCTGACCAATCCTTTTTTACTTCCCTGACGGCAACCGGGCTGCATCGTACACCGAGAGAATTAAGTGCTCGCAAACAAATACGAGAAAATAATTTAGGTCTGACCTTGAATTATCAATTCAAATCACTTGAGGCAGGCATAATGGTACATCACACCTCGTTGAATCCTCCGCTTCAACCCAACCCAAACACGTACAATCAATTTCTCTTTTCGGGAACTGGCATTACTAATATCGGGTCATTTTTAAATTACTCATATTCCAACTATACCGTATTTGGTGAATTCTCTAAATCACTTGATGCCGGTTATGGGTTCAATGCCGGTCTGTTAAGCAGCCTGACATCAAGTTTTGACTTTTCCCTTTTTATCCGGCACTATGAACCTGATTACCAAACTTTCTACACTAATGCTGTTGCTGAAAACTCCATACCGAGAAATGAATCCGGGATGTATTGGGGATTAAAATATAAGATCAATCATTCCATTACCGCGTCAGGGTATGTTGATGTCTTTAAATTTCCATGGTTGCGTTACCGCGGATATTCCCCATCAACCGGATCCGAAGGTTTGCTTCGGCTAACCTGGCAACCATCAAAATTGGTGAGTTTTTTCATTCAGGGCCGTCAGGAATCGAAAATCAGAAATCTTCCGGATAACACAACAAATTATAAGACGGGTATGGGAACAAAAAATAATTTCTGGCTCAATGCAGATTACTCCCTGACCAAAAACATTCACCTTAAGACGAGAGGACAGTTCAGCAATTATAAACTGGAAGGAAACAAGACAAACGGGATGACACTGATTCAGGATGTAAATGTAGATGCCGGGCGATTTACCATTTCCGCCAGATATGCCCTATTTGATACGGATGATATTGACAATCGTCAATATGTTTATGAAAGGGATGTCTGGCTGGCGTTTTCATTCCCATCTTATTCAGGTGTGGGGGTGAGGAGTTATTTGATGGTTCAATATAATGTCAACCGAAATGTAGACCTTTGGATTCGTTGGGCCAGAACTCAATTTTCAGATCGGGAAACCATAGGAAGTGGTGGAGAATTGATTGATGGAGATACCCGAAATGATATTAAATTTCAATTACGATTTAGATTCTAGGTATGCACGCGACAGAACTTATTACACCCGGATTAATTATAACCATGTGTGTTGGGTTAGTCTTGTTTATAATTGTGTATCGAATAATTTTCAAGAAAAAAAAATAAAAAAATAAGCTCTTCAACCAGTTCAATGTTTGTTTACCGAAACACCTTTTTAGCATTGCCCTTTGGGTTATATTGACCGAAAATCAACTTTTATGAAGAACATATTGATTATACTGTTTCTTTTGGTCAGCTCGGTTGTATCTGGTCAAAACACCAAAAAGACTATTGAACTTCCTGAGTTTAAAAGCATTTATAACAACTCAAATTATTCGATTTATTTAAAACAAACCAACAAGCAGGAAGTAGCGGTAGAGGCACTGACAGAAATTTTTGATGTGACGGAAATTAAAGTCGAAAACGGAGTTTTAATTGTAAACGTGGATCGTAAGCCGGACAATCAAAGTAAAAGTGTTTGGGCTAAAATCGATGACATTAAGATTAACCCCACCATGAAACTTATCATTAGCATGAAATCCATTCAGGAATTACAGGTAAATGGTGGCGGAAAAATTATTGCTGAAAACTCTTTGGCATCCGATAAGCTTTCTCTTGTGGTAACCGGTTCTGGAGGACTTGATCTGGATGTAAAAGGCAATGAAATTGATGGGGAAGTGAGTGGTTCAGGAAATATTGCCATAAAAGGCTATGACACTTCATTGAATGTTTTGATGAGCGGAAGTGGAGCATTTAACGGATTCAATTGCGAACTTGAAAGCGCTAAAGTAAAAATGAGCGGATCAGGGGCATGTGAACTTAATGTAACCGGTAGCCTGGATGCTTTCGTTTCCGGAAGCGGAACTCTAAAGCATAAAGGAAATACTAAAAATGTAATCCGTAAGATCTATGGCTCCGGAACTGTGGATCGCGCTTACTAATCCTTTCAAATCATGATGAAATCGTTTGTCGCTGCCGTAGTACAGGATGCTCCTGTTTTTTTTGACAAAGAAAAAACAATTGATAAAATCGAATCTAAAGTTCGTGAGGCAGCAAAAGAAAAGGCTCAACTAATTCTATTTCCTGAAGTTTTTATACCCGGCTATCCCCGCGGTCTTATTTTTGGAACGGTAGTGGGTGGCCGTACCCCGGAAGGAAGAGAATTATTTCTGAGGTATTGGCAAAACTCAATTGAAGTACCAGGTCATGAAACAGAAAGGTTAGCTAAGCTGGCTAAGGAAGTGAAGTCTTATATTATATTGGGTGTTACCGAACGTGACAAAATAAGTGACACGCTTTATTGTACACTGCTCTATTTTTCTCCCGAAGGAAAATTATTACACAAGCACCGCAAACTAAAACCAACTGCTGCCGAACGAATACTTTGGGGAGAAGGAGAAGGTAAAGATCTTCAAGTACAGGACACACCGTTAGGCAAAATTGGTGGGTTAATTTGCTGGGAAAATTATATGCCAATGGCACGAATGGCGCTGTACGAACAAGGTATAGAAATCTACGTTGCACCAACAGCCGATTGCCGAGACAGTTGGCAGGCATCATTGACACATATTGCCTGCGAGGGAAGATGCTTTGTATTGGGTTGTAACCAGTATCTGACAAAAAATCATTACCCTGAAGACCTTCAAAAACTGCTCGGTGACCATCCCTCACTGCCGAGTACGGGAGGAAGTGTAATTATTTCACCTCTCGGCAAGTCCATTGCAGGGCCGTTGTATGACCAGCCCGGTATACTATATGCGGAAATTGATCATCGCGAAATCGTTAAAGCCAAGATGGATTTTGACGTAATTGGGCATTATTCCAGGCCTGATGTGTTTGAATATAGCTGGAGAAAGGGCTGAAAAAGCTTGTAAATTCAAAATTTGTATATCTTTGTTTGGTTATTTGATATTTCCTGCTGTTGAACTTTATTTTTGTTCGTAGTTGAAGTATTAAATGAACTGGTAAATTTATTAACTAAACTATTAACAGAAATGAACATTTATGTCGCTAACATCTCCTGGAAGTCAACAGAAGAAGAGCTAAAAAAACTTTTTGAAACGTACGGAGAAGTTACCTCAGTGAAGGTTATCGTTGACAAATTCACTCAACGCAGTCGTGGTTTTGGGTTTGTTGAAATGGCTGATGACAATGCAGCGCGTACTGCCATTAATGAACTTAATGGTAAAGATTTCAATGGCAGAAACCTGGTTGTAAACGAGGCACGGGCGAAATCAGATTCGCAAAAGGGATAATTAAAATTATACTTGATTATGAATACCCGAACTACGTTCGGGTATTTTTTTATCTCAACCGCTCAGGATCGAATGGCTTCAATCCAATAGTTGGAGAAATGCCTTCCACGATTTCGCAAACCAACTTACCTGTGGCTGGTCCTAAACTCAAACCCATCATGGCATGACCTGTCGCAATAGTCAAATTTGAAATCTTTGAGGGCCGGCCTATGTAGGGCAGTCCATCCGGTGAACATGGCCTGTACCCATACCAGATATCCGACACCGATGGTGGTTCAATAGTAAGATCCGGATAATATGTAGGAATGGAATTTACGATACCCGAAATACGCTTCATATTTATTTTCGAATCAAAACCAGACAATTCCATAGTACCCCCAAACCGTACAGTGTCAGCCATTGGCGTAACCGCTACCCGTGCTTCAACAAAAATGGATGGCACCTGAACGGTATTACTCATCCCTTGTGATGTAAAACTATATCCCTTTCCCGGCTGCAATGGAATTCTCAAATTCAACAGCTTGGCAATATGACCTGACCAGGATCCTGCTGAAATAATTACTTCATCAAACTCGCTATACATTGACCCTGAATAAACTCCGGAAATTTTATCTCCTGAGGTATTAAAACCGGTTACAGAATACTCGGAAATAAATTCAACACCCTTTTCTTTCAGGTAGTTAATTAATCCAGTTACCAGCTGATGAGGCATAAGGTGGGCATCTCCCGGATAATACACTCCACCCTTTACGCTAACTCTTACATTTGGTTCCATTTGCTGAACCTGCTCATGTGATAAAACACGTGCTTCGATTCCCAACTCGTTGGCCATTCGTGCTGTCTCAATTTCCTCATGCTCAGCTTCGCGTGAACGATAGAGCATCATTAATCCACGATCGCGAAAACCAAAATCAAAGGGAAGTTCCTTTGCCAGATCAGAATATAATGCTCGACTTAGCAAACTTAGATCCCTAAGAGCGTGAATGGCTTTCCTGGTTTGAATGGCGGATGAACTTAAATAAAACTGATACCCCCATTTAATTAAATCGAGGTCGAATCGTGGCCTGATATAAAAAGGACTTGTCGAGTCAAACATCCATCGTATTCCTTTAGATATCATGCCCGGAGAAGCAAGTGGAATAAAGTGACTGGGGACGATCATCCCCATATTATGAAAACTACATCCTGCCGTGAAGTTGCCGGAATCCAAAATTGAAACACGATGACCTTTCTGGACTAAATAATAAGCCGATGAAAGACCGACTATTCCCCCTCCAATAATCCCGATCTTCTTTGCCATGAAATTAAATCACCTGAAACCCTTTAGCATACGGATCATCCTGATCATCAATAAGAATAGTATTGTATCCTGTAATTTTGGCCCACCCTTCTATACTGGGAACAATTGCTTTCATCCCCGCTACTTCAGATACTTCCTCTACCCTTCCAACAAACGTTGATCCGATAATACTTTCGTGAATAAATTCCTGCCCTTGTTTAATTTTTCCCTTCGCATACCATTGCGCCAGCCGGGCAGATGTACCTGTACCGCATGGAGAACGGTCAATAGCCTTATCCCCATAAAAGACCGCATTTCTTGCCGTAGAAGATTCATTCATCGGCTTTCCTGCCCATAGAATATGGCTGCATGTATTTATGGTAGGATTCTCCGGATGCTCAAACGAGTATTTCTTATTTATATTTTTTCTCAATACCCGGCTCCATTGTATTAATTGACCAGCTGTAAAGTTTTCTATTCCCACAAAATTTTTCTGAGCATCAACAATAGCGTAGAAATTTCCACCATAGGCTACATCCATAGAGAGCTCGCCCAATTCAGGACATAAGGCTGAAATATTTTCCTTTGCCAGGTAAGATTTAACATTTCTAATCTTAACAGACTTTACTTTCTTACCATCGAGTGTATACTCAGCTGTAACCAACCCGGCAGGTACCTCAAGCCTGAGTACTCCTGGTTTCTTTGGTGTCACCAGTCCTTCTTCAATGGCAATTGTTACCGTTCCGATGGTTCCATGTCCACACATTGGCAAACAGCCGCTTGTTTCAATAAACAGTATTCCAATATCATTTGCCGGATCAGACGGAGGATATAAAATGGACCCACTCATCATGTCATGTCCGCGAGGCTCAAACATCAGCCCTGTGCGAATCCAGTCAAAATGCCGCAGGAAATACTGACGCTTTTCGCTCATATTCTTTCCTTCAAGGAAAGGTCCACCACCTGCCACAAGCCGTACGGGATTGCCGCAAGTATGTGCATCAATGCAAAAAAAACGTTTAGAAGTCATTTTACTTTTTCCACTGACTATCAATGAGCCTCCAAATGTTCAAGGGATTTTTCTCCTGAAGTTCTTCAGGTAGTAAGGTATCCGGGCAATTCTGAAACGCTACGGGTCTGACAAATCGCTTAATGGAATCACCTCCGACAGCCGTAAATCGTGAATCGGTTGTTGCCGGAAAAGGACCTCCGTGATGCATGCTGTAATTGACTTCCACTCCTGTAGGAACTCCATTAATTATAACCCTCCCCGCTTTGTCCATCAACGCATTTATTAAGTTTTTATGTTTAACTAATTCGTCATGACCACCAACTACGGTAGCCGTTAGTTGTCCGTGCAGATTATTAATGACCTGATGTAATTGAGGCAAATCTTTGCAGCGAACTATTAATGAAAATGGTCCAAAGACTTCTTCGGCTAACCCCGGATTTTTAAGAAAATCATCACCAGCTACCGATGCAACGGTAGGCCTTGCCTGATTTTGTGCTGGGTTTGTAGAAGATTGTCCTTCCACCCTTACCCCTTTTTGCTCCAGCGAGTGGGCAAGCTTTTTTGAATAATTTTCTGCAATCCCTGAGTGAAGCATGGTGGCAGAAAGTGTCTTCTCAATCTCACTTTTCAGAGAGGTCATAAAACCTGTTAGGCCAGTACCTTCGATGCCGAATATCAAACCCGGATTTGTGCAGAACTGACCAACGCTCAATGTAATTGAAGCCGCTAATTTTTTTGCTGTGTCATCAAATTCAGAACCTAATGTTTCGGGAAGTAAAATAACAGGATTTGTACTGCCCATCTCGGCAAAACCGGAATTGGTTCTGGGCGTTTATTGGCTAAATCAAATAACGCTTTTCCACCTAAAAAAGAACCCGTAAATCCAACAGCTTTAGTAAGTGGGTGAGTAACCAATTGATGACCAATCTCAAATCCACCATGAACGTGCTGGAAAACTCCATTTGGTAAGCCCTCCTTCTTAATAGCGTTTTGAATCGCTTTAGCAACCAATTCTGATGTTCCGGGATGGGCTGGATGTGCTTTCACTATAACCGGGCAGCCAGCAGCCAGTGCCGCAGCCGTATCACCCCCTGCTGTTGAATACGCCAATGGAAAATTGCTGGCACCGAAAACAACAACCGGACCGATTGGCATACTCATTTTTCTTAAATCGGGTTTAGGTGCCGGACTGCGGTTTGGGTTTGCGGTATCTATTCTGGCTTCCACCCAGGAACCTTCTTCAACGATATCCGCAAACATTCTCAGATGACCGGTTGTTCGTCCCCGCTCACCAATTATTCTGGGCTCTGGTAAAGAAGTCTCTTTCATTGCCATCTCTACCAGTTCATTTCCGAGGCTTTCAATCTCATTGGCAATGGCACGCAGAAACTGCGCCTTTTTCTTTCCCATCTTACGGTAGGAGTAAAATGCCAATTGCGCTTCTTTCAGTATCTGATCTACTTCTTCTTTTGTCGTGTCTTTATAAGTCTTATCCATTTTCTTTTGTCAAAGCGATGGCCTGGTGGCTATCCCGTTTTTAATAATTTTTAATACATCTTCTCTTTCTTTTCCTTCCAACAGCAATCTGGGTGCGCGTACAAACTCAGACCCCAAACCCACTTCTGATTCAGCAAGTTTAATATACTGTACAAGCTTTGGGTGGATATCCAATTCAAGCAATGGCATAAACCAACGGTATATCAATCGGGCTTTTTCAATCTCTCCAGCCTTTACCAAATCATATATGGCAACCGTCTCTTTTGGAAAAGCACAAACAAGACCTGCTACCCATCCATGAGCACCCAAAACGAGCTCTTCAAGAGCCAAGGTGTCAACCCCGCATAAAATTTTAAAGCGATTCCCAAACCTGTTTATCATTCTCGTAACGTTCGTAACATCACGGGTTGATTCTTTAACTGACTGAATGTTTTCACATTGAGCAAGTTCAGCAAACATATCCAGCGTAACTTCAATCTTATAATCTACCGGATTATTGTACACCATAATCGGAAGTTGGGTAGAGTCTGCCACTGTCCTGAAATAAGTCACTGTTTCCCGATGATCTGATTTATACCTCATGGGAGGCAGCATCATTAAACCCTTTGCTCCATTTTTTTCAGCTTGCTGCGCTAGCTCTACGGCAACACGAGTGCTTCCCTCCGCTATGTTCACAATGACCGGAATTTTATTCTGGACCTTTTCAACCGAGAACCGGATCAGCTCCATCTTTTCATCGCTTGAAAGAACACTAGCTTCTCCAAGAGTTCCCCCCAGGATTATTCCTTGCACACCTGCCGCAACCTGAGCGTTCAGATTAACTTCAAAAAGTTTTAGGTCAAGCTTATCCTCCTTAGTAAACTTGGTAGTCAACGCAGGATATACTCCCTGCCAGGTAATCGAATTGTTCATCTTATTGGTTTCCTCAAAAGTACATTATAGAGGCCGAATCCGATAAACAAAACAGGATCAGAAATTAATAATTATGCCTGCTTAAGCTCAAGAATGGTGAGTTCGGGAGGAATACCGATGCGCCCAGGATAACCTATGAATCCAAAGCCGCGGTTCACGTACAGGTATTGATTGCCTTCCTGATAAAGTCCTGCCCACTGTTTATATACGTACTGTGATGGACTCCATTTAAATCCACCAATTTCAACACCAAATTGAAATCCATGCGTATGGCCTGCCAGCATTAAATCAATATCATTATAATCGGGACGAACCTGTGCATCCCAATGACTTGGATCGTGAGATAACAAAATCTTTACCGATGCTTCTTCCGTACCCTCATGTGCCTTTGATATGTCGCCATATTTTGGAAACCTGCCTGTTCCCCAATTCTCAATTCCTAAAATGGCTATTTTATCTCCATTCAACTCAATTATCCTGTGTTCGTTCATTAGGATATCATACCCCATCTCCTTGTGTACTTGAATAAGATTCTCAAAATTTTTCATCTTTTGAGTTTGGCTTTCCCAGGATTTATAGTCACCGTAATCGTGATTTCCGGTTACCGATTTTATTCCAAAGGGTGCTTTCAGCCTGCTGAATACTTCTTTGTATTCACGGACTTCACTGGTCTCATTGTTCACTAAATCTCCGGTAAAAAATATTACATCCGGTTTTTCTTCGTTCAACATATCAATGCCACCTTTAACAGCTACTTTGTTGTAGAAACTGCCTGAGTGAATATCCGAAATCTGACCAATTCGGAATCCGTCAAACGCCTTTGGTAAGTTTGCCAGTCTAAGTGTAATTCTTTTTATTCTGTAATCGTGAGCACCTGAAATAATACCGAATGCAAACGCCCCAAACGGAACTGCTGCGGCTGCCAGTGCTGTCTTCGTTAAAAAATCAGAACGAGTAATTGCCTCACCGGGTAATTCTCCAGTTGCACCTTTATTAAAAAATTGAGCTAACCAGCGCCCACCCCGTTGTATATCGTCTATAAGGAGGAATACTATTCCAAAGAGCTTTGGAAAGTAAACAGCCACAATACCGGTAATAACCCAGTTTCTGAAATTCGCACTAATTCTGTATGGATCACCAAAATTCCACCATATTAAGGCAATCAGAGTCAAAATACTGGGAGCCCAAAACGCAACTTTCACAAAATTCTTCCAGAAGCCAGTCCAACTTTTGCTTACAGAAAGTATTGCCTGAAAGAAATAATAATCGATCAGGAGCAGTACCAGGGAAAAAATCAGTATGACCAAAATTTTATTCACTATTTAAAGTCTAGGCCGTAGCCAGATTAACACCGGTAACCTTTCTAATCCATAACAATAGCTTTTCTATCAACAAGTACATTACCGGTACGACTACCAATGTTAAAAACGTGGCGAAAATGAGTCCAAAAATAATCGTCCATGAAAGTGGTGCCCAGAACTGCACACTATCTCCTCCAAGATAAAAATCCGCATCATACTCCTGAAAGAATTTTACGAAATCTATATTAACACCAACTGCCAGTGGAATTAATCCCAGAACAGTTGTTATGGCCGTAAGTGCAACCGGCCGCAAACGTGTCTTAGAGGCTTCAATAATTGCTTCAACTACTCCTGTTATCGGTAATTCTTTCACTCCAATTTCTTCTCTCATTCTTTTTCGCTTCAATTCGACAAAATCCAATAGCACGATGGCGTTGTTTACAACAACACCTGCCAATGAAATAATTCCAATCATTGTCATAATGATTACGAATTCCATGCTAAATGCAATCAGACCAAGAAACACCCCGGTTGTGCTGAAGATTACAGAAGTCATAATGATGAGCGGGGCAGTGAGTTTATTAAACTGCGCCACAATTATTAAAAACACAAGGAATAATGCAAACAAGAAAGCTTGTGAAAGAAAGGCCAATTCTTCAGCCTGCTTTTCCTGCTCTCCTCCAAACTTGTAATCATAGCCGGCAGGCATTTGAAAATCAAGCAATAGATTTTTAATCTGATTATTAATCTCTGTCGGATTATAGTCGCCCTCAACGTTAGAGCTGAGGGTGATCATCCGTTTCAAATCTTTCCTCCTTACCGAGCCATAGGTTGAACTCAACTCAGCTTTGGCAACTGATGAGATGGGGACCTGGTGCATCTGACCGTTGGTTTGATCGCGGAATGTCACGTTCTTGTTCATCAATGCGTCCAGATCATATCTGTATTTATCATCCAGTCGCAACTGGATTTCATAGTCATCTTCTCCCTGTTTAAATTTTGAAATTTCTTTTCCAAAAAGTGAAGTGCGAACTTCATTCGCCACTGAATACGTTGACAATCCAAACCGTCTTGCTTTTTCTCTGTCAATATCTACGATCAACTCGGGCTTTCCGTTTTCCAAATCAGTCTTCAGTTTTTCTATTCCCTGAATTCCGGATTCATTGATGTAGTTTTTCATTCGCTCAGCGATTCCGATCAATGTTGGAAAGTCATTGCCCGATATTTCAATATTTATTGGCTTACCAACTGGTGGCCCTGATGCATCTTTATCTACCGTAACGGTTACTCCAGGGTAATTGCTTACGCCATTCCGAATCTCTTGCATAATAACACTGGTAGATTGTCCTTCCCGATATTTGAAATCGACAAAATTTACGGTAACCCGGGCTTTGTTTGGTAAATCCGCTTGCCCGATGGCTGATGGATCGTTGGGATCTGCTGTTCCTTGTCCAACATTTGCAATCACAGATTCAATTATACTTTCGTAGGGTCTGATTATTTCAATTACCTTGTTCTCAACTTCTCTCGTAAACTCGTTGGTGACTTCTATATCTGTTCCTACAGGATACTCAACAAAAACATTGACATATTTCGGTTCATTTTCGGGGAAGAAGAGAACTTTTGGCGGAAAGATTCCCATCAATGCAAAAGAAAGGACCAATAAAAAAACAGCTCCCAAAAATATCAGATAGGGAGCAACTCCATTAAATCCCTTGAGCGCGAAGGTTACCGTCCGCTCATACAATCTCTCCACTTTCGGTAGAAAATTAAGCTGGAACCTGTGGGAGGCCGGAACAAAAACAAAAACATTTAATAAAATGAGTATTCCAAAAAGTATCAGCAAGTTACCCAACACTGTAACTTTCAGAAATAATAAAACAGCACCTAATCCAATAACGATTCCAACCATTCTAAAAATCCGACTTCGCTTTATTTTGGTATCTTTTTCGTGTTTCATAAACCGGGAGATGAGTACAGGATTGATGACCAGCGCTACAAACAAGGATGATCCTAGCGTGACAATGAGCGTGATAGGCAGATATTTCATGAACTGACCCATCAATCCCGGCCAGAAAGCCAGGGGCAAAAAGGCTGCTAATGTTGTTGCGGTGGAGGAAATTATTGGAAATGCTACCTCACCAACGCCCATTCTTGTTGCATCCCACAGATCATACCCTTCTTCATACAATCGGTAAACATTTTCAACAACGACAATCCCATTATCCACCAGCATACCCAACGCCATAATTAAACCAAAAAGAACCATCATGTTGATGCTCATGCCTAATGCACCGATGATAATAAATGACATGAACATAGAAAGCGGGATTGCAATACCCACAAACAGGGCATTACGTGTTCCTAAAAACAACATCAATACAAAAACAACGACAATCATCCCCGATATTATATTATTCTCAAGGCTGCTTACCATCTCTTTGGTAAAAGAGGATTGGTCGTTTGTAATGCTGACTTTTAAATCATCCGGAAAGACACTTTCTTTTGCCTCATCAAGGACTTCTTTAATCCCTTCGGTAGCAATGATTAAATTTTCGCCACTCCGTTTGATGACATCCACCATAACGACAGGTTGTTTGCGGAGACGGGCATAACTTAATTTATCTTTGTAATCAAACTCAACCTTAGCTACATCCCTGAGATAGACGATGTTTCCTTTTTCGTGTTTAATAACAATATCCAACAATTGGTTGGGGTCATTAAACTCACCAACAACCCGAATGGTTCTCCGTACCCCGTCATCCAAGATGTTTCCACCTGAGAGGGTCAGGTTCTCGGCTGAAACGGCATTCTCAATGTCCCCGAAATTGATATTACGGGCTTCGATTTCGTAAGGGTCAACTTTTATTTTTACTTCCTTTTCATCGATACCCCGAATCTCAACTTTAGATATCTCCGACACCTTCTCAATCTCATCTTCCAGATACTCAGCATATTCTTTTAATTCTTCGAGCGTATAATTACCCGAGAGATTAATGTTCATAATAGGGAACTCAGAAAAATTCAGCTCAAAAACATTCGGGTCTTGTGGCAAATCATCTGGCAATTCCGGTTTGGCCCGGTCTACCGCATCCTTAACTTTAATTAAGGCGTCTTCTACAGTTGTTTCAGGATCGAATTCAACGATGATGGTTGAATAATCCTGCACCGAGGTTGACTTTATATTGTCTACTTCTGAAATACTGTTGAGTTCCTTTTCAATTGGCCGGGTGACTAACGTTTCCATGTCCAGGGGTGCATTTCCCGGATAAGGAGTGCCTATATAAACTACCGGTTGTTTTATTTCGGGAAAGCTATCTTTAGGCAGTCCTCTATAAATGGCAATACCGGCTAAGACGATCAGAAAAGTCAGGAACATGACCGATGTTCCGTTTTTTAAAGAAAAGGTTGTTAGACCAAATTCTTTATCTACTTTTTTCCTGTGTTGTTATTACTAGTGTTAGAGTCGTTCATGGATTCAGCTCAAAGGTTTTTTGACAATTAATTCTTAGCTACTTCGCTTGTTGCAGGCGGGTTCTTTGCAATAATCACTTCAGTTCCTTCTGTTAACTCCCTAAACCCTTTGTCAACTATTTGCTCGGCACCGGTTAATCCTTCCAATACTTCAGTTTGGCTTTCAAATGAAAGGCCGGGAGTAATACGCTTTCTTTGTGCCGTCACTTTGCCATCCTTTTCAATCAATGTATACAGGTACTGCCCTTTATCATCACGTTGTATTAATCGTGTAGGAACCACAAACGCATTTTGCTGTAGTAATCACGCATGTTAAGTACGACTACCTGATTCGGCTTTATGATAAAATTCTGATTGGATAAAGATGCCTCAACAACGAAGGTGCGGTTTTCAGCATTAATAACCTGACTCACAGAAGCAATTGATGAAAGGATTCTTTTGTCCTGTGCAGGGAAGAAAACTTCCAACTTATCGCCAACCGAAAATTTTCCAATAAATTTTTCTGAGACATCAGCCTTGATATACATATCATCCTGATTCACAATTCGCACTAATGGTAATCCGGGAGTGGCCAACTCACCCTCGCGTGCCTGAACCAAATCAACAGCTCCATTAAAAGGAGCCTTGATTATAGCCTGATCTAATTGAGAGTGTGCGGTTGCTAATTTCCTTTCTAACGATTCTTTGTTGTTCTTGGCCTGCAAATACTGAATCTCAGTTCCAATATTGTCTTTCCAAAGTTTAGCTTGCTTGTTGTATACTGAGGTTGCCAATTCCAGTGCGGTTCTTAACTCGGCAATGGAATTTAAAATAATGTCTGCATCCAAAGAGACTAATAAATCTCCGGATTTTACTTTGTCGCCTTCACGAACATGGACCTCCACAATCTTTCCGCCAATCTGAGCACTAATCAAAATATTCTTTCTTGACTCAACGGATCCGCGAACCTCAACTTTGTGCTCAAATTCTTTCTTGTTGAGATTAAGCACGGAAACCAAAATGGCATTATTGTTTACCATAAACGTGGGGTCCAACGCTTTAATTTCTTTTTCCAGGGTTGAAATAGTTACCCTAAGTTCATCCATTTGTGCTCGTGCATTCTCAAGTTCAGATTTTTTCACATCTACATCAGACACTTCAGTTGATGAACATGATATACCAAGTATTCCTGTAATAAGTGCGAGTAAAAAAGTATGTTTCATAGTTATTGTTATTTCAATTATTCTGTGATGCCTAATTTTCCGTAAGCTTTTTCCATGTCTACCGTTGCAATGAGCGCATCGTATA
>JAAUQD010000075.1 GCA_012032815.1 Flammeovirgaceae bacterium
CAATCTTATGGTGATTGTGGAAGTGAAGGTTACTGATTCCGTTGCTCAGCTATCGATAAAAGACAATGGAAAGGGGATTCATAAGGACTTATGGGACAAAGTTTTTTGCCCAGGTTCAGTACAAAGGAGAGTGGTTCAGGCATTGGTTTGTCTATGGCGAGCCAGGGGATCAGTCAACTTAGAGGTAAAATTTGGTTTGAGTCGGTCGAAGGAGAGGGAACGAGTTTCTTTGTTGAATTACCAATCCATAAGATGGATTAGTCAATCAGTTTTTCAAATTGCGCATTATCTTATTGGTAAAAACAAATTCATCCAGTTCCGGGATACCGGAATTAACAATGTTAGTATTTGATCCGTGCCAGATATTCTTTCCTTCGTGAATAAACATAATTGTATCGCCAATACCCATTACAGAATTCATATCATGAGAAACGACTATCGTTGTGATATCGTATTCATAGGTTATTTCCTGAATTAATTCATCAATTTTAACGGCTGATAATGGATCCAGTCCGGAGTTGGGCTCATCACAGAAAAGGTAGTTGGGATTATTGACAATGGCGCGGGCAATGCCTACTCTCTTTTTCATTCCACCGCTTATTTCGGATGGCATTTTCTTATTTATATTCTCAAGGCCCACCCGTTGAAGACAGAAGTTAACCCGATCTATTTTTTCTGAGGGAGTTTGGTTGGTTAGAATATTCAACGGAAACATCACATTTTCTTCAACAGTTTTTGAGTCAAACAATGCACCACCCTGAAAGAGCATTCCTATTTCCCTTCGGATTTCTGATATTAATTCTTTGTCTGCATCTGTAAAATTTCTCCCATCGTAAAATACTGTCCCGGTCTCTGGATGAAGGAGTCCTACAATACATTTTAATAAAACACTTTTGCCTGTTCCGCTGGCGCCTATGATCAGATTTGTTTTTCCCTTTTCAAACACACCACTTATGCGGTCGATAACTTTCTTATCTCCGAAAGATTTTGAAACGGATTGGACTTCAATCATTGGAGGAGGAGTTCAGCCAGAAAATAATCACTTAATAATACTGCGATTACACTGGACGTTACTGCAGATGTACTTGACATTCCTACTTCCAGTGCACCGCCTTTTGTATAATATCCTTTGTAGCAGGAAATGGAGGCTATCAAAAACGCAAAGACAAAAGATTTAATCAATGCAAAAGTTACTGTATAATCATTAAAGACATAGCGTATGCCGTATATGTATTCACTGGGTGTGATAATGCCGGATAAAGCCCCAACCAGATAGCCACCTGCCAAAGCACAAAATCCGGCAAGGATAACTAACAGCGGATACATAAACAGAGAAGCAACAATCTTAGGAAGAACCAGATAACTGCTTGAATTAATTCCCATGACTTCCAGTGCATCTATTTGTTCGGTTATCCTCATGGTGCCAATGCCACCAGCCATTGATGACCCTACTTTACCTGCAAAAATGATAGCAATAATTGTAGGTGCCAATTCAAGGACGGTCATTTCGCGAACAACTTGTGCGATGACAAACTTAGGTATCAGTGGGCTCACCAGGTTGAAGGCAGTTTGTACGGTGGTCACTGCCCCCATAAATGTTGATACCAGCGCAACAAGGAGAATTGATTTTATACCGATGTGAATGCATTCATTCATGACCAGGCGATAATAGGTCATGAATGTTTCTCTTCGCACGAAGAGCGAGCCAATAAATATGCAATACCTACCGAATCCTTTCATTTTTAGATGAGCAAATAGCTATCTTGCTCAAAGATAAAAGATTTTTTTTATGAACAAGTTTATCGTTGTAACGGGGGGAACTAAGGGAATCGGCTTGGCTATTTTACAGAAATTTGCTCAGCAGGGATTCGATGTTGCTACCTGTTCCCGAAGTCAAAAAGATCTTGATACATTGAAGTCAGAACTTGAAAAGCAACACTCTTGTAATGTTATTGTTGTAAAGGCCGATATGTCAAAGAGAAATGATATAAAGGTTTTTTCAGATGCAGTTATTAAACTGAATAGACCAGTTGATGTTTTGGTTAACAATGCCGGGTATTTTGCGCAAGGCCAGATTTGCACAGAACCTGAAGGAACACTGGAAAATACTATGGAGGCAAACGTGTATAGCGCGTATTACATGACACGGGAATTGGTGAGCTTGATGAAGAAAAATAAGAAAGGCCATATTTTTAATATGTGTTCAGTGGCCAGCATTAAAGCATATCCAAGTGGAGCTTCCTATGGCATCTCTAAGTTTGCATTACTGGGGTTTTCAAAGGTTTTGCGAGAGGAATTAAAGAAATATGGAATCAGGGTAACCGCGGTTATGCCCGGAGCTACCCGAACCGCCAGTTGGGAGAAAAGTGATTTGCCTGAAGACCGATTTATGAAATCGGAGGACATTGCAGATCTTGTCTATGCATCACATGCGCTTTCGGACAAAAGCGTAGTGGAAGAAATAGTCATTCGCCCGCAGTTAGGGGATATTTAAGAGACTTAATTCGAATCCTATAAACAATTCCTGGATTTTAGGGTTAATTTTGTACGATGTCTTCTGTAAAAGCAATTCAATCCTACTGCAATAGCCTTGTTCATTATTCGCGAAGAAAATCGAGAGTGGTAAACATTGGGGATATACCCCTTGGTGGTGATCATCCCATTCGTGTCCAGTCAATGACTACCGTAAATACCCTGGATACAAAAGGTACTGTAGAACAATCTATCCGAATGATTAATGCCGGATGTGAATACGTGCGCATTACTGCACCTGGTCTTCGTGAAGCAAAGAATCTTGAGGTAATAAAAAAGGAATTGCGCAGACAGGGTTATACTACTCCGCTCGTTGCAGATATTCATTTCACACCGAATGCTGCCGAATTGGCTGCCAGAATTGTTGAAAAAGTCAGGATTAATCCCGGAAATTATGCTGACCGGAAAAAATTTGAACAAATTGATTACTCCGAATCATCCTATCAGGCTGAACTTGAAAGGATCAGAAAGAAGTTTATACCCCTGATTAAAGTTTGCAAGGAATACGGAACTGCGATGAGGATAGGAACCAACCATGGGTCCTTGTCAGACAGGATAATGAGCCGGTATGGAGATACTCCGCTTGGCATGGTTGAATCAGCACTTGAGTTTTTACGGATATGTGAGGATCAGCAGTACCATGATATCGTTATATCCATGAAATCGTCCAACCCACAAGTAATGGTTCAGGCTTACCGGATGTTGGTTCAAAAACTGGATCAGGAAGGACTTCAACCATATCCATTGCATCTTGGGGTTACCGAGGCGGGTGATGGAGAAGATGGCCGGATAAAATCTTCGGTTGGAATCGGTACACTTTTGGAAGATGGGTTAGGGGATACCATCCGAGTTTCACTTACCGAAGAGCCTGAAGCTGAAATTCCAGTTGCAAAACTATTGGCGGAAAGGTACTCAAAAAGAAAAAGCGAGGAGATAGGAAGTGATGTTTTAGAGTACCCAATAGATCCTTATTCATACACCAGGCGATCTACTCGGGAAGTGCTCAACATTGGTGGTAATCAAGTGCCTGCTGTCATTGCTGACTTTTCACTAAAGAAAAAGGTTACTCCAGCTTCTCTGTTTGCTTTAGGTTATTGGTATTCTGTGCCGTTGGATAAATGGAACATCAGCGATTTTGCCTGTGATTATATTTTCCTGGGAGACACCCTTATTGATTTTGAAATTCCCGGAACGTTAGGCTTGATTTACAACTATGAAACCTGGAAAAAAGTAAAGACCAGGGATAGGGTATATCCGTTTTTGACGGCCGGTGATTACATGGGTGGTGCTGCCATGTCATCCAAATTAAATGTAGTTTATGTCTGTCATAAAGATATGACTGATGCTTTGTTGAGCAAGATTAAGTCGGATAATACTGTGGCGCTAATGATTGATACCTACAAAGAACATGGTATGGCCGATCAACGGTTGATGTTTGCCAAATTAATTCAGCACAACTGTAATACACCCGTAATTATTGGTCGCGCATATAAAGATATAAGTGCTGAACAATTGCAATTGTATTCGGCTACGGATGTAGGTGCATTATTGATTGATGGATTAGGAGATGGCGTTTTTCTGGCAGCAGAAAATTGTGGATCCGACAAAATGGTAAACGAAACTGCTTTTAATATACTGCAGGCTTCGCGAACGCGTATTTCAAAAACTGAATATATTTCATGCCCCTCATGCGGCCGTACCTTGTTCGATCTTCAGGATACTACAGCTAAAATTCGGAGCAGAACGAATCACCTGAAGGGTCTGAAGATAGGAATTATGGGGTGTATTGTAAACGGACCCGGTGAAATGGCGGATGCCGATTATGGGTATGTAGGGTCTGGTCCGGGCAGAATAACACTGTACCGGGGTAAGGACATCGTGAGGCGTCATGTGCCTACTGAGGAAGCTGTTGATGAACTGATCAACCTTATTCGTGAAGATGGGAAATGGATAGAAAGTCCGTCATTAATAGAGTCATAGAATGGAAAACGATTTGAATGCTGACAACAAGAAAAAAGAAACTTACACTAAGGGAGTTTTTTTCAATCGGTGAAGTGGGTGGCTACTTCTTTCGGAAAAAATCCACAGAGCGGCCACGGAATATTAATCTGAGACTAATGCATGGCATTAACCGTCTGGCTATCATTATATTTCTGGCCAGTTTAATTTATTTTCTTCTTAAGAAATTTGTCTTTTGAATATTGAGGACTTCAGAGCAGTTTGTCTTTCAAAAAAGGGAGTAACTGAAGAATTTCCTTTTGATGAGAATACATTGACTTTTAAGGTAGTGGGAAGAATATTTGCTATTGCGGATGTAGATCGCTTTGAAAGCATTAATCTTAAGTGTGATCCCGAGCAAAGCATGGAATTGCAAGAACTGCATGATGCCGTAAAGCCAGGTTATCATATGAATAAGAAACATTGGATTACCGTATCTATGGACAATTCAATTCCACAATCTGAGATCCTGCAATGGATAGAAAACTCATACCAACTGGTAGTTAATGGATTAACTAAAAGTCAAAAATCAATACTACAATCTTTATAGATTGATTATCAATAGGTTATAGATTGGTTACAAATCATCTTGAAGGCGAATTACTTACCGTTATTTCACTAAATTTGTTAGTTACAGGTAATCCTACGAATGATCAGGATTTTAGTCGTATGGTTTGGCTTATTTCTCTTGTTCAGTGCATGCACTGAACAATTGATATGTCCTGCCTATCAGTCTGCGTACATCTACGACAAGGAAGAGTTAAGAAAGAAGTTTAGCTACTTCAAGGAAGACTCGACTCCTAAAGTGTATGCGGTTAATAAGAATAAATACCTCGTTGCCGTACCTGAATCGTATCGGAAGAAACTAAGAAGCCTCCAAACCGTTGAAATGAAACCGGTAAATGTGGTGGTGCCTGATTCATTTACTATTGAAAAAAGTCCGGATGCGATGTTAGCGGATCGTGATATGATTGACAGTACAGCGGTTTCGCAAAGTACAGCTATACCTGGTGACAGCACGTATGTGATATCTGTGGATAAAGAGGTTAGGGTTTTGAAGTATGACAAACCCGATACCGTAACTATTGACTATCAGGAGAACAAACTGATCTATGATAAGCCCAAATATTATGTCGATGAAGTGGGCTTTAATTCGGATCAGGACATTTACATGTGGTATTTCAGAGACATTCTTGTGTTGCCGGATGCCCGGGCAAGGATGGAAGAAAATGGAACTGCAAAACCCAATTCAGCGAAAGGAAAAGAAAAAAAATCAGGAGGACTGTTTAGTAATTTGTTCAAGAAAAAGAATCCATCCGATTCTCTAACTACTGAGAATAATTCCAAACCAAAAAAGAAGAAGAAGGAGAAGAAATCCAAAAAACAAAAAGAACCTGAAGTTGACCCGGCTAAGAAAGTTGAGGAAGATGATGGATTCTAGTTTTAATCAAACAACGAAAGATTTCCAAATTGGTCGGCCGGTGGAGTAGGCTTAGTCAGACCTGCGTCATTTTCATTTAGTGAATTAATTCTAGATGAAATAGAATACATTTCGAATTCAATATCTGGATTATGACTGATCAGATTAAGTAGTTCCTTTTCTTCAGCTTTAGGATCTAGCCATGTCTTCTCGTCCTTCACCGGCAATATAAGAGGTAATCGTTCTGAAAAATGCATTAGTTTACTTTTAGAAGGTTTTGTGATAATCATAAAGGTATGTATCATTTACCAGCCTCATCTTCAAATTCTTCCCACAATCCTGCCATTGAAAAGATAGTAGTATCAGGAAAAACGAAACGATAAGGGATAGCCGATTTCTTTCCGGTTTTTTTCCAGAAATACAAACCATCGGCTGGAACCACGCATCTTCTATTTTTCAATTTTCTTTTAAAAACTGGCTTTTGTGGAATGAGCTCACCACGAATTGATATCAACTTTTCACTTACTGATTTTTTTTGGTCCAGCCAGGAGGCTGTCCCCAATAGCATTTCGAAAATCCATTAGGATGATCCATAACGATCACGGGTAAGAGCATGGATGGTCCGGCATTATAAACAGGTTTGAAGGTGTTGGCAATTTCAATATCAAAACGCTCCATGACCATTTCTTTCGGGGAGCATATTGAATACCGTTCAAACATTGTTGGAAAGGATAAACTTCAGAGCTTGATCTTCTGACCAATATAATCCATTTCGGTGAAAATTAGTGAAGCCAACATGTCCTCCTTTTTCCGGAAACCATAGTGCAAGGTTTTTATTATCGGATTTAGGATAGCATTCCGGGCTAAGGAATGGGTCATTTTTTGCATTAATGATAAGTGTAGGAATGTCAATTCGGTCGATGAAGTTGATGGAACTACACTTTGTGTAGTAATCGATAGCCGATGAAAATCCATGAAGTGGTGCTGTATAAGCATCGTCAAAATCGATTAGATTTTTAATGCGATGAAGGTTTTCAACAGGAAGGTCATTTCTCTGTTTTGCTTTAATCATTATTTTCTTTTTCAGGCTGCGCAAGAAACGAAACGTATATACTGAGTTAGAGGGTTTGGATATTTCCAAACAGCTGGTGTGCAGGTTTAGGGGGACAGAAAAAGCAACTGTCTTTTGAATTTTTGTATTCAAGGATGAGCCTTGTTCGCCTAGGTATTTTAAAGTGAGGTTTCCACCCAAACTAAAGCCGATGAGATAGATAGATGTATATTCTAATTCAGAAATATAATCAACCAACGTACTCAAATCATCAGTCGCTCCACTGTGATAAAATCTCAATTGCGAATTCATTTCATCAGAGCAACCTCGGTAATTCCAGGCGACAACATCAAAATCGCGCTGAATAAAAGCTCGTGCCATGCCCCTGACGTATGCACGTTTTGAATTGCCCTCAAGGCCGTGTGAGATAATTACAACTTTCGAGTTCCCTTCTTTGTGATACCAATCGTAATCAAGAAAATCATCGTCTGGAGTGGTTATACGAACTGACTTAGGTTGAGGTATGGCTACACTTCTGAAAAGAGCTGGATATATTGTCTCCAGATGAGCATTGAATAAAAAGAATGGACGTTTGTATGATTTCAAGCTTACTTCCAATTCATTCTTTTTATCAACGAAGTGATGTGTGCTACATGATGTTCGCCATGCCAGGCATATAAGGCGGCCATTCGTTCAAGCTTGATATATTGCTTGGAATCAGGATGAAAAAACTGCTTATTCCAATCGGTAGAACTCAGTGAGGATAGGAGCGCAACAAATTTTGTATGAAGCGATTGTATGAGATTGACAGATAGGTTTATATCTAATTTCGTTTCCGGTGTTTCCGCCCAAAGCTTTTCATTGTATGTTTTAATAGTCGGAGAATCTTCCGTTAATGCCCACTTGAAACGGATATAGGCGTTGGTATGACTATCAGCCAGGTGATGAACCACTTGCCGTACAGTCCAGCCTCCCTCGCGATAGGGAGAATCAAACTGCTGATCGGACAAACCTGATATGGCTCGTTTAAGTTTCTGAGGGAGAGCTTCAATGCGCCTGATAAATTCTGTGAGTTCTGTAACGGTATAGGAATCCTGGGCTATGAATTTGCCAATAGGATATTTAAGCTGATCATCATTCATCACTCTTTTCAATGGCTTTGTTAATCTCTTCCTCCGAAAAGGCTTTCTTCAGCTTTACGGGATTGGTTTTTTTACCCCGTTTTTTCCGAACCCGTATGTTTGTCAATTCGATCAGCATGGAGAAGGCTACCGCGAAATAGATATACCCTTTTGGTATTTCATAATGCAATGCTTCCAGAAATAGCATGAAGCCTATTAAAATTAAAAACCCAAGTGCAAGTACTTCCATGGAGGGATGTTCCTGAATAAATTTGCTGATCCTGCCGGCAAATAACATCATAATGATAATCGATACAATAATGGCCATGATCATGATTTCGACTTCTTTCACAACACCAATAGCGGTAAGTATACTGTCGAATGAAAAGATGATATCTAATAAAATGATTTGAATAATAGTGCCCGTGATGGTTACTGTGGCTCGTTTTCCAATTCCATTTTCCTCTTCTTCCTCTCCCTCCATCTCATGATTGATCTCCATTGTGCTTTTTGCGATTAGAAAAAGACCACCAAAACCCAGGATAAGATCTCGTCCACTGAAAGACATGTCCTCATGAAGAATAATGTTTTTAGAAACGGTGAACAAAGGCTCAGTAAATCCAATGATCCACGTTATACCCAGCAATAATAGTATGCGGACACCCATAGCCAGAGCAAGTCCGATATTTCTGGTTTTACGTCTGTGTTCTTCCGGAAGTTTGTTAGATACGATCGAAATGAAAATGATGTTGTCAATCCCTAATACAATCTCCAAAAAGCAGAGCGTGAGAAAGGCGAGCCATGCATCTGCTTGTAGAAATATTTCCATGCGTTAGAGGTTCAGTTTATTCATTCAAATTAAAGAAAAGGTTAGACAACCGGAAAGAGGTTCATAAAAAAGAAAGGAGGATAATCCGAAAACTATCCTCCTTTTCTTTAAGCTATATTAACTTATCGGTTATGTACGATTATCACCTTTTTAGTGACCGTTTTTCCTGTAGCCCCACCCAGTTGAAGGAGATACACACCACTCGGCAGGTTTTGTGTATCTATTTGTTTACTTGATTCACCTTCATTGATCATGCCCGTGATAATTGATTTGCCAAGTTGATCGATCATTTGAACAGGAATGTCCAGTCCGGCTTTTCCAGGCAATAAAACTGTAATTACTTCATCTGCAGGATTTGGATACACGGAGATTCGATCAGCCATATTTTGCAGTTCAAGCCCGGTTACAATCGGGGGATCGCTTACATTATTCACAATTTCGGCCTGATAGATTTCTTTCGTTTCAGCATTCTGTAAGAATGCGATCACTGCAAAGTCATTGACAGGATTATACAATTTGGCTACATCAGGATGCCATACAAATGGCCCGAAATTCTGAGTGGTATTTGCCGCGAGCGTAGTCGTAAATCTCGTACCTAATGCCGATGGCAGCATCTTTTTCAATACATATTCAAAATCATCTTCACCTGTTTGAATCATGGTTGCCTTGGTTGTATTAAGATCGGATTTGGCTATGTCTTGTTCCATGATCGCAACATGAAGAACAGTCGAATCGGTTAAATCCACAATCGGTGTTACACTTACATCAATGCTCATGCTACCATCAGCATTGTTTGTTGGAGTGATCACGATATCAGCCTGCGCGAGCTGAAGAGTTCGAATATTATATTGCTGTTGTCCCCAGCCTGTAAAATACTTCGCGTTATTAACTTCATTAGGTTCCCCATCCAGTCGCGTAATTGGCGTTTCGGAGATGTTATAATATAATGCACGACCACTTGGATCAGCCGGGTTATCCAAATTGAAAGGATCAGATCCAGGAAAACCGACATGGTAGTTTTATTTTAACTAACAGCGTACCCGTTCCACCTGGATTAAAAGTTTTAAGATTATCACTTTCCCTCATTTCGATGTTGACACCTGCCTGCTGCGCTGTGTTCGACTTATTAGTAAAATTCTCCAATAGGATGGTTCTTGTGCGATTGCCAATTCGAATATTGTCAAGAGCGAAACCATCAGCCGAAGGATTATCAACAACACTGGAAAGTGCAAACCTGAACACTACTTGCGGCTCAAGAGCTACATCATCAAGGATATGTTTGGATTTCCTCCAATTCACATTTATGGTTGTCCAACCAAAATCACCAGCATCCTGATCACCGGGTTTCGATGCCAATGCTAACCCATCATACCACTCAACACCTGATAAATTAGTTCCTACAGTAATCCAATCCTTATTCACATCGGCAATATTTAAATTGTCAATAGAATATTCAAGGACAACACCGTCTGACGAGGCTAGTCGCGTTAAATTATCGAAGGAGATCATTGGTCTTTCTAAAGTGGAAAGATCAAAACAATTTGTATAAAGGTGCGTGGCTTCTCTTGAGGCGTAAGGTCCGGTTAAGTTCGTAGCCCATACGCTGGTTGCATTAGGTGCCCCGGGAGGAAGAACAGGGGTTTGAACTCCTCTTGCCCAGGAAATATTTCCTATATAGTTTTCTTTGATTCCCGTATACACTTGCCATCCACCATCATCGGCATCAAAGTTTTCCGTATAGGCATTGGCATCAGTAATGTCAATTTTTTCTACCATAATTACATCCCTTCTTACACTATCAATGCAACCAATTGAGGTTGTTACCACCGCCAGAACACTGTAGGGTGTATCAAATGGACTTGCTGTAGTGTAGGTATGACTGGTTGAATTACCTGTGGCACCGGGTGTAGCATCCCCAAAATTCCAATCAACCGTTGCAATAGTAGCAGGCGGTTCTCCCGATCCCGGCAGACTAACCGTGGAGGTGCTTACAAAGTCTGTCGGATTAGCTGTTGATACTCCCTGAAGATTGAATGCTGCTACAGGTGTAGAACCAATGATCAGATTTTTTGATTCAGGTGTCACTGCATCGGCAGCTACGTTAAATCCTGCACAACCAAAATTTGAGGTTACCTGAAGTGTAACTGTATAACTTCCAAACTGGTTATACTGGTGCAACGGATTTTGAAGAGCGCTTACGTTGTTGGCGGGCGATGAGTTTGGATCATTAAAATTCCATGATCTTGTCTGAATACTAAATGGAGCAGTTATAGTAGACTGATCGGTGAATAAAACATCAATATCTTCACACAACGTGCTTGTTGTATAATCCGGAATAGGATTAGGTGTTACCCGGATAAGTCTTGACGCTAAACTACTTCCTTTCTTTGTTGGAGCGTTATTGGCCTTATACGTATACACAACTCGCAAGTCTAAATATCCATTGCTGAATCCTGCATTTAACCCATCAGGATTAAGCGTAGCGGTTCCGTTTCCATTATCAACAAATCCCTGGATATGCACGGAATCGGTAGGAGTGGGAGTTGACAGGTCAGGAACAGGGGAAATTTTTGTGCCCAATGGATCGTAAAGTCGGAATACACCAACCGATGCTCCGGCTGCAGCGGCAGGAAATCCATTGATAAATATGGTTCCGCCTTTCTCACAATAAACGGCCACAGGATTTGGTCCGGTGTTATCTACCATGGATGGCGTGCTAACCTCAATGATGGGAACTGCGGGAACAAAAAACTCCACGTTTTGTAACAATGGTATCGTCACATTGGCATTGGCAATACTCTGATAGGTACCGGTGAATTCAACAATACCCAGTGATCCGCCAGTATAAAAGGTATTACCGTTAGATGTTGTCTTAATAAACACATCATAGGGTCGATCCGGAACTCCAGGATCAATCGTTTGAGCATTTAGAATAACCGCTCGTCAAAACTAAATTAAAATACTCTTTGCCGGAGGTCCGGT
>JAAUQD010000184.1 GCA_012032815.1 Flammeovirgaceae bacterium
GGTCCTGCCATTCATTACAACTGGAGGTTCTTTTCTATAGGCTCCACGTTTTCAACCTTTGCCTGCCTGAAGGAGAAGCCATAAAAAAAAGAGCGAAGCGATTTTGCTTTTGGCTTGACACTCCCCTCAAGGGATCATGTCTCATAATCCCTCCTCCTCTGCAAAAGCTTAATCGACCCCGACTAGAGTCGGGGTTTTTTATTGGTGTTCTGGCTGAGCTGAACGCCTCATTTTTTCGAAGATGAGGCACTGACAAAAGAGCGACAGCGAACGATTAAAACTGTTTTAAGTAAGTGAGTTTTGTAATTAGCGACTGATTCTGAATTGGAGAATTATCAAAGCTTGATTCATTGAACACGATATACAAGAAGCTCAAGGGTGCGAATTGCCAACTTGCCCGTATATTCCAACGTCCTTTTTCATCATACGAATTGTACTGATAGAATGCCGAAGCCAATAAGTTAGCATTGTACGCAAGGCGCAACTCGCCTGTAGCTAAATGTGTTTTCAGGTCTGCCTGTTCACTTCCTACTTGTTTAAAGTGGTTGTGCTCATAGCTCGCTGTAAGGGCAATATTCGGAATCGGAGCAAATCGTAAACTGGCTGTTGTCGAATTCAGTGTTCCGTTGTAATAACTACCAAACTCGTATGAACCGCTCAGTCCATATTTCTTAGATTGGTCAGTGTTATATTGTATAAGTTGACGCGTATACGTGTACTGGTCTTGTGCAATGGGCAAGCCAAGAATGCTAAAATCAAAGTTGATGTTTTGCAGCGTGGGAGTAATTGCATATTGGATGAAGCTTCCATCCTGAAAAAAGATGTACACCGGGAATAGATAAAAGTCAACTTGCTGAATGGTTCCGTCATTTGCGTTGTGATAGTAGTTTACAAAAAATCCGGGATCCAACGTCTGATGAATTTCCATTTTCAGGCCGCCAGATGTAGTAGCCGCCAGGACTATGATGAACGGTGTTGTTGGCAAATACGAACCCCATACCGGGAACATATTTCTGATCAACGAATTTTGTTACCCAGCCGTAGTACCATTTTGGCAATTGTCTTCCGGCAAAAAAGCTACCGGAGAAACCAATAGAATCGTTTGAATTATCACGGGATGCACTTACCAAGTACTGAATTGTCCATGTATCATCAGGGCGATTGAAACCATCAATGGTTACTGTAGTATTGTTTCGTTGCGTAAAACCTTTGGTAACATCCTCTTCATCCAGTCTGTAGGTGAGCATAGCACCAATGTTATTCTGCTTACCATAGTTTTTAAGATAACGAGCTACTCCAAAATTTACTCCTCCCTGAAAATCTGTTTCACGTTGATGAACGTAGAGGCCAGCCAAACTTCTTTCTTTTGTGCGGTCTGTAAATCGTAAGCCTACATCAATCGGAACCGGGTCTGCATTAAATTGGGAATTGGCAAGCCCGATGGTTCTACTGAAGTATGGCTTTACACCATCAATGTCGGCTCCTGCAAACACGCCTGAATTTTCCAGAAAGAATTGTCTGCGTTCAGGAAAGAACACGGTGAATCGTGTTAAGTTATTTACTGCACGATCCACATCCGCCTGGGCAAAATCTGTATTGATGGTGAGGTCAACCACCGAGTGAGGGTTTATAGCCCACTTTACTTCACCTCCAAGCTTGAATTCATCGGAAGATGTTTTATTTCCAGTTTCGTCTGTGTCATTACTCCTTTGGTATAAAGTATAAGGTTGTATGCGAATGTTTGCTGAGGGAGGTGGGAGTTTTAAGCCGTTAAGCTTTGCTGCATAGGCCATTCGGTAAGGAGAATACGCCTGGGGAATAGCAGGAAAGACAGTTTGTTCATAATCTCTTCTTGCTAAACGCGCAAAACTAATTCCCCAATTAACGGAATCCTGCTCAGTTGCTTTATCGTATCGCAGCGATTTAAACGGAATGGCGAACTCGGCATAATAACCACTATCGGTTACATGGGTTTTCACACGCCACAGTGCATCCCAATCGTTATCCCGAAAGGTATCATCAAATACCTGTAAGTCACGTTGTGTGCCCAGAGGTGTAACTTGAAAGGAAGTGCAATATCGTTTTAAGTTTTGGGGATCAAGTTGAATATAAAAAACATCGTTGTCGCCATAAATAAAATCCCTCCGATAATCCTGTACTCTTATTCCCCTTCTACCAACACTGTCTTTGCAAAACACTCCAACGTAAAGATTACGTTTGTCAAAAATGACTTGCACTTCATTTGAATAAAGTGGTGTGCCTCCCTGTCGCGGTTCCATTCTGAAGAAATCCTTAATCTTGGGAGCCTTCGTCCAGATTTCTTCCAATAACTTACCATCAGTGTAATAGGCGACTCACTTTCAACAGCCGTTATGACAGGTTGCATAGCAGGGGGATCAAAGGAATCCTGAGCATAACTGATTACTCCTATTAGAGTCAATAGAATGATGCAGACAATCTTTGTCATACCACACTATGATGCGAGTAACACCTTTGTTGCTATGTTCCTGTAAACAACCGAACTAATAATCAGGGTAACCAAAACAAAGAGTAATAGCCCGGTAAAATCACTTGTAGCAGTCGATGGAACTTTTTCGTATTCGAAAACAAAAACAGGGAGTTTTTCAAAGTCCTCTTTTTTCATCCACTCATTATTAAACATGCGAGGCAAAAAATACGCACGCCATTCCTCTGCGAAAGCGACTACCTGATTGCGATAGGATTCATAGTGTCGCGGAGAAGTTCCGGCCAGATCATTGATGGCATCTTGTAACAATAATGACGGAGAGGCATATCGAAACGATTCGGTGAATTTTTGTTGCGCCTGAAGTTTTGCTTCATACTCACTGAGCACTGGAAATATTGCTTTCTTCACAACATCCTGCGATGCAAAATATCCAAGATAAAACTCGTACTGATTTTTGACCGTTGTGTCGCGTTGCGCTAGTTCAGGGTGATCACGGTAATAACTGCTTAGAATTTTGTCAGCCTCTTTTTCAGCTTTCTGCTTTGGCTACACGCATTTCATGAATCAGGTTGATGCGTGATGGAACCGGGTAGTACGAATTCGCCAATTGGCTAATCACAGCAGGAAGCAACAGTACTAAAACCACCCAAATGGAAATGATTGTTATCGCGTTTGTTCCGGAAGATTTACCGAAGGCATTTACAAGCATGGAAATACCAAACCAGAAGAGAACATACAGTGTTATCAGTGCAAGCAGGAGTAGTAAGCCAAATGGATTTTGGAAAACTGGAATTCCAGCAACGATCAGTGAAATCAGGATTGAAACGCCAACGATTGCCATCATGATCATAAAGCGTAAGATCACTTTGTTTAACAGCCATGAAAACGGACTGATTGGCTGAGCTAAAGTCAGGCGCAAGGAACCTTGTTCTTTTTCCGCTGATACCAGGTTGTAACTGAAGGCCAGCACCAGCAAAGGCAACAGATAAAGCATGACAAAGGCCAAATCAAAACTGCCGAACATCAGTTGAACCGGATTGCTTAACTCTGTAAAGCTTAACATGTATGATTCACCAAAAAGCGTAGGCTTCGTGGTGTGGGTGAAAAGGTCGCTCTGGCCAGTGGATATAAGGGCTAAGGAATTTGGAGGCATCACTGCAACGCGAGGGGCACGATTCCCGATAAAATTTAGCCTTCTGGGATTGAGCCAGGGCTCAACTGTTTTTAATCCCTGTTCCACGGAATCAATATTCGCCTTGTGTACTTCATCTTCAGAGGCCATCACCTCCATGTTTGCTTCGACTTCCGCGTTGCGTACTTGCACCCTCCTGGCTCCATTCGAAACCGCAAAGAGACAAAGTGCCAGGAAAACCACTAACAGTGTTACTACCCACTTATCGCGCATGAGTTGTAACCATTCGTATTTTATCTGATGAAAAACATAAGCATTGG
>JAAUQD010000013.1 GCA_012032815.1 Flammeovirgaceae bacterium
CACTTGGATACATTGCTTCTGACATTGTTGCCCGTTATAAGCGACTTAAAGGATTTAATGTTTTACATCCCATGGGTTTTGATGCTTTTGGATTACCGGCAGAGCAATACGCCCTCGAGCATGGCATTCCTCCGGCTGTATCAACAGCCCAAAATATTGAAAACTTCAAACGGCAATTAAACAACATCGGTTTTTGTTATGACTGGAGCCGCGAAGTACAAACCTGCGATCCAAAATATTACAAATGGACACAGTGGATTTTTCTCCAGATTTTCGACAGCTGGTTCAATCGTCAAACAAATAAAGCGGAGCGAATTGAGTCACTCATTTCCACTTTAGAAAAAGAAGGAAATATCAATCATCCCTTTCCTGATTCAGCAACCAAAAAAAAGCGACATTAACGACACCATCACAGCTTCAGAATGGAATGCCGCGGATCAGAAAACGAAACAAGAGATTCTAATGCGGTATCGGTTGGCGTATCTCGCGTATTCTGATGTGAATTGGTGCGAAGCATTGGGTACCGTGTTGGCGAATGATGAAGTAATAAACGGAGTGAGTTACCGCGGTGGACATCCGGTAGTGAAAAGACAAATGCGTCAGTGGAGTCTGCGCATCACCGAATATGCCGAGCGCTTATTGAAAGGTCTTGACGAAATTGACTTCAGTGAAAGTATGAAGGAGATTCAGCGGAACTGGATTGGTAAAAGTGTTGGAGCATTGATTGATTTTGAGATTAACCTCAACCAAACTGATGAGGTTAAAACCCTGACCGTATTCACTACGCGCCCCGATACCATTTTTGGTGTTGACTTTATGGTATTGGCACCGGAACATGATTTTGTTAAAGACATTACCACTTCGAATCAAGAGAAAGAAGTTGAAAAATATTTGAAGTATGTTGAAAGTCGCTCGGAGGTTGAGCGAATGGCGGAAGTCAAAAAGATTACCGGCTGCTTTACGGGTGCCTATGCGACTCATCCTTTTTCAAAAAAGCAAATTCCGGTTTGGATAAGCGAGTATGTTCTGGCAGGGTATGGAACCGGTGCCATCATGGCAGTTCCTTGCGGAGATGAACGTGACCATAAGTTTGCCCAACATTTTAAGATTCCCATTACTAATATTATTGGTGCACACTACTCTGGTAAAGAAGCCAACCCGACCAAAGAAGCAATACTTGAAAACTCAGATTTTCTGAATGGGATAGTTATGAACCAGGCTATTGATGTCGTCATAGAAAAACTTGAACAAGAAGGAATCGGTAAGCGAAAGACAAATTATAAAATGCGTGATGCCGGTTGGAGCAGGCAGCGGTATTGGGGTGAACCTTTTCCGGTAGAGTTCAAAGACGATATTCCATACCCTATGGATTTGAAAGACCTGCCTTTAGAGCTACCTGAGTTAAGCAATTTCAAACCTTCGGGGTCGGGTGAAGGACCTTTAGCAAATCTGGACGGCTGGATAAATTTTGAAAAGGGGAAAAAACGGGACAGCAACAC
This sequence comes from Flammeovirgaceae bacterium, assembly GCA_012032815.1. Classification (GTDB taxonomy): domain Bacteria; phylum Bacteroidota; class Bacteroidia; order Cytophagales; family Cyclobacteriaceae; genus ELB16-189. The sequence goes on from JAAUQD010000013.1 coordinate 1,500, forward strand.
CATGCCAACGCATGCGGGTGCCGCCTGGTATTTTCTGCGATATATGGATCCACATAATGAAAGTGAGTTTGCCGGAAAAGAAGTGCTTGATTATTGGAACCAGGTGGATGTATATATTGGTGGATCGGAACATGCGGTTGCGCACCTTCTCTATTCACGACTCTGGGTAAAAGTATTGCACGATTTAGGCTTCCTGAATTTTGATGAGCCATTTAAGAAGCTGATCAATCAGGGCAAGATAACTGGTGACTCACGGTATGTGTATAGAATCAGGGGCACCAACAAATTCGTATCTGATGGATTGAAAAAGGATTATGAAACCGATGAACTTCGTGTGGATGTAAACATGGTGAATGGTCTTGAATTAGATACTGAAGCCTTCAGGAACTGGAAACCTGATTTCGCAAAAGCCGAATTCATTCTAGAAGAAGATGGCAAATACTTATGCGGTTCAGCCATCGAGAAAATGAGTAAGTCCTATTTTAATGTGGTCAACCCGGATGATATAATTTCCAATTATGGAGCCGACACATTGAGGATGTATGAAATGTTCCTCGGGCCGCTGGAACAATCCAAACCCTGGAGTACCAGTGGCATTGATGGCGTGTTTAAATTTTTGAGAAGGTTCTGGAATCTGTTTTATGATAACCAGGGAAATTTTTCGGTTATAAATGAAGAACCCACACGCGATGAATTAAAAGTCTATCACAAAACGATAAAAAAAGTCGCTCATGACATTGAAAACTTTTCGTTCAATACTTCGGTAAGTGAGTTCATGATATGCACAAATGAGTTGAGCGCGTTAAAATGTAATAAACGGGCCATCCTTGAACCGCTTGTTATCACGCTGGCACCTTTTGCTCCTCACTTTGCTGAGGAATTGTGGCACCAGCTTGGACACCATAAAACTGTTTTTGATGCCGCCTTCCCGGAGTATGATGAAAAATACCTTGTGGAAGATTCTTTTGAATACCCAATTTCAATCAATGGGAAAGTGCGGGCAAAAATGAATTTCTCATTAGACATGCCTAAATCGGATATTGAAAAACTAGTCTTGGCCTCAGACGCCATCCAAAAATGGACCGAAGGCAAATCACCAAAAAAGGTGATTATTGTTCCGGGTAAAATTGTGAACCTGGTTTACTGACCCCGCTTCCCTAATATTAAAATAATGAAATAAACATACATCAGTAAGTGTATTCGTTATGCATTTGGATTACCTAATCCATATATAAAGGATACAACCTCAATAAAATTAAAGGGTCTTTAATTGTTAATTTCTTACCTTGGTCTCCAATAATTTTACAATTGTAATCGTATGAAGTACTCAAAAATTGTTGGCCTTGGTCATCATGTTCCTGACACCGTTATCACTAATGAATACCTAACTAATTTGATCGATACTACCGATGAATGGATTGTGGAACGTACGGGTATTAAAGAGCGAAGATATATCGATCATACAAAGGATACGGTTGCCAATATGGCTGCAAGAGCTACTCGCATGGCCCTTAAGCGGGCCGGTCTAACTGAAAAGGACATTGAGTTTATTGTTTTTGCCACTATAACTCCCGATTACTTTTTCCCAGGTTCTGGTGTCCTCTTACAACGTGAACTTGGTTTAGAAGGAATAGGTGCATTGGATATTCGCAATGCGTGCTCAGGATTTATTTATGGTCTTTCGGTAGCTGATCAATATATTAAAACAGGAGCGTATAAAACCGTATTAGTCATAGGCGCTGAAATCCAATCCACTGCATTAGACCTCACAACGCGTGGAAGAAATACGGCTGTCATTTTCGGTGATGGTGCTGGCGCAGCGATTTTGCAATCGTCTGATAAGCCGGGTGTTCTTTCCACTCATCTCCATGCAGATGGTCGCTATGCAGAAGAGCTTTATGTTAAAGATCCCGGAAGTAGTCGCCCCCACAAGGAGCGCCAGCCAGAGCAAATTCTTGACACCTCATCGTTTAAAGTATTTATGAACGGTAACCAGGTGTTTAAACATGCCGTGGTTCGTTTTATGGAGGTTATCAATGAAGCCCTAAATGCGAATAACCTGAAGAAGGAGGATATTTCTCTCTTGGTTCCGCATCAGGCTAACCTTAGAATCAGTCAGTTCATTCAAGAAAAGTTAGGGCTGACGGATGACCAGGTGTACAATAATATAATGCGTTTTGGAAACACAACAGCCGCATCAATTCCGATTGCCATGAGCGAGGCTTTTGGTGAGGGAAAGATAAAAGAAAACGATTTGGTTTGCCTGGCTGCTTTTGGCAGTGGGTTCACATGGGCATCATCACTAATTCGCTGGTAAGTTTAACTCAATATGAAAACAACAAAATACAATCCAAGTCCCTTAGAAGTTGACGTTGCCAATGCATTAGTCATCCTTCAAAAGGAAATAGAAATCCACTTACAAGGCAATAAAATCGTAACTATTGAAAGTAACCTTAAACGTGATAATCCTATAGTCACCATGAAGCTCGAAGATAATGATGGAGATCTCCATGAGTTAGTTGTGCGAATTGTACAAATCCCTGATAAGTTTTAAATTTTTAAGCTCCAATTATCCTATTCAAAAAGTACCGCAACTAACTGTATGCACAGGCCTTATAATTCAAGTATATTGCAAACAACCTGTTTCATTAAATTCCGTTTACAATTGAATTGAAAGCGATGCGCAAATTCGGAATAGCTGTTGTAGCCCTTATTCTTGGTCTGGTTGTATTTTCGTTTACACCGCCTGCCGATCGTTATTTCCAAATCGCCAAGAACCTTGACATTTTCGCTTCAGTATTTAAGGAAGTTAATTCTTTATATGTTGACGAAACAAATCCGAATATTCTTATAAAAACAGGGATTGATGCTATGCTTCAATCGTTGGATCCCTATACCAACTATGTTCCGGAAGATGAAGTTGAGGATTTTCTTACAACTATTACAAGTCAGTATGGAGGAATAGGTGCGCTTACAACGGTATTTGAGAATCGAACCGTCATATCAATGGTTTATGAAGGCTTCCCCGCTTATAAAAATGGTTTAAAAATTGGAGACGAAGTAATAGCAGTAGATGGTATAGAGATTGAGCCACTATCAACTGACGAAGTCAATCAACTTACCCGAGGACAAGTAGGTACAACCATAACCCTTACGGTAAAACGTTTTGGAGTAAACAATCCGCTTAATCTTCAATTTAAACGCGAGAAAATTAAAATCAACAATGTCCCCTATTCAGGTATGCTCAATACAGATGTCGGATATATTGAGCTTACTATATTTAATCCGGATGCCGGACGTGAAGTGAAAAATGCGTTGGTGAAACTGAAAGAGCAAGGAGCTAAAAATATCATTTTGGATTTGAGGGGTAACCCGGGGGGTTTGTTAATTGAGTCGGTCAATATTTGTAACCTGTTCATTCCAAAGGGTAAAAAGGTAGTTACCACAAAAGGCAAAACCACAGACAGCAATGTCATATACGAAACATTGAATGAACCGATTGACCTGGACATTCCGGTGATTGTGTTGATTGATCGTGAAAGCGCATCGGCATCAGAAATTGTTGCTGGGACATTACAGGATTATGATCGAGGTGTTATTCTTGGTGAAAAGTCTTTCGGAAAAGGTTTAGTCCAGGTAAACCGACAATTACCCTACAATTCACAAGTTAAAATTACCACGGCAAAATATTATACGCCCACCGGGCGGTGCATTCAGGTTCTTGATTATAGTCATCGCAAAGAAGACGGTAGTGTAGATGCCATCGCAGATTCAGTTAAGAGGGTATTTAAAACATCCAATGGCCGCGATGTTTTTGATGGAGGTGGTGTTGATCCTGACGTAAAAGTAGGTGGCAATGATATATCATCATTTACAGAACACCTGGTTAGCAAGGGTTTCATTTTTGATTATGCAACAGAATATGCGTATACACGGCCAACCATTCCAGCAGGCAAAACATTCAGTTTAAGTGACAAGGAGTATCTTGAATTTGCGGAATGGATGAAACAAAAAGACATAGGCTACATTTCTCCGCTTGAATTGCAAGTCAATAAATTAACTGTACAAGCCCATCGGGAAAAATATTATGAAGTAGTAGGAACACAGCTTCAGCAGGTAAAATCAAAAATTCAGGAAAGCCATAAGAATGACCTGTTCTTTTTTAAACCTGAAATAAAAAAACAATTGGAAGAAAATATTGCCTCCCGATTCTACCTGGGTTCAGGGAAATCAGAGGTTGGTTTAAGTAAAGATCCGGATGTTCAACGGTCAATAGAATTATTCAACCAACCCGATGAATACATAAAGATTTTAGGCAGCACCAATAGTAAAAAATAAACGTATTGAATGGCAAAAAAATGGCTCATAAGAGCCATTTTTTTATCGCATAAATAGTAACTCCCTGTACTTCACCAACGGCCAATCCTCATCATCAATGAGTAACTCCAGATTATCCACAGCATCACGAATTTTAGAAAAATACGTTTCCTTGATCTGGTCGCAATAAGCATTAGCTCGTTTGTGGGTATCGGTAATCTTATTGACTTTTTTACGCTCGTCAATCATAGCACGTACATTGGTCTTAATGGACTCAATGTATCCGCTAATTTCACTGATCGTTTTAACGACAGCCTTATTATCAATATTGAGTCCTTTAAGTCCGTTCGCGTTTTGAATCAATTTGTTTTGATAATCAATGGCAGTGGGAATAATGTGATTCATAGCCAGGTCGCCCATTACACGAGCCTCTATTTGCACCCGCTTAATGTAGCTTTCTAACCTGATTTCATTCCTCGCTTCAAGTTCGGCATGAGATAAGACCCCAAATTTTTCGAACAACTGAACCGATTCCTTACTGAGATACGCATCAATCGCCCTGGGTGTATTGGTAATGTTGTTTAAACCCTTCTTTGTGGCATCTTTTACCCACCCTTCAGAATACCCATCGCCTTCAAAACGAATGCTTTTTGATTCTTTAATGTATTTGCGAAGAACATTAACGATAGCTAATCGCTTCTCTGTTCCTTTTTCAATTTCTTTTGAAACCGCACTATGAAATTTCTCCAGTTGATCTGCAACAATCAAGTTAAGGGCTGTCATAGCTGTACCGCTATTGTCGCTGGCACCAACCGCACGAAACTCAAACTTATTTCCGGTAAATGCGAAAGGAGAAGTCCGGTTACGATCGGTGGCATCAAGAATAATTTCGGGTATCTGATCAATACCTAATTTCATGTACATATTATCCCCCTTCTCGATTTTGATGTTTCCTTTTTTCTCCAATTCGTCAAGGACTGAAGACATTTGGGCACCAATAAACACAGACATAATTGCCGGAGGCGCTTCATTGGCACCTAATCGGAAATCATTACCGGCAGAAGCAATACTAGCGCGAAGAAGGTCTGCATTGACATGCACTGCTTTTATCGTTGTAATAAAAAAAGTAAGAAACAAAAGATTATCCCTGGCGCTGCTTGACGGGGCAAAAAGATTTATGCCAGTGTCTGTGATCAATGACCAGTTGTTGTGCTTTCCGCTACCGTTCAGGCCCGCAAAAGGTTTTTCATGAAAAGGACTCTGAGATTATGTCGTTCTGCAACTCTCGTCATCACATCCATCAGCAATTGATTGTGATCATTGGCTACATTGACCTCTTCAAATAATGGTGCAACTTCAAATTGACTCGGTGCCACTTCATTGTGTCGGGTACGCAAAGGAATCCCCAACTTCCAGCTCTCAATCTCAAAATCCTTCATGAAATCATAAACTCTCGAAGGGATGCTACCAAAATAGTGATCTTCCATTTGCTGACCACGAGCCGGTGAATGACCGAACACTGTTCTTCCGCTCATCACTAAATCCGGGCGAGCCATAAACAAGGCCTTGTCAACAACAAAATACTCTTGTTCACATCCCAATGAAGCGCTTACATGCTGGATGTCCTTGTCAAATAACTGGCATACTTTCGTTGCAGCATTATCTACTGCTTTCAGCGCCTTAAGCAATGGTGATTTAGTGTCCAGTGTTTCTCCGGTGTAGGAAACAAATACAGTGGGAATACAAAGTGTACGTCCATAAATAAACATGGGTGATGTAGGATCCCATGCTGTGTATCCGCGTGCTTCAAAGGTGCTGCGAATTCCACCACTTGGAAAGGATGAGGCATCCGGTTCCTGCTGCACCAGCTCACTGCCTTTAAATTTTTCAATACCGGCCAGTGCATCAAAAAATGAATCATGCTTCTCAGCGGTACCACCTGTTAAAGGTTGAAACCAATGCGTAAAATGGGTAACCCCCTTATTCATTGCCCATGCCTTTGCTGCCGATGCTACTGCATCAGCTGTTGTTTCATCAATCTTCTCATGATTTTTGATTGCCTGCCTTACCTTATTATAAACAGAGGGTACCAGAGCAGAGCGCATTTGATCAGGACCGAACACATTTTCACCGAAAAACTTAGAAACCTGGAAGTCAGGAAGTTCAACCGGTAAACGAGGCCGTTCGCTTAATGTTTTTAGTGCTTCAAATCGTAATAATGCCATAATAGTGGTTGTTTATGCGCCAAAACTATCACATTTTTCTATTTGTGGTCTATTTTTGACCCAACAAATAGATTATTTAGCAATATTTTTCGATTGAAGGGTATTTTTTAACCCACTAGACGTACAATTGGACTTATCCCTTTCGTGAAGCTACTTCCGTGAATTTTGTGTCATAATCGGTGCGTATGGTTCCCATCCACCGGTCCCACCAAAGAAAATACAGTCCATAGTTTCCTACAAAAAACTGGTGGTGCTGATTGTGGCTTACGGATGTATTAATCCAGCGACCAATTCTTGAGGCAGCAAAACCTGGTGGATAAAGTTCATAGCCGAGATGACCGTATACATTATAGATCATCATTATCAATAAGAATCCTGCCATACCCAGCGGATGGACGGGCATTACGATTGCCAAAACCGGAACTATGCCTGCCTCGATAACCGCCTCAATCGGATGAAAGGCCATGGCTGCCCACGGGGATGGGTTTGTACTGAGGTGGTGTGTTCGATGGGCATGCTTAAAGACGGATTGAAGATGCATTATTCGATGCGCCCAATAGAAGTACGCATCATGGATAATTATCATAATGGGTATTGATAATATTAAATATAAGATTCCGAATTCTTCAATCTCGAAATAGATTTGAGTGATCCGAATAAAGCTGGTCTTAAAAACCAGTAGCCCCACCAGTGTAAAGATTACTGCCGTTATAAAAGAATAGATAAATTCCCGCCAATAGTCTCCTCGTTTAGGAAAGAGCAGTTGAATTTTTCGATAATTCCAGGCTTTCTTCTTAACGATATAATAAATTCCATAGCCAATGGCTGCAAGAATAAAGTAGCGAAGAAACACGACTATAAACAACTTTAGTGTAAACTCCTCGGTACCAGAAAAGAGGGAAGGCATAGCGAAAAAATAATTTAACTCAATTTAAAACCAAAATAAGGCTTCTATCGTTTTAATCTCTAAATGATCGATTATGATCAAATTTACATTAAAAAAGAACTCAAATAAGAAAGGGAAGTTGCACCCAACTACCTATTCAAAGAATTTTGGAATTGCCCGTTTGAATCTTGAGCAAAACAGGCTGGAAGATAAGGTGCAGTATATTTGGGCCTTAACCAATACAACAAAACCCATTTAAGCCGGGTTTATTATTTAGCTGGATTTCCTGACTGATCCTCCGCTACTCGAATTGGTATTTGTCTTGGAGGGATTACCCCGATAACGAATACTTCCACCACTGCTGGCTCTGGCTTCGATTTCATTTTTAGCATTCACCCTAATGTCTCCGGCACTGCTGGCTTCAGCATCTACACGATCAGCTTCGAGATTATACGCATCAATTTCTCCGGCACTGCTTGCATCGGCATTAAGGTATCCGGTTTTTCCTTCTAATATCATATCTCCGGCACTCGAAGCAGAAGCTGTCGTTTTTGAAGCCTCAATTTTTAATTCAATATTTCCGGAACTGGATACAGACAGCGTTAGATCAGAAGCTTTAATCACATCCTCTGAATAAAGGTTAGCCGCAGAGCTGCATGAAATCTTTTCTAATGAAACATAGGTGACATATACTTTTACATTTCGACTACGGTAGTTTCCATCGCGCATTTCGATAACCAGGTTACTCCCTTTTACTTCGGTCAATACATCCGACAATCTCACTCCGCTGGCAATTACCCTGGCACTCTCTTTCGTTCCTTTCTTTAGATATACATCGATGGCTTCCCCTGCCCTAATACCTGAAAATGAACTCAGATTTCGAGTCTCCGATTCCTGAGCATAAATGAACGTGACAGACAGGAATATACAAACCGATAATGCTACTATTCTCCTCATAAAAATCACTGTTTAGTCTATAGACAGCAAATAATTTGGCCCGTTGCATGGGAAAACTGTCATAACGCTTAATTTTCCCGAGTATGCATTATATATTCGTTTTTTCCATAAATTTCAGGTAAATTATTAACCTTTATAACCGTTATAATTCAGAATTATGATAAAAGAACAGATCAACGTACTAATCAATCTGGCGGCTAGCGATAATACGGTAGCAGAAAAAGAAGCAAAAATTATCCATATGATAGGCAAGGCCAATGGCTTATCTAAAGAAGAAGTGGAAGATATGATGAAAAGTCCAAAGCCAATCGGAGATCTGTCGGCTTTTTCAGAGGATCAGAAATTTGAAAACCTCTACCACCTTATTCAGTTAATGAAAGTCGATGGACAGGTCTTCAGAAGTGAAATCAGCTTTTGCGAAGGCGTAGCCCAACGACTAGGTTATCAAAAGGGAGTGGTAGCTGAATTAGCTTCCAAAATTTACAGCGATCCTACAATAACCTCCGATCGCAAGACACTAATGGAACGGGCTAAAAAATATCTTAAATAAATTTAAAATTTAATTCCATTTAATGAGCCTGGCTAAGCCGGGCTTTTTTATTTCTTATATACTACCATCCCTCCCAATACTGTCATTTCAATTTCGGTTGTTAATAAGTTCTCTTCAGGAATGCTCATTATATCCTGAGAAAAAACAGTAAAGTCTGCCAGTTTGCCAACCTCAATAGATCCTTTTATGTTTTCTTCAAACGCGCCATAAGCTGCATCCAGTGTATACGAAACCAGCGCCTGCTCGCGGGTCATTTTTTGTTGTGGCTCAAAACCTCCTTCAGGTTCACCCTTTAGTGTTTTGCGCGATACCGATGCATAAAAACTCGCTATAGGATTGATGGGCTCTACAGGAACATCCGTACCATTTATAACCCGGGCACCGGATTGCAACAGCTTTTGCCATACATAAGCCCCGTCTACTATACGTTGCTCTCCAAGCCGATCAATAGCCCACGGCCTGTCGGATGACATGTGTATGGCCTGCATAGCGGGTATCACACCCAACTCGGCAAAACGTGGAATATCGTCAAGATGAAGATGCTGAGCATGTTCAATTCGGAATCGATGATCGCCAGCTTTCGCGGGGTTTTCTTTGAACGATACTTCATACTGATCTAGAACTTCCTGGTTGGCCCGATCGCCTATTGCATGCGAGCAAACCTGAAAGCCCTTGTCCAAAGCTTTACGAGAAACTTCGAGGACATACTCCATAGGCATAGTCTCATGACCATAATGACCAGCCCTGTCGGTGTACTCTTCTAAAAGCCAGGCACCCCGAGATCCTAACGCTCCGTCACAATTCAATTTTATTGATCGGATCGTGACCAGATTTAGAGAATCAACCTCGATACCTTTTTCTAACCACTCATCAATTAGCGAGTTATCCCGACCGGTAAGCATAACATATAACCGGATTCCCATTTTTCCTTCATTCTTGAATTTTTTAAATAATTCAATGTTATCACCGCTAGCGCCTGCATCGTGGAAACTGGTAATCCCGTTTCGCAAACAGGCTTTTACCGCTAATTCCAAAGCCTGTTCATCGGTTTCTTCCGTTGACTCAGGCACAAACGCACCAACTAAACTCATCGCCCGTTCATTAAATATGCCTGTAGGATTTCCCAATTCATCGCGAATAATTTCTCCTCCACCATGGAGGTCCCTATCCATTTGCTCAATACTCAGCTGGTTGACACCCGCAATCTGCATCGCTTTTGCATTGGCAAACGCTGCATGACCGCTTGCGTGCCGGAGGAAAACCGGATTATTCGGTGATACAGAACTTAACAGATGATGGGTTTGAAATCCTTTGACCGTCCTCTCGGGTTTTGTGTCCCATTTATCCTGGTGCCATCCCCTTCCGGTAATCCATTGACCGGGTTGAGCTTTACTTACCGCCTCACTGACTTTCTCGACCAGTTCTTCATAGCTCTTAACATACATAAGGTCAAGACTAAGTTCGTTATAACCTAATCCCATAATATGGCCATGCGACTCAATAAATCCGGGGGTCATGGTCTTCCCGCCCAAATCAATCATCTCCGTATTTTCCCCCTTGTATTTTTCAGCATCTTTCCATGCCCCCGCAAAAACAATCTTATCGTTTTCAACAGCCACTGCTTCAACAAGAGGGTTAGTCATATCAGCCGTATAAATAGGACCTCCGGAAATGATTAGATCGGCCGGATCGGTCTTCTCCGAACATGCAATACCGATTAGTAATAAGGCTAAGAAGATATACTTTTTCATAAATTAGGATTTCGTGAAAGATACGAGGTTTTCATAGTTATTGAATTGATCTTTATTTATTTGGTTATTCCATTAGATGAACTGCTATCTTCACTGCTATTAATCGAGATTACACCTTTCCATATCTATTATGAAAAAATTATTGTAACTGCATTTTTCACTATCTTTTCAGCCGCTGCCCTTGCTCAAAATGTAGGTCTGTCTTTTTCTTATTTTCTTCCCCGCAATGGATATTTCTCCACTCCAATAAGTCCATTCTCCTTGCGTGGTGTAGGTGTTGATCTCAACCGTTTTCTTGCCATTGAAACGGGAGGTTCGTTGTACAGGATGAGTGGGATGAATGTAATCGGACTGCCCTTTGAAAGTAAAGATCCGTTGCTGGGCCCAAACTTTACCGTGTTTGTTCCCGTTGAATTGGTCATTCAGTTTAAAGGCAAACAAACTGAGTTCGACATAAAAGGAGGTGGATTTTTCTTTTATGGATTCGATCAAAAACTGGATTACGGAAATATTGACCGGGCGATTCGTGGATATGAAGGATGGGATGTTGCTAATTCAGATTTAACATTCAAGAATAACCCGGGATTTGGTTATCATTTTGGAGCTGAACTGACCATCTATGTGACGAAGCAAGTTGGAATTTCTTTGGAATGCAACTATTTGGTGGGCAGCGCTAAATTTCCACTCAGTGGATCATACTCCGGAGGTACCATCTCCGGATCCAATCAAACAATTGTTGCTGATTTCCCAGATTCCAAAGTTGATTTTACCGGACTTGAATTTTCAATTGGTCTGATCTTTCTGGGACGGTAGTTTCGTTCTTCGTGTAATAAAACGTTGCCGGATATTCGCTGAAAGATCCTGGTTCTGATCCATAAGATCTTTTAATGCCCGCTCTGCAATATCCCGGTCATAGAATTTTTCAGAAATCAGTTTTCCATCTCGTTCATGAAGGGATTCCTGTCGAAAGCCAAAAAAAGTAAAAACGCTCCTGCGGAATATTTTTAACACTATCCCCATCAATCTCAATTTCATAAAAAATATCGGTCACCACGGTTGACATCTCATTCACCTCCACATTGTACTTACCCAATAATGATCGGGCTTCTTTGCAAAAATTTGCTAACTCAATTGATTTGGTTTTAGCAATAAAAAGTGTGTCATCTTCATAAGCAGCAGCTGGCATTGTGTAAAATTCAGGGCGTGATCCGGGTGTCTTATACACCCAATTAAGTTCATAACCGGCATCATGTATTGAAGTGGCTGATTTATTACCCTCTGTAATCTTTGACAAGTCAACCCACATCATTCCCCCATTGTCTTTAAAACGGGGAGTTAAGTTTGAAATAAAATTTCCCAATGAGTAGGCGACCAACTGATCGCTTTCCTTTCTCCACTCCATAGGCTGCAAGGTGTGGGGGTGTGAACCGATCACCAATTTAACACCATGCTTGAAACAAAACTCTGCAATTCGTTTTTGTGACATATTAGGCTGACTGACATATTCAGCTCCCCAATGTGTAAACACAACAATGGCATCGGGATTTTTTGATTTTGCAACTTCTAAATCTTTTCTGATCAACGCTGTATCAATCATGTTCACCATTGCCGGTGCCTTCACCGGAAGGCCATTTGTACTGAACGTATAATTAAGTAAAGCAATCCTGATTCCGTTTTTATCTAGTAACAATGGATTATTTTTTTCCGATCTGAATCATCAATAAAAGTCCCGGTTCGCTGAATGTTCAGTGAGTCGAGTACTTTAGCGGTTCGAATAATTCCGTCCTTCCCCCGATCTGCACTGTGGTTATTGGCCGTAACCAACACATCAATCCCGGCTTCTTTAAGAGAAACAGCGAGCTCATCAGGTGCGCAAAACCGGGGATATCCCTTATAGGGCGGACCTGCAAGGGTCAATTCCAGATTTCCAATTGCAATATCAGCCGATTGAATGGCTGGCTTGATGTATTGAAATGCAGAAGAATAATCATATCTACTCAGTGTACTGTCGTATGCCCTCTTTATCTGAATATCGTGCTGCATGATATCGCCAATAAATAACAGTGATAAATGAGTGGTGTCCTGCCCTTGTAGTCTTGAGGCAGTTTGCAGAATTAAAAAAATGAATAGAAATCTTTCGGATCATGTTACCTCAACTATTTTTTTTATCCGCTACAACAAAAATCCGGTCATTCTTCTTCGGTTCAATGCGCTTGAAACCTGTAAATGATCCAAAGGCCGGGAGCAGACCCATACTACTTCCAAAATAAAAGCAAGGCAATGTCATCGATTGCCGTCCTTTTCCGGATAATCTTACCCCTGGATGAAGGTGGCCCGACAAATTATATCTCCCCGTTTTTACTTGCTTCATAGGTTCATGAGTTAATATAATATTATCCTCCACAAGCTGATCCACAACATTTATATTGTTTCTGCTGTATTGAATAGTGCTGAGAATATCATGATTACCCAATACCAATTCATACTTGCATTGGCTAAAGTGCTTTATAATTTGTCCAAGCACTTCCCACTCTTCATTGTAGTGACTATGAAATAGATCGCCTAAAAATATGGTTCGCTCAGGTTTTGTCCGGTTTAGTAAATCCACGAGTCGCTCTGAATTATTTTTATTTCCTTTTGTGGGCACAGGTATTCCTGACTTCCTGAAATGATTGATTTTGCCAAAATGCAGATCAGCTATTACCAATGTTTTACTCTCCACTAAAAAAAGAGCCTTTTCCGATAACAATTTCATTTTACAATCTGCAATCTCAACGGATAAACTCATTCGCGCTAAAATAGAGCAGGTACTTTCAGCAATCAAGCAAATTTACCTCCATGCCAAATTCATTTTCTTAATGCGGTCTTCAATACGCTCGGTTGTCAGTTTTTCACGTAATCGATCCACCATGATTGGGAATGCAAATGGTGTGGGCATGTCAGGTCGGGTAATGACTATTTTTTGTTTCTGAATACGAGCCAGTGCCTTGCGCAAACGTTGCTCTTCCAATTGAAAATCCATAACTTCTTCATAGGCCTGTGTCAACAAATAATTATGTGAATCGTAATCATGGAATACATCAAAAAATAATTGTGAAGACGACTGTAGGTGGCGGTCCTTCACGGGTTTACCCGGATATCCTTTAAAGACCAGCCCTGATATTGAGGCAATATCCCGAAATTTCCGCCTGGCCATCTCAGTAGCATTTATGCTGGCCTGAATGTCTTTTGATAAATCATCAATCCCCAACACATTCGTTTCTACTGCCTCCTCTATCGGAATCGCCTGATCACTCAGCAATTCAAATCCGTAATCATTCATAGCGATGGAGAAAGTAATGGGTTGAATTTGTGCAATCCGGTACGCCATTAAAGCTGCCATTCCCTCATGTACAAATCGACCTTCAAACGGAAACATATGCACATGAAAGCCTTCGCTTGTTTCTGTATATTCGATTAAGAACTCATTTTCTTTTGGAATATGTGAACGCTTCCTCTGCAAATCCATAAGAGGTTTTAAAAAGGCTATTTCCACATCCTTTTTACTTTCATTTGAAGCTTCACTTATTTTGAGCCGGAGCATTTCACTAAGCTGCGATGACAAGGGCATGCGACCTCCTTGCCATGAAGGCACCATACCCGATTTACGTTTGGACTTTCGTACCTGTGCCTCCATTCCTTTCACCCGAACTAACTCAAGGTTACGTCCTCCAAACCAAAAAACATCTCCCGGATGGAGCCGGGAAATGAATGATTCTTCAATTGTACCCAGAAATTTTCCGGAAAGCATTTTCACCCACAATGAACTATCTCCTACAATAGTTCCAATTGACAACCTGTGTTGCGTGGCAACTTTTGGTAATTCAACTTTATACAATCCATTCTCTTTTACCACTTTTCGATATTCATCATAGGCAGTCAATGATTCACCACCAGTAACTATGAAATTTAAAACCCATACCCACTCTTCTTTATCAATCGATTGAAAACTGAAACAGCCCTTTATTTCTTCATAAATCTTATGAGCATCAAACCCACCACCAACCGCAAGAGTAACCAGGTATTGAATCAGTACATCAAATGACCGGATGTACGGAATTCGATCCTCGACAATTTTTCGTTTCACCGCTTCACGCAGTGCAGCTCCTTCTACGAGCTCTAACGAATGAGTAGGTAAAAATAAATTCGACTAACAGCACCCGGTTGATGTCCACTTCTTCCGGCTCGCTGTAGAAAGCGAGCAACCCCTTTCGGACTCCCCCACCTGAATTACAGTTTCTACCGGTCGGAAATCAACTCCCAAATCAAGGCTTGATGTACAAACAACCGCTTTTAGTTTTCCTTCGTGCAACTGATCTTCCACCCAGTTGCGCATTTCCTGGCTGATTGAACTGTGATGCATGGCAATCTCTCCTGAAAGTTCGGGTGCCCGATCGAGTAGCTTATGATACCAGATTTCTGCAAATGATCGCGTATTTGTAAAAATCAAGGTACTTCCACTTCCTTTGATAATTGGAATTACTTTGTCGATAAGATGAGCTCCAAGATGACCCGACCAGGGCAATCGTTCAACCTCATCCGGTAAAATGGAAATGATCTCTACATCTTTCCTGACTTCAGATCGTATGACTTTATAATTCTTTTGCTGATAATAGCTACCAAGCAATGTTTGCAACGATTGATCCATATTCCCAATGGTTGCAGAAATACCCCAAATCCTTAAACCCGGAGCTAACGATTTTAGTCTTGAAAGAGCCAGCTCCACCTGAACGCCACGTTTAGATCCCATAAGCTCATGCCACTCATCAGCCACCACAACTTGAAGTGACTTGAAAAAATCATCATGTCCCTTTTGTGTCAACAGTATGTGAAGGCTTTCGGGTGTAGTGATTAATAATTCCGGGGGATTTTTGAACTGCCTTTCGCGCTGCTTCGGTGATGTATCTCCAGTCCGCACGCCAACTCTCCAATTCAGGTTGAGTTCTTTTATGAGCTCAAGCGCTGAATACTCAATCTCTTTTGATAAAGCACGTATTGGTGTAATCCAGATAGCCTGAAGGCCATTTTTTATGCTGTTCTTAGAGGTCGTTACCGGGTTGTCTTCCAGCATAATGGGCACCAATAACGAATAGGTTTTTCCACTACCCGTTGGCGCGTTCACCATGCCGCTTTTTCTTTGATGATATGCTTTCCAGGTTTTGAGTTGGAAATCAAAGGGCTTCCACCCTCGACATTCAAACCATTGTATTCCTGTCTTCACTATCTTAAGCACCTCTAAAATTAATGGATCGAGGCAAGCATCATATAATAATACTTAAAACAATAAACTGATTACGGTGTTATATTGCAATTATATCATACCTAATGGGACAGTACTCTATAAAAGAACTCGAAAAGCTTTCCGGAATTAAAGCACATACCATCCGTATTTGGGAAAAAAGGCATCAAATCATTGAGCCAAACCGTACGTCCACAAACATTCGATACTATTCCGATGCGGACCTAAAAAAGATTATTAATGTCTCTCTTCTGAACAACCATGGTGTCAAAATCTCCCGTATTGCAGAGATGGACGCGGTGGAGCTGAATAGTAAAATCCAGGAACTAACTTCTCAAAGTACTGAACACCAGGTTCAAATTGATGCCTTGGTGCTGGCAATGATCAGTCTGGAAGAGGAGAAATTCGAGAAGACTTTATCAGGAATGATTTTGCGGTTTGGGTTTGAACAAACGGTGGTGGAAATCCTCTATCCGTTTCTTGAAAAAATTGGGATACTTTGGCAAACCAACCAGATAACACCGGCTCAGGAGCACTTTATCTCAAATCTTGTCCGACAAAAGATGATGGTGGCTATTGATGGACTGGAACTGCCCCCAAAAGATTCGCCTAAGGCGGTATTATTTTTACCGGAAAATGAACTTCATGAAATTGGATTGCTTTTCTACTACTATCTGGCAAAGAAAAATGGAATCAGAACCTATTATCTGGGGCAAATGGTGCCACATTCTAATTTAAAACAAGTTTATGATGTTCATCAACCCGACTTCTTGATTCTATCTTTAATTTCTCCCCTCAGTCAGGATTCAATAGACCGTTATACCAACAGTCTAGCAAACGACTTCCCCAATTCAATGATCCTAATATCCGGAAGCGTCATAAACCGTGCTGAAAAGAATAAACATAAAAACATACATTACTTTCGAAACGCCCTGGAAATCAAGGAGATGCTGAAAATAGGTTAAATTTATTGTTTATTGTTTATTAAAATATATTAAACATTTTATTGCATTATTGAATAATAGTTGTATTTTTGTTTAATGTTATCAATTTATAATTAAACAATATGTCAACCATCGAATTTAACCAGCAGCTTGAAGGACTTCAATCTTATTTAGTGAATCTTTCGAGGAAGTATACTAAAACTCAAGACGACTCCTTGGACCTGGTTCAAGACACACTTCTGCGGGCCATGTCCTACAAGGATAAATTCAGAGAAAATACCAATCTGAAAGGATGGCTTTTTACCATAATGAGAAATACTTTCATCAATCAATACCGAAAAAAGAAAAAGGCCAATACATATACTGATTCCTCTGAATCTGGTTTCTATTTGAATCAAAAGGACACCTATACATTTAATAGGCCACACAAAAACCTGGAGTATCAGGAAGTATGGGAGAAGACAAATGAAATTCGTGAGGATCTTATAATTCCGTTTAAGATGTATCTAACAGGATACAAATACAACGAGATAGCCGAACATCTGAACATCCCGCTTGGAACGGTTAAGAATAGAATTTTTCATGCACGCAAAGAACTTCAAAATAAACTGGTAGGATACGCGAATTAGTAAAGAAGTGAAAAAAGTTGCCGTCATAGGTTCCGGATTTGCCGGATTATCAGCTGCTTCGGTCCTGGCCAAAGAGGGATTTAGTGTTACCGTATTTGAAAAAAATTCTTCGGCAGGTGGCCGCGCCCGGTCTTTCTCTCAAGACGACTTCCTATTCGACATGGGGCCCAGCTGGTATTGGATGCCCGATGTATTTGAAAAGTACTTTGGTTTGTTTGATAAAAAGCCGCGTGATTTTTATGATTTGGTACTCCTTGATCCCTCCTATAGAGTCTATTATGGAAAAAATGACAAGCTGGATATTCCGGCTGGAATGCAACAACTGGGAGCAATGTTTGATCAGCTTGAGCCCGGAAGTTCGAAGCAATTGTCAGTTTTTTTGAAAGAAAGTAAATACAAATATGATATCGGAATGAAAGAACTGGTGTATAAACCAAGCTTGTCCATTTCAGAATTCATTGATGTCCGAATCATGAAGGCCGCACTCAAAATGGATGTATTTACTTCTTTATCAAAATATATTCGAAAGCATTTCAAAAATAAAAGACTTATCCAGCTATTGGAATTCCCTGTTCTCTTTTTAGGAGCCACCGCTGAAAATACTCCAGCCCTATACAGCCTGATGAATTATGCGGATATGGCGTTGGGAACGTGGTATCCAAAAGGTGGCATGAACAAAGTGGTTTCGGGAATGGTATCGCTGGCTGAATCACTTGGCGTTGCTTTCCGATTTAACAGCCCGGCACAATCCATTTCATTAAATGGAAAAAAAGCTACTGGGGTATTTGTAAATGGATATCTTGAGTCGTTTGATTACATCATTGCCGGAGCTGATTATCACCATGTAGAACAAACACTGTTACCCCAATCGCATCGAAAGTATTCTGAATCGTATTGGCAAAAGCGGGACATGGCTCCTTCCAGCCTGATCTTCTATCTCGGTATAAACAAAAAAATAAAAGGATTGCTACATCATACATTATTCTTTGATCAGGATTTTGGTGTGCATAGCAATGAGATTTATAAAAACCCCCAATGGCCAACTGCGCCACAATTCTACATTTCAAATCCCTCCAAAACAGACGCCAGTGTTGCACCGGAAAATTGTGAAAATATATTTATCTTGATTCCGGTAGCTCCGGACTTAAAAGATACAGAAGCTACACGCCAAAAATACTTTAACATGGTGCTCGACAGGCTTGAGTACATACTTGACGAACCTATCAGACCCAATATTGTATTTAATAGGTCGTATGCCCACAATGATTTTAAACAAGACTATAATGCGTTTAAAGGAAACGCTTACGGCTTAGCCAACACATTGCGTCAAACGGCAATACTAAAGCCATCGATTATAAACAAAAAGATTCCTAACCTGTTTTATACAGGCCAGCTAACTGTACCAGGGCCGGGGGTTCCGCCAGCCATCATATCTGGGGAGTTAGTTGCCAAGGAACTCATTAAAAGATCTAACCAATAATGAAAGCTATCTTTGATAAAATCTCCATTCAGAGCAGTCGGCTTACCACTCGCGCGTACAGCACATCGTTTTCACTCGGCATCTATTGCCTGGCCAAGCCTCTTCGGGATCCCATCTATTCAATATATGGGTTCGTCCGATTTGCAGATGAGATTGTAGATTCATTTCATGGATTCAAAAGGATGAATTATTAAAGCGATTCAAAATGATACCTACCTGGCTATTGAAGAAGGGATTAGTTTAAATCCAATCTTGAATAGTTTCCAACATACTGTAAACGAATATAAAATTGACCGAGATCTAATCAATAAGTTTCTACTTAGTATGGAAATGGATCTGATTAAAACTGACCACACCAAATCAAGCTACAAAAACTATATCCTTGGTTCGGCTGAGGTGGTTGGGCTCATGTGCCTGAAGGTGTTTGTACAAGGTGATCAACAGAAATACAATGAATTGAAACCATTTGCCATGAGCCTTGGAGCTGCATTTCAAAAGTTAACTTTCTTCGTGATTTGCGTGCTGACTATAAAGATCTGGGCAGATCCTACTTTCCGGAAATTAATATAGAGCGATTCGATGAATCGGCTAAGGCATTAGTTGAAAAGAGATTAGTGAAGATTTTACCAACGCCTTGAATGGAATAAGAAAGTTACCACGCTCTTCCCGTTTTGGAGTGTACGTGGCTTATGTCTATTATCTCGCTCTGTTCAATAAAATAAAGAGTGTAAAACCAGAGCAGATTATGGAAAAGAGATTTAGAATTCAAAATCGGTATAAATTACAGTTATTGGCAACTTCCTATCTCAAACATCAACTAAACAGGATATGACAGATAATGTAATTCTGGTTGATGAATCGGATAATGAATTATCAACCATGCCCAAATTAGAAGCTCATGAAAAAGGGCTTCTGCATCGTGCTTTTTCAATTCTCATTTTTAATTCAAAAGGTGAGATCCTTTTGCAGCAACGGGCGGAAACAAAATATCATTCGGCCGGGCTTTGGACCAATACCTGCTGCAGTCATCCGCTTCCCGGTGAAACCAATAAACAAGCCGCCAGACGGAAATTAAAACAAGAAATGGGAATTGAAGTCCCCTTGAACTTTCTTTATTCCTTTATTTACAAAACAGAATTAGAAAACAACCTCATTGAACATGAATTTGATCATGTTTATATCGGGAAGTTTAACGGCAATCCTGTTTTGAATCCTGAAGAAGCACAAGACTGGAGGTGGGAAAGTTTTAATAGTGTTATTGCAGACACTAAATTAAATCCTGATAAGTATTCCTACTGGTTCAGGTTAATTCTCGATCGAATAGAATCCGATAAATTAGTTACCTGATTCTTTACTAAAATCGAAATTGTAATTAAACCACATATTGAAACCAACATTATTTTCCTGTTGAGTTCCATTGCTTTTAATAAGATATTGATAATAAGGGCCAAGGATAATTTGAAAATCTTTATTAACCTGATAGCCCAGGGCAATCTGCGTACGATTCTGGTCTGGCTTATTATAGGTGACTCCATCACCCCAACTGATAAATACTTCGTTCCAGGCTCCCCAAAACCAGCTTTCCGGTACGATAGTATCTCCTTTAAACGGAGACCAGAATAATATTCTGTACCGAATTCTATTTCTGTAATTTTCAAAACCTTCATTGATCACATCGCCACTTTGATTCGTTGAAAACTTCTCTATAAACCGTTGCTCCAACCGCAAGCGATGATTAAACGACAACTTACCCGCTTTGTGTTTGTACATGATGTGCTCCCACAACCTCTGTTCATCAGCTGGGTAAGTAACAGGTTGCTCCCCATATTGATAATTCCAGATATAGGCGTAGCCGACCGGTACGATGGATAAATTCTTATTGATAAATATTTCAAGTCCTGTGCG
This sequence comes from Flammeovirgaceae bacterium, assembly GCA_012032815.1. Classification (GTDB taxonomy): domain Bacteria; phylum Bacteroidota; class Bacteroidia; order Cytophagales; family Cyclobacteriaceae; genus ELB16-189. Next base: position 22,422 of record JAAUQD010000013.1, read on the forward strand.
AGCAAGATATTGCGCGTTTTGAAAGTCGGAATACCTGAACTGACCATCAGAAAATAATCCGAACCGCTTATGAAACTTCATCGCTGAATTAATTTGAAACCATTCAGCATCCTGCGTTACTACCTCTTTACTTTGGCTAAAACAATCAAATCCTACACCTACAAGAACCAGTACTATACTGTATACCTTAAAACATTTCACAACAATTGGTGTTAATTAATAGCAAATATCTTCAACCTGAATTACAAAAATATCAATATTATTAACTCTGAGACCACGCTCTTTTGGTTTAGGCGGGATTTGAGAATCGTTGATAACGTAGGATTATCCAGAGCTCTTCAGGAAAATAATAATGTATTACCTCTGTTTATCTTTGACTCGGTCATTTTGAATGAATTGGAAAAACACGATAGACGAGTTGATTTTATTCATCAGACCTTGCTTCATTTAAAACATTCATTCGAAAAACAGGGAAGCTCTATTCTTATTCTTTATGGCGACCCGGTAGAGATTTTAACATCACTGCATCCCAAAGCTGTCTATACCAATCACGATTACGAACCGTATGGGAGGCAACGCGATGAAACAATCAAGGAAACATTTGCCAGAGCGAACATACCTTTTGTTTCATTCAAGGATCAAGTGATTTTTGAAAAGGATGAGATCATTAAAGATGACGGATCACCTTATACGATGTACACACCGTACAGCAAAAAGTGGAAAACAAATCTGGATATCTCAAAAATAAAAATCCAAAAACCCAATCTATCTAATTTGCTGCGTACTCCACCACTTATTTTTCCAACAATTTCAGAAATTGGATTTGAAAAAACAGATATTAAATTCTCTCTCCCAAAAATTGATCGTAATGTACTAAGCAACTATTCTCGTAATCGGGACTATCCGGCTCAACATGGAACGAGCCGCCTAAGTGTTCACCTTCGGTTTGGCACAATCGGAATTCGAACACTACTCGGGGAAGCGTTAAAGCATGGTGATAAATTTCTAAACGAACTGATCTGGCGTGACTTCTACCAGATGATACTCTATCACTTTCCAGCTACTCATAAATCATTTAAACCAAAGTACGATCGAATTGAGTGGAGAAATAACATTCTGGAATTTAATCTCTGGTGTAAGGGCAAAACCGGATATCCAATAGTCGATGCCGGTATGCGGGAATTAAACTCAACCGGTTTTATGCATAATCGGGTACGTATGATTACTGCCAGCTTTCTTACCAAGCACTTGCTCATTGATTGGAGATGGGGGGAATCCTATTTTGCACAGAAATTACTTGATTTTGATTTAGCATCAAACAATGGAGGTTGGCAATGGGCATCCGGATCAGGCGTTGATGCCGCCCCTTACTTCAGAATATTCAATCCCTACCTGCAAACCAAAAAATTCGATCCGGAAAATAATTATGTTAAAAAATGGATTCCGGAATTCGGATCACAAGACTATCCTAAGCCAATTGTAGATCACGAAATGGCAAGACGTAGGGCTTTGGATGTTTACAAAAGAGCATTAACCGAATAATAACCTTTTGATGCTCTGCTTGTTTAGAATAAAATGAAAGTATATTCATTCAAACGTAATCTAAAATTACCCATTTCCTTAGAGGATGCGTGGGCATTCTTTTCAAACCCTGAAAATCTCTCGAAGATTACTCCCCCTGAGATGAGTTTTGAAATCATCAGTATTTCAGGTAAAGAATCAATATATGCCGGACAAATAATAAAGTATCAAGTGAGCATACTCCCATTCCTAAAAGTGAATTGGGTTAGCGAAATCACCACGGTTAATAAACCTTATTTATTTATTGACGAACAGCGCGCAGGACCCTATTCTTTTTGGCATCATCAACATCACTTCCATAGACTCAATGATGGTGTTGAAATGATTGATGAAGTAAACTATAGTGTTCCGCTTGGAATTCTCGGACAACTTGCAAACCGTTTATTTGTTGCCCGTGAATTAGAGCGTATCTTTGAATACCGATCGGATGTACTGGTAAAAACCTTTAACGCACAACAAACATGAGCATTTGGTTAATCCTTATCTGTGGATTAATTACCATAGGGACTTTTCTCTTCTGGGAATTTGTAGCGTGGTTTACCCATAAATATGTAATGCATGGATTCTTATGGGTATGGCATAAGTCACATCACACGGTACATGACCACGTTGTTGAAAAGAACGATTGGTTCGCTGTTGTTTTCAGCTTGCCATCAATAGGCATCTTTTATTATGCGTCATTGATTCGCTATAACCCTTATTTGCTGGCTGTGGGTCTGGGCATATTCTGCTATGGACTTTTCTATATTTTATTTCACGATGTTATTGTTCATCAGCGAATTCGATGGAGACTTGAAAACAAGAGCAGTTATCTTAAACGAATGATCAACGCGCATTATGTGCATCATAGTAAACACACGAAAGATGACTGTGAAGCTTTTGGCTTTTTATATGCTCCAAAAAAATATGAGCCAAAACAATTCTTTCACAAAAAAGAACGTCAACAAACACAGTAATTCTTGTCTGACAGATTTCTATATCTCTCCATTGATCTGCTGGCCATCTCCATTCCATTAGGATTTAGTTTTTATCCGAAAGCCCCATTTTACAAAAAATGGAAGTTTCTCCTACCTTCCATTATTATTCCGGGCCTGGTTTTTATTTTATGGGATATTGTATTTACAGACATGGGTATTTGGGGCTTCAATCCCCGGTACGTTTCAGGAATCTACCTGGCTAACCTGCCTATTGAAGAATTACTCTTTTTTATTTGTATCCCGTACGCTTGTGTTTTCACCTATGAAGCATTGCGTTTCCTTTTGCCACGAGATTTTCTGGGTGATCATCGAAACAAAATAACAGGGACTCTGATTTTTATATTATTCATAACCGGAACCCTTTCACTGGGAAAGTGGTATACGTCAGTAACTTTCTTAAGTACAGCGGTTTTCTTACTCTTCACTATTACTACTTTTAATTTTTTTCTAGGAAGATTTTATTTTTCTTTTCTGGTTATTCTTGTGCCCTTTTTTATAGTCAATGGAGTTTTGACGGGGTCAGGTATTGAAGATCAGGTAGTATGGTACAACAATGAAGAAAATCTGGGAATCCGGATCGGAACCATCCCCATCGAAGACATATTCTATGGCATGCTGCTTCTGCTGATGAATGTTTACCTTTTCGAACTCTTTCAGAAGAGGTATCCTAGTACTTCAGTTTAAGTTTTACACTTTCTGGACTTACTTTTATTTTGTTGAAATCCCCAGGTTATTGTTGGCTGCTGACAACAATTTTAAATCTCCTTATAACGACACAAATCAAATTCAGCTGTGCCTGTTTTAAAATTACTCAGCGACTATTCGTACCGAAGCGATGTAGTTGGGTTTGAACGGGCAGCTTTTATAAAATGATAACTGATGGTAAGCCAGGCTATGAGAATGGCCAGCGCTCCACTGATTAAAAACGCCACCCAGGATAGTTGAATCCTGTAAGCAAAATGTTTCCAACCATCTATCCATGAGGTAGTACGCCATAAACGAGGCAATAACGAAAGCAATACCCACGAGCACCATAAACTCTTTGGACAGCAACGAACTAATGGTGGTAACGGAAGCACCCATCACTTTTCGTATGCCTATTTCCTTGGTCCGTTGTTCTGCCGTAAAAGAGGCAAGCCCAAATAATCCAAGGCAAGCCACCACAATGGCAATCGAGGTCAAAACGGTAATCAGTTCGCTTAGCTTTTGATCTTCCTTAAAAAGATCATTGTATCGCTGATCAAGAAATCCGTACTCAAAAGGTTCATTAGAAGCATATTCCTTCCAGAGGGTCTCGATTTTGGCAATCGCTTCTTTTGACTCTCCTTCATAACGGATCAGTATCCGGTTGGCTGTTGGTGTGTACATTAAAACTAATGGTCTGATGGGGGATTTAAACGACTCAAAATTGAAATCTTTCATCACACCGATTATGGTCATGTCAAAAGGTTCAGGACCATTGAAGTTCGTAAGCTTTTGGTTGATCGGATCATCCGTCCAACCCAGTTCTTTTACCGCGGCTTCATTTAAAACGCATACCGAAGAGTCAGACTTGAATTCTTTTGAAAAATACCGGCCCTTCACCATTTCTATTTTTAAAACCTCTAAATGATCATCATCCGCAAAGTAGGTACCCATAATTCTGTTGTCATCCGTTCCGGCTGTCTGAAATACCGTAGTGTTGCCAACTCCTGGAAATGGATTATTGGTGTAGCTGGCTTTGATGATTCCTGATTGCGCGTCCAATTTTTCCTTGAATACTTCCATGTTCTTATCCAGCCTTCGGGTATTGTCAAGAACCATCACATTATGTTTGTCCAACCCAATGTGGCGGTCTTTCAAATAATTCAGTTGATCAAACACCACCATTGTGCAAATAATAAGCGCTATGGAAATTGCAAATTGCACGACAACCAATGTACTTCGAATGCCTTTGCTTCGTAAACCACTTCTCACCTTTCCTTTTAACACATCAACCGGTTTAAAAGCTGTCAGATAAAAGCAGGGTAACTTCCGGCCAGTAACCCAACTAAAAGAACAATAGAAGCAATTATCCCTAATGAAGACAGGCTGAACAGATTCTCAATGGTTAAATCCTTTCCTGCCAACAGATTAAATGAAGGCAGCAAAAGATAAACCGCAGCTACTGCCAGCAGCGTTGCAGCAAAAACATATATAAAAGACTCCGATAGAAATTGAAAGATCAGAGATTTGCGTACTGACCCAAGAGTTTTGCGAAGCCCAACTTCTTTAGCTCTCCCGGAAGATCTTGCCGTGGACAGGTTCATGAAATTGATACAGGCGATAATCAGTATGAACAATCCGATGGCTCCAATAATATATACATACTTGATATCACTTTTTGGTGTTATATCATCATCCATCTCTGGAGAATACAAATGAGAATCCAGAAACGGTCGGGAGTAATATCCATATTGACCTCCCTGCTTTTCAAATTCCTCAAATGACATCCCAAATCCTTCTGAAATTTCAGGCCCCACATACTTTAAAACCAATTCCCTAAGCTTGTCATCAACTTGACTTACAGGCGTCATTGGATTTATCCGGTAATAGGTATATAGCCCATTGTTCGTCCATTGATCGGACTGCATGTTTCTATCCGATTGTGATGATAACAGAATTTCAAATTGAATGTGTGAATTAGCCGGAGGTTCTTCTGCAATACCGGTAACATGAAACGCCTTGTTATCATTTCCCACCGTTATTATTTGTCCCAATGATTCATCATCTCCAAAATACTTTTTAGCAGCTGCGGATGTTAGTACAATTGAATTGGGTTCAATGAGTGCCGTATGAGGATCACCCTCTAATAATTTGAAACTGAAAAAATCAAAAATATTCGAATCGGCATACAAAAACTTCATACTCAGTAAAGGCCAACTCCTTGTGTTTCATTACTATTCCCGACCGCGACATCAGGCGGGTAGACTGTTCTACACCAGGAACTTCATTGATCAGTGCTTCACTAAGTGGAGGACATGAAGAATTTGTTTTGATTTCCTGTCCGGCAATTTTTCCATGCAGGGCAACGCGATAAATGTTTTGGGCTTCGTAATGAAATTTATCATAGCTAAGTTCATCCATGATGTACAGGCCAATTAAAAAACTGGCTGTCAGGCCCAGCATGAGCCCAATAATATTCAATGCCGAATATGCCTTTTGACGAACAAAGTTTCTAAAAGCAATTTTTAAATAATTTTTAAGCATATCTTTTAATGGGAAGTTGGATTCAACTATTAGACGCTAAAAGTCAAATAAAGTTGCAGGCATAAAATAATTATTCGTCTCGTAGTACTTTAACCGGATTCATTCGGGCAGTTGTGTATGTCTTATATCCTACCGAAACAACGGCTACCACGATTAAAATCAATGAAGAAACAATCAGGGTTACTGCGGTGGTTGGTAAATAGTAATCCCAGATACTTCCCATTAACATGCCTGCCATTAAAGATCCAAGCACAGATCCCAGAATGCAGGCAATCAACATGATAATGGCAAACTCAAGGTTAACCACTTTTGAAATATTGGCAACGGTGGCTCCCATCACCTTGCGCACTCCTATTTCCTTCATTTTCTTAATGATATTCAACGAAACCAGTGTGAACAATCCTGTTGCTGAAAGAATCAATGCCACAATTCCTAAAAAGACAAACATCTTTACGATATTAATATTTACCGTAGTGGCTTCAATGATTTCTTCATCCATATATCTTCCATTATACATGCGATTTGGAAAAATCTCCTTCCAGGTGGCTTCCATGAATTTATTGACTTCCACTATTTTGTCTGGCGGAGCACTGACAATAACATGAGCGACATTATCTTTCCCTGCATAGCGAAGCATAACCGGATCAAACTCAGACCACATGCCGTTGTTGTAAACATTCTTTATTATTCCTACAACGTAGAGTTTTACGGTATCCATCCAAATGATCTCCGATCCTACCGCATTTTCCCATCCAAACTTTCGTGCAACTTCTTCCGTAACGATGACCGATTCTTTTCTGTCTGTTTCCGAATCAATTACAAAATCTCTCCCTTCCAACAATGTCAGGCCAACTGTCTTCATGTAATCATCACCAACATTTAAGATATCGACTTCAATTTCCAACTCACCGCTTTTAATAGGATCGTTATATGCAGATGAATAGAAATGATGCTGAGAGCCCATGATTCTGATGATATCCTCATTTTTTTCCAGCTCATTTCTGAATATTTCAAATTCGGACGACCCGTTGACATAAGTATAGACAACCCCGTTCTTTGCAAAGCCCAGATCAAACTCCTTTTGAAATTCTGCATTCTCCACGAAGGCAAAGCTGCAGACAATACCAATTAGGGAAATAGCAAACTGAAGGGTAAGTAATACCCTTGTAAAGTAATTAGTACCGCCAAATTTTAACTTTCCCTTTAGAATTTCAACCGGTTGGAATTTGCTAATGTAAAAAGCAGGATAGCCACCTGCTAAAAGTCCTGTTAAGAGGAGAGTCAGTATTAAGAAAATAGTAAAATCAAGATTAGCGATGTAGCTGGTAGTGATTTTCATTTCAGGCCAGAGTTCATTGAAGGCAGGCACTAAAAGTGTTTCTGCAATGACAACACCTAATAAAAGTGAAAGCAGGCAGATCAACCATGTTTCACCAAGAAATTGAGCAATCAATTGTTTTCGCTCACCACCCATAACCTTTCGCAGTCCAATTTCTTTCAATCTCCGCGAGGATATGGCTATTGATGTATTTGTGAGATTGAAGCACGCAATGAGTAAAATTAAAATACCCATTAGCCCTGTCCCGATAACGGCAGCAATCGGAGAGCCTTCGCGGGTCCATGTTCCGGGTACTTCATCGTAGCTATCCCTCTTCCCCATTCCAACAAACGACTCTAATTCAAAACCACTTAAGACAAAGTCTTCCCTTACGATATTGTTATTTTCTTTATAGGGGTTTATCTGACTTGTGATGGCTTGAATCCTGTCGGGGTTACTTATCTGAACAAATAGTGTAGCCCGGTACCTCCAATTGCTTTCGTCCAGATCCTTATTTTTAATGAAGTAGTTCTCAAACAGCGTGTATGCCTGATCATTGAAGCTGGAGTTTGAAGGTTGCTCTTTGTAAACACCACCCACAATAAATTCACGTGATGCGCTGTCTAAAAGTTCAGTTATCATTTTCCCCAGAGCAGGCTCCTTTCCAAAATATTTGATTGCCACATCTTCACTTATTAATACCCGTCCGGGTTCACCTATTGCCTGCGGAGTTCCTTCAATAAATTCAAAAGAGAAAACATCAAAGAATGCCGCATCAACATACGAGAGTGAACCATTGAACGTATTGTCATCAATCCTGAAATTTCCGCCATCAGGAATATAGCGAACTACCCTATCAATATCTTTTACATTTTCCCGAATAGCATTTCCCAGGGGAAGAGGGGTATATCCAAATTTAGTAACCTGACCTTGAAATTCACGAAGTGAACTCACTCTGTAAATGGAATGCTGATTGACATGGTGATAGTCAAACTTATCATTAAAATCATAATTATAGTATCCTACAATTAAACAGGCAATTGCAACTGCCATTCCAAGTATATTGATGGAGACGTATAACTTATTTTTTAGAAGACTTCGAAGTGTGATGAGAAAGTAATTTTTAATCATAATCGAACAGGTTGATACTAGTTAGGACTGGTTAACGATACAACAGGTTGCATACTCAAGAATAATGCCCATCAAAAAAATGTGTTAACAGAAGTAATTCTAGTGAGCCTCCGCTATATATTGTTCAGAATCGTACAAATACAGTCCCATTGCGATCAAAAGGAAAAGTCCCGGAGGTGCCGGGACTTTTTTCTAACCTAAACCTAAACTATAAAGAACGCATCAAGGTTGTGCCTTGAAATCTTATACATGAAAATGCTCTTTGATATTTTCGGTAACGACTTTACCATCAAATAAGTTGATGATCCGATGTGCATAGTTGGCATCATACGGTGAGTGCGTTACCATGATAATGGTTGTCCCCTCTTCATTCAATTGAGACAAAAGTTTCATTACTTCTTCGCCATTAGCTGAGTCAAGATTTCCAGTCGGCTCATCGGCTAAGATCACTCTTGGTTTTGCTACAATGGCACGGGCAATGGCCACTCTTTGTTGCTGACCACCCGAAAGCTGTTGGGGAAAATGGTTTCTCCTGTGCATGATGCCCATACGCTCAAGAACCTGCTCAACTTTTTGCTTACGCTCACTGCTGGGAACTTTTAAATACAAAAGAGGAAGTTCCACATTTTCAAAAACAGTAAGTTCATCAATCAAATTAAAGCTCTGAAACACAAAGCCTATCGATCCTTTGCGAAGTTGCGCACGTTGACGCTCACTGTACTTCGACACTTCGTGTTCGCCAAAATTGTATTCTCCGTTGGATGGATTGTCCAACAAACCCAGAATATTAAGTAATGTAGATTTACCGCATCCTGACGGACCCATAATCGCTACAAACTCGCCTTCCTTAATTTCAAGGGTAATATTGTTTAACGCGGTAGTTTCAACCTCTTCTGTGGTATACACTTTTTCCAGACCTTTCAATTTGATCATGACGTTTTTGTTTTTATGATTTAGATGATTAGAATTAATATATAGTTTTAAAAACATTTCAGATATTGATATAAGACGCTTTTTATTCAATTAAGTTGCACTAGTTAAGAATTAAAACTTCATTATTGCCAAAATTCTCATACGATGAAGTGATCACACGATCTCCTGAACTCAGCCCTTCCAGCACTTCAAAATTCTCCGAATTTTTTCTTCCAAGCCTGACATCTCTTCTCACAGCTCTGTCATTTCCATCCAGCACAAATACCCAATTTCCACCGGTATCTTTATAAAATCCACCTACCGGCAAAAGTAATTCTTCAGACGATTGACCCAATTCAATGCGCATGCGAAGCGATTGCCCTCTGCGAATACCCTGAGGGGTTTCACCATCAAACTCCATGTCAACCTCAAACCGTCCGTTTTGAATAGTTGGGGTAAATGTAGGTGATCACCAAACTATAATCTTTGTTGGCAAAACTGGTTGATGCATGAAGTCCCGTCTGAATCCGGGCCAGGTATATTTCATCAATGGGTACACGCACTTTATAACTACCCACAATATCCACCTGCCCCAGTCGCTGTCCGGTAGTAATACCCTGACCAATCTCCCAGTGTGGTGTGGATAATTGCCCATCAATCGGAGCGCGAATGACCAGGTTATCCAGAATTTGTGCTACACCATCCAAACTTTGTGACATTCTTTTTTCAGAATCATTCAATTGTTTGAGCTGACGATTCCTGTCCAGCGAATCGATCTTGTAGGCTTTGTACGTAATCTCCCTTCGCTTGATATTATAAAAATAATCAGCTTCCACACGCTCAAATTCCTGTGCAGAAATCAACTTCCGATCAAATAATTGTTTTTGTCTTTCATATTGCGGCTTGAGAATCGCCAACTGATTGTCAATTTGTGCAAGTGTTTCCTGCTGCCGCAGATCATTTTGTGTGATCTGCAGACGGGTTTCTCGCACCCGATTAATACTTTCATTCAATGATGCTTCCTGGCTGAGTACACTCAGTTCGCGGTTCAGGTTGGTGAGCTCCATAATCTCGTCCCCCTTTTTCAACATAGAACCGCTTTCCCGTAAAATCCTCTTGATATTTCCTCCTTCAATGGCATCTAAAAAGATACTGCGGCTTGGTTCCACAATTCCTGTGTAAGGGATGAACTCCTGAAATACACCTCGTTGTATAGTAGCAATGGTGATCTTCTCTCTGTCTATTTTGAGCTTTGAGCGTCTATCGGCAAAAATGAACTGATACGAAACAAATATTACCAAAAGGGCTATTCCACCAAAAGTGGCTACCCGTTTCAGCGTCCAAACCTTCTTCTTTATCTTTCGATCCATTAATTCTAAATTTCAGGCCTCAATGGCCAACAAGTGTGCCAATGCCAATATTCGAACTAATCAGTTGGAAACATAACCATTTAAGCCATATTGTCGTTCACATTTGAACGGCCGCGTCCGCATTCGGACGAATAAATAATTACATTAGGCCTTTAAAAGTAGGATTTTAAATGCAATGGCTCCCGGTATCATAATTGTCACGAAGTCAGCTGAATCATCTCATTTGAGACCCATTTAAAAAATTGAGAACCTATGACATCAATTAAGCAAGGAAGAATATTAATTGTTGATGATAATGAAGATCTATTAAAGGCGGCCAGAATGTTTCTGAAGCGCCATTTTGGTCAGGTTGATACGGAGAAAAGTCCGGAAACCCTCCCATCCCTTCTCAGCAATGAGGACTACGATGTGATTCTCCTGGACATGAATTTTACCAAGGATGTAAGTAGTGGAAGTGAAGGTTACTATTGGTTAGAAAAATATTAGAGATGGATCCCTCAGCTGTGGTTGTTTTAATAACGGCCTACGGGGATGTGCAGATGGCCGTCAAAGCCATTAAGGCCGGTGCAACTGATTTTGTTTTAAAACCCTGGGAAAATGAAAAAACTGCTGGCTACCATTTATTCAGCCATGCGGTTGCGTGAGTCAAGGGATGAGATAGAAACCTTGAAAATAAAGAACCAGGAGATCAATCAGGAAATTAATTCTAAGTTCAGTGAGATAATTGGTCAAAGCCAGATCATGCAGCGTATATTCCAAACGATCGAGCGTGTTGCACATACCGATGCAAACGTTTTAATCCTTGGAGAAAATGGAACCGGCAAAGAACTGGTAGCAAGAGCCATTCACAGACACTCATCAAGAAAACACGAGTCATTTGTGTCGGTTGATCTTGGATCAATCACAGAAACCCTTTTTGAAAGTGAACTCTTTGGTCACAAGAAAGGAGCTTTTACCGATGCGAAAGAGGACCGTGCCGGTCGATTTGAATTAGCGAATAACGGTACATTATTTCTGGATGAAATTGGCAATTTGTCCATGCCGCTCCAGGCCAAACTTTTAACCGCAATTCAAAATCGAAGAGTCTCCCGCGTTGGAGCGAACAAGAAATGTCAATTGACACCCGATTGATCTGCGCAACTAATCTTCCTTTGTATGAGATGGTCAAGGAAAATCGCTTCAGGCAAGATCTACTTTATCGGATAAATACAATTGAAGTCGAGATTCCACCGCTTCGCGATCGCCTTGAAGATATCCCATTGCTGGCCAATCATTTTTTAAAACACTACAATGTAAAATATGGAAAAAGTGTAAGTAAGATTGGAGACGGAGCCATGACGCGGCTTCACAAACATCCTTGGCCGGGGAACATCCGCGAATTGCAGCATTCATTGGAGAGGGCCATCATATTGAGTAATTCTTCGGTTTTACAGCCCGAAGACTTTAATTTTTCCGCTACCACAACAAAAGAAAATGATCAGCCCCTGAATCTGGATCATTACAACCTTGAAGATGTTGAAAAATTATTGATACGAAAAGTACTCAAGAAATACAATGGAAATATAACGCAGGCTGCCGCAGAGCTGGGCCTCACGCGTTCATCGCTTTACAGAAGATTGGAGAAATATGGTCTTTAACGACTTTCGCTTTCGTGTTGCGTTACGGGTAATCCTGCTCGGACTTACACTGGCACTAATTATCTTCATGATTAGTCAACCGAACATGATTTTTGCTACCGGTCTTACGGGAGCCGTTCTATTATTTCAATTCCTTGAGTTATATCGTTTTGTTTCACAAACCAACAGAAAGCTCACCCGATTTCTCGAGTCTATAAAATATTCGGATTTCATTTCAGGATTTACAGCTGATAATAAACTAGGCCGGAGTTTCCGGGAACTCAATACTGCCCTTAATGAAGTATTGGAAGCTTTTAGGAATACCCGATCTGAAAAAGAAGAGCACTGGCAGTATTTAAACACGGTGGTTCAGCAAGTTAGAACCGGGATTTTGTCGTTCGATGAGGAAGGTAACATTCAGCTGATCAATGCAAACGCTCGAAAATTTATTGGACTTCCAGCCATTAATAACATTAAAGAGCTGGAGAAAATAAACAAGAATCTGTACGATGCCTTAAAGGATGTTCGTACCGGCAAGAGCACGTTGTACCGTGATCCCAAGGATTTTCTATTGACCATTAACAGCACCGATATCCGCATCCGTGGCCACGAAGTCAAATTGATTACACTTCAAAACATTCAGAATGAATTACAGAAACAGGAATTACAAGCCTGGCAAAATTTAACCCGTGTACTTCGTCATGAGATCATGAATTCAATTACACCGATATCTTCGCTTACTTCAACATTAAAAGACGTACTTGACCATGATTTAAAAAAGAAAAACGGTCATTATGAACTCAAGAGTGAAGGAGCTGTGGATCTTCGCGAAGGAATCGAAACCATTGAATCGCGCAGTAAAGGGTTAATTAAGTTCATTGATGCTTACCGTGAGTACACTTCACTTCCACCCCCGGTTATTAAGACTGTACTTTTAAAAGACCTTCTTGAGAAAGTAGCGCAATTTCTTAAACAGGAAATTAAAAATTCTAAAATCGAATTTTTGTTAACCTGTCAATCCGAATATTTAACCATACAGGCCGATGAGGAGATGATCGAACAGGTCTTGATCAATCTTATTAAAAATTCATTAGAAGCAATTGAACATACCTCATCCAGCAAGATTGAATTGAATGGAGGCTATGACGAGAATTCGGTAATTATTGAAGTGATTGATAATGGACCCGGAATAATTAAAGAAGCCCTCGATAAAATATTTGTTCCGTTTTTTACAACCAAACAAACCGGTTCTGGCATTGGTTTAAGTTTATCTCGTCAAATCATGCAAATGCACAATGGAAATCTTACCGTACATTCAGATCCTTACCTTAAAACAGTGTTTACATTACGGTTTTAGTATAAAATATTTTCATTCGAAAGTTAATACAGAATCATCATTGACGGCCTTTTACTTTGCAATCTGATCCAGTTCAACCATAAGAATGATGATTGAATCTTTATGAAAAGGTCCTGAAAATACAAGTTGGTTGCCCGACCAATTGTATGCGGAAATAGAATTTATGTCCCGTATATAATTCATTTTACCCGATCGGATAAGACCACCCTGCTTTTGAATATCCAATGCAGAGCCTGATACAATCAGACACAGATAGTTTTTCCCGGGTGGATCAAATAATTCAATCTGATCCGGACTACGAAGCGGGAATTTCAAAAACTCGGCCGAAAGCCATGGATGAAGACTTTTATCCGATGGAAAAAGCTGAACAAAGTCAAAGTTTTCGTCAAAGGCCAGGCAATAAAAATAATTTGGCTCGCTTAACTCAATCTCCGCATTAAATTTTGTGCCTGTAGGGTACGGATTATTAAACATATAAATTCCGCTTCCCTTTGCGGTTACTTGCATTGAGGCTCCCTTGTCAGTTGCTAAAAATATACTGCCGGATATCTCGTTACCCGGGCCGGGTAATAACTCAAATCCGTATAAAGCAAACTTCTCCATATCATCATACCGAAGCCAGGTGAATCCTTCAGTAGCCCAATTTTTTCCCCAACTATTCACAATTTCGAAGGCTCCTCCAAACTTTGAGTCATTATAGCCAACAACTGTTACCGCATGTCCACCATATTCTCGATCGGGGTCTGAACGGGCCTGCCAAAAATCAG
>JAAUQD010000076.1 GCA_012032815.1 Flammeovirgaceae bacterium
AAAATCGCGTAACCGAACTCCAAATTTGATCATCCCTTTTAATAATAAACCAACGCAATGACCCAAACTCAAAGGCGCGCGAAGTAGAATCCGGGTGAAATGCTAATGCTTCTTTTACACTATTACCTTCCGGTAAAATTTTAACAGGCTCAAGAACATTCAGGGTAACCACATCCTGGTTCAGTAGAAAATAACCGGCTTGTTCGGAAATCTTTCCGCTTGGAAAAATAAAATCATTTGCAGCGCCACTTCCAAAAGAATTGATTCCCTGTTTCAGCCAGAATAAACCCGCAAGATTCAGCCATCCGGTTGGACCCTTCAAACTTTCAACCCTTTTTTGATGATATTCTTCAATCTCTGCTTTATAAATACCCAAATCGATATCTGTATTTCTTTCGGCAGGCCCGCAGCCAATTAACAAAAAGCATAATATGATCCCAATTGATTGCTTCATGATAGCTCGTTATTCCAATGCCGAATATACATATCCCAATCTTACCAGACTGAAAAGAAAGGGCACTTTTATAAATACCTGATTCGCCACATTTCCGGAAATTTATGCACCATTCATCCTTACTTTCTTTGATTAAATGGCTTCCATTCCTTAACTCTGAAAAAAATATCGATTATGAAACTATCCAGTTGTGTACTACCCATGATGCTGCTAGCGACAACGCTGCTATTCGGTCAGAAAAACAAAAAAGCTGTTGAACCTGAAACACCAAAAAAGGAGGAGCTATCCCTTTCAGGATTAAAGTTTCGCAACATTGGCCCCGCTTTAACTTCCGGGCGAATTGCCGATTTAGCAGTAAACCCAACTAACCATTCGGAGTATTATGTGGCGGTGGCTTCCGGGGGAGTGTGGAAAACTATTAACAGCGGTACTACTTATGAACCCATCTTTGACAGTCAGGGATCATATTCCATTGGTTGCATCACTATAGATCCAAACAATCCAAATGTTGTTTGGGTGGGAACGGGTGAAAACAACAACCAGCGCAGCATTGCTTATGGCGATGGCGTTTATAAATCAGAAGACGGTGGCAAGTCCTGGAAAAATACGGGACTTAAAACATCAGAGCATATCGGCAAAATCATTGTTGATCCCAGAAACTCCAATATTGTTTTTGTTGCTGCAATAGGTCCTCTCTGGAAAGAAGGTGGAGAACGCGGTGTGTACAAGACCACTGATGGTGGCACTACATGGGAACTGGTTTTGAAAGTGGATGAACACACCGGGGCCACAGACCTGGTTATGGATCCCCGGTTTCCGGATGTATTGTATGCCGCCATGCATCAGCGAAGACGACACGATTATGGATACGTAAGCGGTGGTCCCGGCTCTGATATTTATAAGTCTGTTGATGGAGGAAAGACATGGTCAAAAAGCAGTAAAGGACTGCCATCGGTGGATAAGGGAAGAATTGGCCTGGCCATTTCCCCTGCCGACCCGGAATACATTTACGCTATTGTAGAAGCGGCCCGTGATGAGGGTGGCTTCTACCGATCGACCAATCGCGGAGCAAGTTGGGAAAAGCGCGGGTCTCACTCAACGTCCGGAAATTACTACAGTGAAGTAATTTGTGATCCTTCGGATAGGGACAGGTTATATTCCATGACCGTTTTTATTCAAGTTTCTGAAGATGGAGGTAAAACGTGGAGCAATGCGGGAGAAAAATCCAAACACGTAGACAACCACGCATTGTGGATTGATCCAAAAGATTCTGATCACATGCTCAACGGCAATGATGGGGGTATTTATGAAACCTGGGATCGGGCAAAAACCTGGCAATACAAACCCAATTTGCCCATCACACAATTTTACAAGGTTGAAGTAGATAACAGCGAACCGTTTTACTATGTATACGGAGGAACGCAGGATAACTTCTCATTAGGCGGCCCATCACGCACGCGAAATGAAAACGGAATCACCAATGCCGACTGGTTCGTAACCAACGGTGGTGATGGTTTTGAAAGTGCCATTGATCCTTACAATCCCAATATCGTTTATGCTCAATCGCAACATGGAGGCCTTGTACGTTTTGATAAGGCCACAGGAGAAACTACCGGCATTCAACCAAAACCGGTGAAAGGTGAAAACAGTTACCGGTGGAACTGGGATGCCCCGTTAAGTACCAGTGTCCATAAAAAAGGAAGGATCTATTTTGCGGCCAACAAAGTCTTCCGCAGTGATGATTACGGAAGTACGTGGGCAATAATTAGCAATGATGTTACCCGTCAGCTCAACCGGAATACGCTTCCGTTCATGGGCCGAATCTGGAGTATGGATGCTCCGGGCAAAAACGATGGAGCCGCACTTTATGGAACGGTCAGTGCATTTTCTGAATCGCCAAAAAATGAAAACGTACTGATAATCGGAACGGATGACGGACTGATTCAGGTAACGAAAGATGGCGGCAACAGCTGGAAGAAATATGAATCATTTAGCGGTGTGCCGTCCATGACGTATGTATATCATGTGGTGGCCTCTCAACATAATGAAAATGTGATGTATGCCGTTTTTAACAATCACAAGCAGGGCGATTTCAAACCCTATGTTTATAAAAGTTCAGATGGCGGAAATTCGTGGTCATCCATAACTTCCAATTTACCTGAACGGGGGTCAACATTTGTAGTGGTTGAAGACCATGTTGATCCCAATCTGCTCTTTGTGGCTACAGAATTCGGAGTGCACTTTTCAAATGATGGCGGAGCAAATTGGAAAGCACTGAAGTCGGGATTGCCCACCATAGCCGTTCGTGATCTGGCCATACAAAAACGGGAGAACGATTTAGTGCTGGCTTCTTTTGGCCGCAGTTTCTATGTCCTTGACGACTACAGCCCGCTCAGAAATCTCAGACAAACAGAAGGTAAAGAAGCATTTATCTTTCCGATAAAAGATAGCTGGATGTATATCGAAAACAGTCCTTTGGGAATACGCGACAAAGGATTTATGGGAGAGTCATACTACGGAGCATCCAATCCGAAAGTTGGTGCTGTCTTTACCTATTTTCTTAAAGATGAATACAAGTCTAAAAAAGAACAGCGGCAAGATGCTGAAGGTAAGCTCGAGAAAGATAAAAAGGATGTTACTTATCCGACCTATGATAAACTAAAGGATGAACAGCAGGAAGAAAGCGCGTATTTGCTTTTCACCATTCGAAATGAACAGGGAACCATTATCCGAAAACTAACGACTTCAATTAAGAAAGGCGTGCAACGCATGGTTTGGGATTTCAGATATCCAAGTTCAAACCCCATCAATCTAAGTCGAGGATCCAATGACAATCCTTTCCAATCCAATGATGTAGGTCAGTTGGCCGCGCCCGGAAACTATGCCGTGAGTCTATCCAAATTTGTTGATGGCAACTTTACCGAATTACATGGTCCCGAAAAATTTACGGTGAAAGTGCTACCCGGAACCACATTGCCGGCAAGTAGCCGTCCGGCCCTGGTAGCATGGCAACGGGAGGCTGCTGAACTGCAGCGCAGTATTCAGGCGGCATCGCGCATATTAGGTGAAACCAACAACCGGATTAAACACCTGAAGGAAGCGATGAACAGCATTTCAACACCTCATACTGAATTCCTGAATGACTTTAAAAATATTGAAGCGAAACTGAACGACATTCAGATCAAGCTTTCCGGTGACCGAACCGCCAACCAATTGGATCTGGATACTACTCCATCTATTAATTCAAGATTATTCAGTGCAATTTATGATGGCTATGGAACAACCGGTGATCCAACCACTACCATGAAGACACAGTTGCAGATTGCCGGTGAAGAATTTGAAGTTGTTTTGGCAACGCTTAAGAGTACAGTAGAGGTGGATCTAAAAAATCTGGAAACAAAATTGGAAGCTGCCGGAGCTCCATTTACACCCGGACGATTACCGGATTGGAAAAAGAACTAAGAATTTAATTTTGATTGACTGGTGCGAAAGTTCGCGCCAGTCATACTTTTCTACAAAAGTATCTGAATGATCAGAATGATTTAAAAACTTTCTCTAACGTCAAATACTTTTCTCGACCTGTTGATTAACCTTTCAGATTCCATGAAATCGAGTGTTTGTTGTGCATCGCTATAAGCTCTTTCGGGAGATTGGTGTGTTTCGTAAATAATTCCATCCGCACCGGCCATTATGCTTGCCAGAGCGATCGGCTCAACAAATTCTCTTAACCCAATACCATGAGACGGGTCCGCAATAACAGGAAGATGTGTTTTCTCTTTTAGTATGGGTATGGCATTCACATCCATGGTATTCCGGCTGGCTTTTTCATACGTACGAATTCCCCGTTCGCACAAAATCAACTTTTCGTTGCCGCCACTGAAAACGTATTCCGCAGATGACAATAATTCTTCAAGTGTTCCGGAAATGCCTCTTTTAATCATCACCGGTTTATCAATGCGCCCCAGTTCATCTAATAAATTAAAATTCTGTGTATTCCGTGCCCCCACCTGAAATACATCCACTTCATCATACATCTCTGCAATCTGACTCACCTGCATGACTTCACTTATGATTTTAATTCCGGCACTTCGCGCCATCATGGCCCACAATTTTAGACCTTCAGATCCCAATCCCCTAAAAGCATAAGGCGAACTTCTGGGTTTAAAAACGCCACCTCGCATGATGCGTACATTATTTTCTACCAGGTGTTTGATGGATTCTTCTATTTGTTTTTCGGTTTCAATGGAACATGGTCCTGCCATAATCGTTAGTGTTCCATTTCCAATGAGAACGCCATCACCAAGGTCGATAACGGTCCGGTTTACTTTCCACTTGCGCGACACCAACTTGTAATCATCAGATACCCGGTGGATATCGCTGATGCCAGGAAGGCTTCCCACCTGACGGATATCGAATTCACGTTTCCCAATACCGATCAGATATTCTCCGATTTGAGTTTTAACCCGTGTTGTTTTATAACCAATGTCTTTTACCATCAATTTAATTTGCTCTCGTTCCTTTTCGGATATTTTCTTATCTAACTGTATAATCATGGTCTTAATGTTTTGATAAAACGGGGAATGTCTTCCTCCAGATTTGAGCTTTCTTTGAGCATATTAATGAAAGCACTGCCAACGATAGCTCCTGATGCGTACTGACAAACTGTGGAGAACGTAGTTTTATTTGATACGCCAAATCCAATCAAGAAGGGATTTTTTAAATTCATTTTATTCAGTCGGTCAAAATATTCTTCTTGGCTACTCGTAAAATCCTGTTTTGCTCCGGTTGTACCGAAAGATGAAACTGCATAAATGAATGAATCCGACAGTTGATCAATGGACTTGATTCGATCGTCTGAAGTCGTGGGGGCCACGAGAAAAATATTTGACAATCCATTTTTGTGAAAAATATCCATGTACAACTCCTGGAATTCTTCCAACGGCAAGTCAGGTATAATAAGACCGTCAACGCCAGCCTCATTCGCTTTTCTGCAGAATTTTCAACTCCCAGCTGATACACGGGGTTAAAATAACCCATCAGAATAATGGGTACTTCAGTATTTGAACGGAGTTCTTTAACCTGCTCTAACAACACCAACAACGTCATCCCGCTATCCAGTGCCACTTTGTTGCTGGCCTGAATAACAGGGCCATCGGCCACGGGGTCGGAGAAAGGAATACCAATCTCAATCATATCGACTCCACTTTCAGCCAATAATTTTCCAACACGAATGGTATCTGTCAGCGCTGGAAAACCTGCTGTGTAGTATACTGACAAAAGATGGCTTGTCTTTCTTTTTAGAAGAGCGTTAATCCGATTTGTATTTTTCATTCAAAGCTTCCTTTAAACTCATTTAATATTTTCCCCATCGTATATAGGTTTCCAGGTCCTTGTCTCCCCGTCCGCTCAAATTCACAACCACCACGTCATCCTGTTCAAATGGCAATTGAACAAGAGCGGCCACCGCGTGAGCGGATTCTATGGCAGGAATAATGCCTTCCATTCTGCTCAGTTCAATACCAGCCACCATGGCTTCATCATCTGTGGCACTCAAAAATTGAACGCGACCGGAATTACATAAATGCGCGTGCAATGGCCCAATACCGGGATAGTCCAATCCTGCAGAAATGGAATACGGCTCAATGACCTGCCCGTCTGCGGTTTGCATCAGCAGTGTTTTACTTCCATGTAAGATTCCCGGTTTCCCCAGGACGGTTGTCGCTGCGGACTCACCGGAGTCAATCCCCTTACCTGCAGCTTCAACGCCAACTAAGTGAACATGATCTTCTTCTACAAAATGGTAGAAAGCACCAGCAGCATTACTACCTCCGCCTACACAGGCGACTACATAATCCGGGTAAGGATTACCTTCCCGGGCAATTAATTGATTTTTAACTTCCATGCTGATAACGGATTGAAATCGGGCTACCATATCGGGATAAGGATGAGGCCCTACAACCGACCCTATGATATAATGTGTATCAGCAGGATGACTGATCCAATGTCGCATCGCATCATTGGTTGCATCTTTCAAAGTCATACTTCCGCTCAATGAGGGGATAACTGTTGCACCTAATATCCGCATTCGCTCAACATTTGGCTTCTGACGTTCCATGTCCAACTTGCCCATGTACACGATACATTCCATGCCCATGAGGGCACATACCGTTGCGGTAGCAACTCCATGCTGGCCTGCCCCTGTTTCAGCTATGATCTTTTGCTTTCCAAGGTGCTTGGCTAAAATAATCTGACCAATGGTGTTATTGATTTTGTGCGCACCGGTATGACAGAGATCCTCCCGCTTTAAAAAGATTTTTGCCCCATACTTTTCAGAAAGCCGGGAGGCCAAGTACAATGGAGTGGGACGACCAACGTATGTGGCTAACAATCGTTCAAACTCAATTTTAAAATTTTCATTCTCAATAATGGAAATGTAATTAACCCTTAACTCTTCTACATTTGGATACAGCATCTCAGGGATAAAGGCCCCGCCAAAACTCCCGTAATAGCCTCGTTCATCTACAGTGACTTTCATTTTTGTTACAATTAAATTTTTGAAAGCAGTTCTTTCAACTTGTCTTTGTTCTTTATGCCTGGCGAGTCTTCCACCCCGCTGTTCACGTCAATCGCAACAAGGTTTGGAAACTTCAACCGGCTTATTAGCCCAACATTTTCCGGATTTATACCGCCACTCAGAAAAAAGGGTGTGGAACCCTGATAGTTATTCAGCGTTTGCCAATCGAAGGGAATACCATTACCACCAGGATGTTTTCCTTTGGAATCGAATAAAAAATAATCTACACAGGCTTCAAATGGTTTGACGACTTCACGTTCAAACTTCCGGTCAACACCAAATACTTTGATCACCCGCAATCCATTTTCTTTTAACAGTTGACACTGGTCAGGCGTTTCATCACCATGAAGCTGAATGTACTCCAGACGATGTGTGGCTGCCTGTTCTAAAATAAGATCTGTTGACTCGTTGACAAATACGCCCACTCTTTTAATAGACGGACTCAGTTCAGGGGGTATCTGAAAGTTCTCCCCAACAAATCGAGGTGAATTTTTATAAAATATAAATCCCAAATAATCCGGATGATATGAGGCTATTTCAAGAATGTTTTCCCTGCTTCTCATTCCACAAACTTTAATTTCAAAGGTTGCCATCCAATTATTTTTTACTTTCTAACTTTCTTAGCTCTTTTATAAATTCCAGCGCAGCATATTCGGGCCGGCTTGCTTTCATAAAAGATTCACCAATCAGAAAACCATCAAACCCCAATACTCTTAGTTCTGAAGCTGTTTCCGGTGAATCAATCCCACTTTCGGATATCCTTATTATTCCGTCTGGTATTTTCTTAACTAATTTCCTGCTTACTTCCGTATCCACCTCAAAGGTTTTAAGATTCCGATTATTGATACCAATTACATCCGGCATTGAATCCATATTTGAATTCAATTCCTGCTCATCATGAACTTCCAGCAATACCTCCAATTGCAATGACCGGGCAACAGAGGCAAGAACTTTTAGTTTTTTTGGTTCGAGTATGGCCGCTATGAGCAATACTGCATCAGCCCCAATTGATTTGGCTTCAATTAATTGATATTCGTCAATGATAAAATCCTTTCTAAGGATGGGACAAAAATTGAATTTTCTGGCAGTGATCAGGTCTTCACTGCTTCCACCAAAGAAAGCTGAATCGGTAAGTATTGATAGCGCGGACGCACCAGCCTGCATATAACCAATTGAGGTTCGCTCTACAGATACATTGGGATTAATGTCGCCTCTGGATGGTGATTTTCTCTTTATCTCAGCAATTACACCCGACTTTCCTTCCTTCGTAATGTACTTCTTGAACGACATGCAAGGAGTTGCAAAGTAAATACTCTGCTCCAGTAATTTGACAGGAAACAAACTTCTTCGCTCGGCTACTTCCTTCTCTTTATGGTTTACTATTTTGGTTAAAACATCCATATGCTAACCGATCAATTTTCTAAAAGTTTCCAGGGCAGCTCCAGATGCCAGGATATTTTCCGCGAGCCGGACGCTCTCTTTAAGTCCGGTAGTTTTTTTGCACAGAATAACGCCATGCCAGCATTGGCAGCCACCACCGCATTCTGTGCGGACGTGCCGTTGCCTTCCAATATCTTCATGAAAATTTCAGCCGACTCTTTAACAGTATCTCCGCCTCTGATGTCAGATGAATTAACAGCAGGTAACCCCAAATCCGCGGGCTCGAATTGATCTTCTCCCAGTCTGGAATATATTTTGAATGGGCCCGTCAGGGAAATTTCATCGTATCCATTCAAGTCGTGCAAAATCACATACTCTTTGTTGCTTTGCTGATATAGATATCCATATAACCTTGCTAACTCAAGACTAAAAACGCCCACCAACTGAAATGGAGGAAAAGCCGGATTGACCATTGGGCCCAGCATATTAAAGAATGTTTTTACACCTAATTCTTTTCGTATTGGTGCAACATTTTTCATAGCCGGATGAAAGAGTGGTGCGTGCATAAATAAAATATTCGCCCGATCCAGCTCAGGCTTGAGTCGTTGTTGGTCATTCGAAAAATGGTATCCAAAGTACTCCATCACGTTGGAAGATCCACTCACGGAAGATACCCCGTAGTTTCCATGCTTGGCCACCGGTTGTCCCGCAGCTGCCACAACAAATGAAGACAATGTTGAAATGTTAAATGTACTTTTCCCATCACCTCCTGTTCCACATACATCGATGGCCGGTAAATCGGTTTTCACCGGAATACATAACTCCAGCATGGCATCTCTAAATCCCTCTAACTCCTCAATCGTAATGGCCCGCATCATGTACACAGTCATAAATGCACTTATCTGGCTGGCATTATTTCTACCGGTGGCAATATCCACTAACACCTGCTTTGCGGTTGATTTATCTAATGATCTATGACCAATTAACTCATTTAATATTTCTTTCATCTTTAAGCTCTGATCCAGTTAGATATCATTTGTTTGCCGTACTCTGTCAAAATAGATTCGGGATGGAACTGAACTCCCCTCACATCAAATTCAGTGTGTGCAATTCCCATAACAAGTCCCCTTTCATTGGTGGCTGTAATCTTCAATTCTCCATCGATGGTTTCTGGTTTCACTGACCATGAATGATAGTGGCATACATTCACTGTCTTTGGAATACCCTGAAAAAGTTTCTCATCGTGCTGAAGGATAACTTTACTGGTCACCCCATGGAGTACTTCATCCATGTTATAAAGTTGGGCATGGTAAACCTCTGCTATAGCCTGATGTCCTAAACAAACTCCAAGAATACTTTTGGAAGATCCATACGTTTGAATTAAATTTTTCATAATACCCGCCTCATCCGGCATACCCGGACCCGGTGATAGTAATATCTTATCAAATTGCTTTACCTCATCCAGTTCAATCTTATCGTTGCGAATTACGGAAGGACTATAGCTCAACTCATGCAATTGATAAACCAGGTTGTAGGTAAAGGAATCGTAATTGTCAAGAACAAGAATTTTCATAATTTTTCAGCCATCCTTACTGCCATTCTTAATGCTTCCAGTTTATTATTAACCTCCTGTAGTTCTGCTTCAGGCACAGACCTGGCTACAATGCCGGCACCCGCCTGTGTGATCAGCTGATTTGATTTACTAAGGAATGTTCTGATCATTATGGCATGATTGAAGTCTCCATTGAACCCGAGAAAACCAATGGCACCACCGTAAAAACTCCTGTTGCTCGTTTCATATTTATTGATCAATGTGATTGCTTTGTATTTAGGTGCCCCCGACAATGTACCGGCAGGAAACGTATTGGCCGCCATCTTTAGCGGGGAAGTACCCTTTAATCTACCTGTGATCTTGGATACAAGATGAATCACATGACTGTAGTATTGAATTTCCTTGAAGACTTCCACCTCAACATCCACAGCATCCCGGCTGATATCATTACGAGCCAGATCAACCAACATCACATGCTCAGCATTTTCTTTTTCATCTTCAGATAACTGAGAAGCGAGCCTTGCATCTTCTTTGTCATCTCCGGTGCGTTTAAATGTACCGGCAATTGGAAATATAGCGGCTTGATCTCCTTTGATTTGAATCTGCGCTTCGGGGGAAGATCCGAATATTTTGAAGCTTCCAAAGTCGAAATAAAACAAATAAGGCGATGGATTAATTGACCTTAAGGCCCGGTAAACATTAAACTCATCTCCGCGAAATTCTGAGGTAAACCTTCTGGAGAACACAATCTGAAATACGTCTCCCCTTTTACAATGCGATACACCCAGGTTAATCAATTTCAAAAACTCATCATCGCTTAGGTTTGATTTTTCGTCTGCTGAAGATGAGAATGAAAAAGTGCTGAATCGGTTGGTGAATATTATTTTCTCCAGATTGTCCAGACCGGAGGGTGTGTCGGGAGTAATAGTGCTCTCGAATAGAACCAACTCATTGGAGAAATGATCAATAACAATGACGTATTTGAAAATCTTATAAAGAATATCGGGAATCTGAGAATTCGTCATATCAATAGCTACATCTTCAAAGTAGCGGACTGCATCATAGGCCATGTACCCAAACAGACCGCCAGAAATATATTTTGAATCAACCTCGTTCAGCTCAAAACTATTTCTGAACATGTCCAATTGGGTAAGTACTTCAGAGCCATCGATCAGCTTTGTCTCACTGACTGTTCCGTCCGGATATTTCGTTTTCAGCGTGTTTCCGCTTACCTGAAAGGAGGCGATGGGGTCACAGCAAATAAACGAAAGGCTGTTCTCCTGACCGTGATAGTCTGAACTTTCCAGCAAAAAACTGCCCGCATAGACATCCCGTAACTTGAGGTAAATGTTTACAGGTGTCAGCGTGTCCGCTAAAAGTTTCTTTGAACGAGTGTGTATTTTATATTGCATTTTAACAAAAAGAAAGCCCGCCCCGATTAATCGGGGCGGGCTTCACCATTTAATATCCTATATCTTTTAACTATAGCACATGCAGCCACTCCCCGAAATCCGGAAATGCCACCACCATGCTATGTTATTGTAAATTCTCATTTTTAATCTGCTACCTACCTTATTTTATAATCTTTTCTGCTTTCGTTTCACAATAATACTAAAGGTTGCTTTCTCAGCAAACTTTCGCGTAAAATCATTCATGTTGATAGTTTGAAATCACGCTATTCCTATCCTGCCTACTTTCAATGGTTGCCTGAGGGAATATTGACTTACTCGCTTTTCTTTTTTCTGGGAGCTTTCTTTGCAGCCTTTTTCTTGGCCGGTTTTTTCTTTGCGGGTTTGGCTTTTG
>JAAUQD010000185.1 GCA_012032815.1 Flammeovirgaceae bacterium
ATAATCTAAAAATGGATCCATAATACACGTCTCGTATTAGATACAAAACCGGGCAAACAAATTCTCAATCGCTGATGTTTTTTTTCTTTTTGTTTAGATAAAATTTTACCATCAAAAACGGAAAAAGGGACAACAGCCACGTTTTCATGTCCCACATATTTGGCTAATTCATCACCCACCGAAGTTGTCAAAGTCACGAATTTACCGTCTGACATTTTTACTTTTGATGTACCATAGGTGTCGATAAATAAACCTACCGGTTTGGCGACTCCGATAGCATAAGCCACCTGTACCAGTACTTCACCACAAACTCCTGCTGCTACAAGATTTTTAGCGATGTGACGAGTAGCATAGGCTGCAGACCGATCAACTTTTGAAGGATCTTTACCGGAAAATGCTCCTCCTCCATGAGCGCCTTTTCCGCCATATGTATCTACAATTATTTTTCTTCCGGTAAGGCCGGTGTCGCCATGTGGTCCACCGATCACAAATTTTCCGGTAGGATTGATATGGTAAGTTATTTTATCGTTAAACAATTTTTGAATTCTTGCGGGTAGTTTCTTTTTTACCCGGGGGATAAGAATGTTAACTACATCTTCACGGATTTTTTTCAGCATTATGCTGTCCTTAGCAAAGTCATCATGCTGTGTTGAGATTACAATGGCATCAATTCGCTGAGGTGTATTGTCATCGCTGTACTCAATAGTCACCTGCGATTTGGCATCGGGCCTTAAGTAGGTCATAACCTTTTCTTCTCTGCGAATAGCGGCCAATTCACGCAATAACAAGTGAGCCAACTCCAATGCTAAAGGCATATAATTGTCCGTTTCATTAGTGGCATAACCGAACATCATACCCTGGTCTCCAGCGCCCTGATCTTCTTTTTTAGTCCGCTCAACACCTTGGTTGATGTCCGGGGATTGTTCGTGGATGGCTGATAGAATTCCACAGGATTTTGCCTCAAACATGTATTCACTCTTGGTATACCCTATCCGGGCGATAACTTCGCGCGCGATATCCTGCACATCAAGATAGGCCTCTGATTTTACCTCACCGGCCAGTACAACCTGACCTGTGGTAACCAATGTTTCACAGGCAACTTTGGAATTCGGATCGTACGCCAGAAAGTGATCGATCAATGAATCAGAAATCTGGTCTGAAACTTTATCAGGATGACCTTCAGAGACGGACTCAGATGTGAATAAATAGGGCATGATTATAATTTTTGAAGGCGCAAAGTTACCTGTTCCCCTCTGAATTCAAAATCAAGTTTGAGCCAGAAAAGAAAATACCATCGGGGACTTTTCAAGAACGGGCTTTTTCGCTTTCCACTGTGCTACGGATTGAGTATGTATCTGTTCAGATGGCCCGGTTAAATCGCAGGCAATACTCAGTAACGTTGTTGTTTTAAGATTCTTTAAAAGTTGTAGAAAAATGCGTTCGTTGCGGTAAGGCGTTTCAATGAATAATTGAGTTTGGTTTTTTAAAGCAGACTCCTTCTCCAATTCAATAATCTTTTTTGCACATTCATTTGAGTTAATGGGTAAGTAACCATGAAAAGCGAATTGTTGCCCGTTTAATCCTGAGGCCATCAATGCGAGTACAATAGAAGAAGGACCAACTAATGGGATGACTTTGATATCGGATTTGTGAGCGAGTAGAACTGCGCGTGAACCCGGATCGGCAATACCGGGGCAACCTGACTCGGATAGTATCGCGCCCGTTTTTCCTATGAGAATTTCTTTAATGAAGGACTGAATTTCACTATCAGGTGTGTCTTTATTCAACTCTTTAAGTTCGAGATATTCAATGGACTTGAAAATTTTAAGACTGCTTAGAAACCTGCGTGTTGTCCGAATATTTTCTACCATGAAGAAATCAACTTCAGTAAGGTGATTTTGTATTTGAGGAGGCAATACTTCGGGTGCATTGCCATCTGCAATCGTGGTTGGAATCAAATACAGGACTCCTTTGCTCATTCGCTCTACGATTTTAAATATGAAATTACCTCTTGGCCAAATTCCTCGGGCCGTTCTGCGTGAATCCAATGACCTGCCTCAAGGAGTTTGATCGTTGCCTTAGGAAAAAGAGCATGGATGATTTTATCATCACCTGTTTTAAAATAGTTAGATCTTGATCCCATGATAAAAAGAGCGTCATTTAAATAGGGCTGGGTGTCTTGTATCCCTTCACTCATTTTTCAATATTGTTATCAATGGCTTTAAGATTCATTTTCCACTCAAATTCCTGATTAGAATTACGTCCTAAATTTTTAAGCAGGAATTGACGAACACTTTCGTCTGGCACATATCGGGCTAGTTGATCATCGGCATCCGTACGGCTTTTAAGCTCGGCTATGCGTAGTGAGGTAAGTCCTTCTAAAATAGCATCATGATGTACGGGATAATCCTTCGGCACAATATCCACAACAATTAGTTTTCTGACAAGATCTGGATATTTTAGGGCGAAACCCATGGCTACTTTACCACCCATAGAATGACCAATAATATCGGGCTTCTGAATTTTATTTTCCTGAATAAAGGCATGAAGATCGTCAACCAGGATCGGGTAGTTGAGTTCATCACTGTGCGGAGACTGACCATGATTTCGTTGATCCACCAGGTACACAGTTGTATGTTGGGAAAAAGATTTGGCCAATGAATACCAATTATCGGAGGAACCGAGAAGTCCATGAAGGATTATGAGTGGATGACCCTGACCGGATACGCGATGGAATAATTTCATGTCCGCAAGATACTATTCGGAGTTTTCAATCTGATATATTTGTCGCGTCTAATTGACACGCAATTAATGGATCTAAGGGCTGGAACATATACTATTCAGGATGTTGAATTGCCGGAGCTTTGCCGACAGCTCAACACACCACTATATATCTATGATGCTGACAAAATTCAGTCACAGTTAAAAATTCTGAAAAACGCATTTTCTGACCATCAGGTTCGCATTAAATATGCAGCGAAAGCACTCACTAATATTTCTATTCTGAAACTACTGCGGTCATTAGGCGCTGGAGTGGATGTGGTGTCTATTCAGGAAGCTCAACTAGCGATGCAAGCCGGATATACTCCCCAGGAAATTATGTTCACACCAAATTCAGTGAGCTTTGAAGAGATCATCCAAGGTGTTGATCTGGGGATGTCCATCAATTTGGACAATCTTGTATTGCTTGAAAAATTTGGAAAAAAGTATGGAGATACTTACCCGTGTTGCCTTCGGCTGAACCCACATATTATGGCTGGTGGAAATCTGAAAATTTCAACTGGGCACAGTTATTCAAAATTTGGGATTTCAATTCATCAGATTTCACAAATCCTTGAAGTAGTAAAGCAGTACAATATCAATGTCAACGGACTTCATATTCACACAGGATCAGAAATTGCTGACTCAGAAGTTTTTTGAGAATGGGCGAAATCTTGTTTGATGCGGCTACGGGTTTTTCTGATCTGAAATTTATTGACTTTGGGGGTGGACTAAAAGTACCCTATAAGCCGGGAGAAACTCCGACTAATGTTTATGATCTTGCCTTGCAACTTGGTAAAGCGTTCAGCGCTTTTAATGAAAATACGGGCGCAAGCTGGAGCTTTGGATGGAACCGGGAAAGTTTTTAGTGAGCGAGGCGGGATACCTGCTGGTACGTACCAATGTAGTAAAACAAACTCCCCATGTCACTTTCGTTGGAGTTGATTCAGGACTGAACCATTTAATCCGGCCTATGATGTATGATGCGTATCATGAAATCATAAACATTTCAAACCCAACCGGTGAGTTGAAAAAATACACCGTGGTTGGAAATATTTGTGAGACC
>JAAUQD010000077.1 GCA_012032815.1 Flammeovirgaceae bacterium
AACCCCTGATCATCCGTAACGCTGACTGCAGCCCCGGTAACGCCCGGAGGCAGAGCGTTCTCCAAATACGGTTGGCTCCACATTAATCTTATTTCCTGGGGGCCGGGTTATTATTGATCCAAGCATCAACTACTAAAGCCGCTTCAGCATTTTCCAGATTTGGATCAATGATGGTTTCACACGCGGTTAATCCTATGGCCAGAATGAAAAGTACTTTGATATATGTTGATGAGTTCATGTGTTAAAACTTAAAGTTGTATGAAATGGACGGAATGACGGTTCCTACGATAGAAAGCTGTGTAGCCTGCGATGGAATGGGCTCACCAGGTACCGTGCGATCACCCGACTGCGCAAAGTAAATCGAAAATGGATTCTTCCGGGCATACGCATTGTACACAGAAAACACCCAGTAATCAGTATTCTTCCTTACATCGCCATTTCGCTTTACTTTTTTTCCATCCCATCGTACTGAAATATCCAGTCGGTTATAGCTCGGTATCCGTACATTATTTCTCGATTCATAAATATTGTGAGGAATGAGAATGCCCTGCACCTGATATCGAGAAGTCGGAAATGTAGTGGGTGTTCCGGTAATGAAAACAAAATCGGCAGACACTGACCATCGTTTACTGATGTCATAAAAACCCGCCAGCTTAATATTGTGTGTTTGATCAAAACGGGTGGGATACCATTCTCCTTTGTTAATGCCATCAACTTGTAATTCAGAACGACCCAGTGTATAGCTCACCCATCCATTGAACCGTCCCTTTTCCCTGCGCAAGAAAAACTCAAGACCGTAAGCTCTTCCTTCCCCACTCAATAAGTCACCTTCCAAAAACTGGTTGATGAGCAAATCGGCTCCATCGATATAGTCAATTTGGTTTTGGGTCGATCGGTAGTACGCTTCTACAGAAGCTTCCCATTCTTTGTTCTTAAAATTTCGGAAATAACCCAATGTAAATTGATCTCCCAGCTCAGGTTTTGTGTTGTTTGATGACGGAGTCCAGACATCGAGCGGGTTTGAAGCTGTGGTATTGGAAATCAAATGAAGGTACTGGGCCATTCTGTTGTAGCTACCTTTAATGGAGCTCTGATCACCCAGCGTGTAGTTAAAAGAGAAACGGGGTTCCCAGTTTTGGTAGGTTTGAATTGTTTCACCTTGCTTGAATGTTTGTTGTGATATAGCAGACTTCCGTATCCCAGGAATCGTATCATTGTAGGTATAGATTGTACCCGGTCCAAAATATTGAAAATAGGAGAAGCGAAGTCCGTACTCGAGTGTTAAGGAAGGCGTAACTTTTTGTCTGTTTCCAACATAAAGCGAAGACTCCAAAGTATACTTTCTGTCAAGGCTAATGTCGACTACATCCCCATTACTGACGCCAACTGCATTAGCCGGTTCAAACGTATAGTAAATGGCTTCACCGCCAAACGAAAGTTCATTGTTACCATTAATAAAATAAGTAAGCTCGGGCCGTACTAAATAATTTTTAATGTTTGATTGCCAGCTGAACTTATTCAGATCATCCTCACCGAAAGCAAGTTCATAGTCATAATCACTATACAGCGCGGTGATGTTGCTGAATATCCGGTCGCTGAATAAATGATTCCAACGAAAAGTCGCTGTCGCATTTCCCCATTCAAAACCCTGATTCTCATCGAATTTAAAATTGTCACGACCAAAGTAACCAGAAAGGTATACGCGATCTTTTTGCTGATCGTATAATTGGTTTTGACGTTGATGTCATAAAAATTCAAAGCTCCACCATCCTGCAGCAACTCTACAAACGGCCTGGCCAATACATCAATGTATGATCTTCGGGCAGCTACAATAAACGATGCTTTTTCTTTGATCAGGGGGCCTTCAACGGCAATCCTGCTAAAGACCGTTCCAATTCCCCCACCTACTTCAAATTTCTTATTATTTCCTTCCTTCATTCGCACATCCAGTAATGATGCCAGCCGTCCACCATACCGAGAAGGCACCGCACCTTTATACAGCTTAATATCTTTCACCGCATCCGGATTAAAAACTGAAAAGAATCCAAGCAGGTGAGATGAGTTGTATACAGGCGCTTCATCAAGCAGAATAAGATTTTGACCCACACTGCCTCCGCGCACATTAAAACCAGATGCGCCTTCGCCTACTGTGGAAACACCGGGTAACAACTGAATGCTCTTAATTATATCCGCTTCACCAAGAAATGCTGGAATTTTTGTGATGGTCGTAGCATCCAGTTTGTTGGTACTCATTTCAATACTCCGGATATCATTGGACTCCTCTTCTTCCGCTTCAATTACAATTCCTTCCAGTTCAACCGACTCGGGAATTAGCTCGATATCGATTCGCACGTTTTCATTTAACTCAATCTTTCGTGTTATACTCTTGTATCCGATGTATGAGAACTCCAGGTTGTACGAGGCTGCGGGGAGCGTTATGGAATAAAATCCATACACATTGGAAACCGTACCATTGGAAATTTCTTTCACCAAAAGGGCCGCTCCAATAAGCGTCTCCCCGTTTGATGAATCTTTAATGGTTCCGCTAATGGTAAACTTTGGCTGGGCCTTTATTGTACCCAATGAGAGCGTAAGTATTGAAATACAGCTTATTACTATCTTATACATGAATGAAATCAGACCAATTTTAGATTGCTTTCTCAACTAACGTTGAAAGGCAGGAAATGTTTAGGATTATGAATTAAGATGGCAAAGATAGGTTGTCATGATAATCTAACCGTCAAAAAACACAATGTTTCCTTCAAATAAACTGACCGACCAGCGTGATCTATTATTTACTATCTTAATGACTCCAATTAGACTACATCCAACTAATTAATAAGACATCATGAGATCAGTTATTTTTTCATTTTTCATTTTTTTGTTAGCAGGTTCGGCATCACTGTTTGCGCAGGGTGTCAAAGGATATTATCAATACCCTACCATAAGTGGTGATATAATATTTTTTGCTGCCGAGGGGGATTTATGGAGCGTCTCCACATCAGGCGGGATAGCGCAGCGCATAACCACTCATCCTGATGAAGAATCTTACCCGACCGTTTCCCCGGATGGAAAACACTGGCATTCACCGCTGCGTATGAAGGCACTCAAGAACTTTATACAATGCCTGTCAATGGAGGCCTCCCTTCCCGTTGGACCTTCGAAGGTGAATCTTCGATTGCCACCACATGGACTCCCCAGGGTGAACTGGTGTACACCACGAGCCACTACTCTACACTCCCACAATTGCAATTAGTAAAACTAAATTTAAAATCATCTGTAAAGACGCGGGTGCCTCTAGAGCAAGCCAGTGAAGCTGCCTATGACGCATCCGGCAAGACCGTATTTTTTGTCCGACCGTCCTATCACCGCAATGTAACTAAACGCTACAAGGGTGGAACGGCCAGGCAAATCTGGAAGTATACCGATGGTACACCCGAAGCAATTAAGTTAACGACTGATTATCCCGGTGAAAGTCATCATCCCATGTGGTGGAACGGTCGTGTGTACTTTATTACAGATCGCGACAGCATCATGAATGTCTGGTCCATGACAGATGACGGGAAAGATTTAAAACAACATTCTAAGCAAACGGTGTTTGATGTTCGGTATGCTTCGCAAGCCAATGGGAAAATTGTATATCAATCCGGAGCCGATTTATGGCTGTACGACATTGCATCCGGTAAAGATCAGGTGATTCCTATTTCACTTTCATCTGATCTGGATCAGTTGCGCGAAAGGTGGGTGAAGAATCCTCAGGAGTACATCACCTCAGTCCACATCAACCGCGGGGAATTCAGATGTGATCACAGCACGCGGACGAATTTTGTTGCCCCTGCAAAGGGTGGCCGGTTTGTGCAGGCTTCCCGCAAAGAAGGTGTCAGGTACCGCGATACCTATTTCATGCCGGATGGTAAAGAAGTAGTCACGCTCTCTGACGAATCGGGAGAATTTGAGTTGGTAAAAATTCCTGTTTCCGGTGTAGGTGCTCAAACACAACTTACCAAGGATGGAAAAATTTTACGATTCAATCCCATTGCTTCACCGGATGGAAAATGGATTGCCTACGAGGACCTTTCGAATGATCTATGGTTGTTCAACCCAGAAACCAAAGCACAGAAAAAAATTTCAACAAATAAGGAAGGCCTTTCTACCTATTCCTGGTCACCTGACAGCAAGTGGATAAGCTTTGTGCAATATGCGGCAAACAGTTTTCAGCAAATTCATTTGTATGATGTAGTCAAAGGAAGTTATATCGCGTTGACAACCGATCGCGCAAACAGCAGCAGTCCGGTGTGGAGCCCTGATGGTGAATCTATTTATTTTATTTCAGATCGCAACTTTCAATCCCTCGTGGGAAGTCCGTGGGGTTCGCGCCAACCCGAACCGTATTTTGATCGGCAGGAAAAAATTTATCACATCTCACTACGCAAAAGTGGTCGGTCACCGTTCAAACCTGCCGATGAGCTGACTCCTGAAAATGCTAAACCAAAAGAAAACTCAAATGTGGTGGTAACCATTGATGCTGCCGGTATTCAGCAAAGAATTAAAGAAGTACCACTCCCGCCAGGTAATTATTTTAATCTTTCGGTTAATGATAAGGCGCTTTACTTCATGTCATCTGAAACCGGGCTTAATGCCAAACGGCATCTTATGGCGTTGCCCATCGCCAATCAGGAACCTAAACCTGTTACATTGACAGAGGATGTTCGCAATTATGAATTGTCAGGCAATGGAAAAAAATTATTGATCAGCAAAGGAAGAGATTATTATGTAGCGGAAGCAGGCACATCTGCGCTTTCAAAATTGAATGACGGGAAAATAGATTTGAGTGGTTGGACGTTCTCACTCGATCCAAAGGAAGACTGGAAACAATTGTTTACGGATGCATGGCGCATGGAGCGCGATTATTTTTATGATGCAGCCATGCACGGTGTGGATTGGAACGGTATGTACAAGCGCTACCTTCCTTTAGTAGATAGAATCACGACACGCAGCGAGTTATCCGATTTGATTGGACAGTTTGTTGGTGAACTGGAAGCACTGCACACCAGTGTACGTGGTGGTGATCTGCGGGAAGGCAACGACAAGATTGATCCAGCCTCATTAGGTGCGCGCATGACACGTGTGGAAGATAAAGGTGGTTATCGTATAGACTATATATATAAGACCGATCCTGATTACCCTAACCAGATGTCTGCGCTGGCCGATCCTGACCTTGAAATTTCTGTGGGTGATATCATCACCCACATCAATGGAGAAACAACACTCTCCGTTCCTGACATCAATGCGCTATTGAGAAATCAAGGCGACAAGCAAGTGCGTGTTGGCATTACCTCACCATCTGGAGCTAAGCGTGAAGTAATTGTTGTGCCCAACAAAGGAGAAAACAACTTGAGATATTCGGATTGGGAATACACCCGAAGGCTGGAAACAGACAGGCTCGGAGAAAATAAAATCGGATACGTACATCTTCGTGCCATGGGTAGTTCAGATATTTCCCAGTGGTACCGTGAGTTTTATCCGGTATTTGACCGGCCGGGATTGATTATCGATGTGCGATCCAACCGAGGAGGAAACATTGAAAGCTTCATTCTTGAAAAATTGATGCGCAAAGCCTGGTTCTATTTTAAAGGGCGCTCAGGCGAACCCACATGGAATATGCAATATGCCTTCCGCGGGCACATGGTTGTTCTTGTCAATGAGAATACCGCATCCGATGGGGAAGCATTTGCGGAAGGATTCAAACGATTGGGCATGGGCAAAGTTATAGGTACACGCACATGGGGTGGTGAGATTTGGCTTGGATCTCAAAACACATTGAGTGATGGAGGGTTAGCAAGAGCACCCATGACAGGTGTGTATGGTCCTGAAAGAACGTGGCTCATTGAAGGTTGGGGTGTTGTGCCCGATATCGAAGTTGATAATTTGCCGCACGAAACCTTTTTGGGAAAAGACAAGCAACTTGAAGCTGCTATAAAACATTTACAGGATCTTTTGAAAGCTGATCCGCGCAGTGTACCCGCACCACCACCGTATCCTAACAAAGCAAAAAATTAAATTACACTTGAATTCATTGTTAACTCTTTAAAATTAAATCATGCGATCTACTTTACTTCTTGTTTTTATTTTGTCCGTTCTAAGTTTGCCGGGCTATTCACAAACTCCGTTTTCCGATTCTGTTTTATTCAATGCTTTCCAATATCGAAATGTAGGCCCTACCCGTGGAGGTCGGGCGACTGCCGTTGCCGGGATCGCTGATCAACCGGGCACGTTCTACATGGGCGCCACGGGTGGCGGAGTTTGGAAGACAGAGGATTATGGAATCAATTGGAAGAATGTATCCGATGGATTTTTTAACACCCCATCGATTGGCGCAATTCGGGTTGTGCAATCCAATCCTGATATTGTTTATGTGGGTACCGGCTCCGATGGCATTCGTTCGAATGTGATTATTGGAAAGGGAGTTTATAAATCGCTCAGTGCCGGCAAGACCTGGAAAAATATTGGACTTGAAAAAGTAGGACAGATTGGTGCGGTTGAAATTCATCCCACCAGTCCGAACATCGTTTTTGTGGCCGCTCAGGGTCAACCCTTTCAAAATAATCCGGAACGCGGAGTGTATCGAAGTAATGATGGAGGAGCAAACTGGAAGTTGGTGCTCTTTCACTCTGACAGTGTAGGTGCTGTGGATGTTGAGTTTGCTCCGGGAAATCCAAACATTGTGTATGCATCGATGTGGCGCAATGAACGCAAGCCCTGGACGATCATCAGTGGCGCAAATAAAATCGGAGGCGTGTATAAATCAACCGATGGTGGTGACACCTGGAAAAAAATGACGCAGGGATTACCGCAAGGATTAATCGGAAAAATTGATCTTGCTGTTTCTGCCGCTGATGCTAATCGGTTGTATGCACTTGTTGAGGCGCCAAAAGGTGAAGGTGGTTTGTACCGGTCGGATGATCAGGGAAATTCTTTTAAACTCATGTCCACTAAAAAAGAATTGACAGCCCGGCCATTCTACTATTTAAATGTAGATGCCAATCCGTTGAATGCCGATGTGGTGTTTGTCAACGAAGAAGCCTTTATGAAATCCACCGATGGAGGTAAGACATGGAAAAACATCAGTACACCCCATGGCGACAATCATGACATGTGGATGAATCCGAAAGATACTTCACTGTACATACAGTCGAATGATGGTGGCGCCAACATTACCACCAACGGAGGTAAGTCATGGTCGACTCAATACAACCAGCCCACTGCCGAACTGTACCAGGTGGCGGTCGATGATCAGCATCCGTACTGGTTATATGCCGGACAGCAGGACAATAATTCTACCATTGCCGTTCCATCACTTCCCCCGTATGATTTGGGAAGTGGAACAACAAGTTTCCTGATCGCTACGGGCGGATGTGAAACGGGGCCCGCCATTCCCAAGCCGGGCAATCACAATATTGTGTACTCCGATTGCAAGGGAAGATTTGGTGTGTATGACAAACGCACCGGACAGGAACGCCAATATTATGTAGGCGCTACAAATATCTACGGCCACAATCCCAAAGATCTCACGTATCGATTCCAACGGGTTGCACCGATTCATGTATCACCGCACAATCCCGATGTAGTTTATCACGGTTCGCAATTTTTGCACAAAACGACAAACGATGGTGTAACCTGGGAAACCATTTCACCCGATCTCACCGCTTTTGAAGCTGACAAGCAAGTCATTTCAGGATCGCCCATCACCCGCGACATTACGGGGGAAGAATATTACAGTACCATTTACGACATCAATGAATCACCGGTGAAGGCGGGTGTGATCTGGGGTGGGTGCTAATGACGGGCCCATTCATGTTACAAAGGACGGTGGAAAAACATGGAGCAACGTCACGCCAAAAAATGTTCCTTCAGGAGGGCGTGTCGATTGCGTTGAACCATCACAACACAAGGAAGGTAAAGCGTATGCCGCTATTCTTCGGTATCAGTTGGGCGATTGGAAACCGTACATCGTGAAGACAACCGATTTTGGAAATCAATGGACAATCATCACCAATG
Organism: Flammeovirgaceae bacterium; assembly: GCA_012032815.1. Classification (GTDB taxonomy): domain Bacteria; phylum Bacteroidota; class Bacteroidia; order Cytophagales; family Cyclobacteriaceae; genus ELB16-189. The sequence goes on from JAAUQD010000077.1 coordinate 8,059, forward strand.
GAATTCCATCAGACTATCCCGTACGCACGGTGCGTGAAGATCCTGTTAAGGAAGGGTTGCTCTATGCGGGAACTGAATACGGACTTTTCATTTCGATGGATGATGGTGCAACCTGGAAATCCTTTCAACAAAATCTCCCGGTTACACCCGTTACCGATATTAGGATATTTCGTGATGATTTGATTTTATCCACGATGGGACGATCATTCTGGATCATGGACAATATTTCTCCACTGCGAAGCTGGACCGGCCTCAACTCCGCTTCGACACATCTGTTTCCCATGAAGGACGCTTTTCGCAATCGCTACGGAGCATCTGGCAGAAATGAAATTCCCTCCTATCCTGCCGCGGGTGTTCACATTGATTATTTTTAAAAGATAAGACGGCCGGTGATCTTTTTATTGAAATTCTCGATGTGATAAAAAAGTTATTCGTTCTTACTCCAGTCAATCGGCCACACGAGATTCCACTAACACGCAAACGGATATGGCCACCGGATTTTCATCACGGTTTTCACGAGCCAGGATAAATAAGAATGCGGGACTTCATCGCTTTACCTGGGATCTTCGCCATGAAGGTGCATGGGATGCCAACGCAGCACGAAGTTTACAGGGAGGTGCTTATGTCTCGCCAGGGCAATACACGGTTCAATTGACGGTCGATGGAAAATCGTTTTCGCAATCATTCAATGTTGTGGCTGATCCGCGCATTAAAGATTCAGGTGTAACCCTTGCCGATTTGAAAGCCCAGGAAAAACTTTCACTTGACATCCGTAATTTGCAAAATACCGCAAAGCAAACTGCCGAAGAAATCAAGACACGCAGAAAAGAATTGGACACCATGATTAAAGCCGGAAAGAAAGTGAAGAATGCAAAACTGGAAAATGATGAATTAGGTGTTGTGCTGGATAAGCTGGTTACAGCCGATATGATTTACCCCACTCCGATGTTGATTGATCAATTGAATTATTTGTCCTCAATGCTCAACCAGGCCGATCAGCGTCCTGGAAAAGATGCGTACGATCGATATGATGAATTGAACAAACGATTAACTTCTGTTATTGAAGAATATAAAAAAGTAAAGAAGAGAGTTTAAAGATCACTCTATGAAAAAATTTATCGCACTGCTCGTCACCTTGTGTTTTTTCTTTATTGCAGAAGCACAAAAACCAAGGGCCCGAGAATTAGGTATTCCGCTTGACGGCAAAACCGGACCCAACAACGCCATCACAGATGTGAAAGGTGTAGAAGTAGGTCATACTACTCTAATTGACGGCAAAGGAAAGCTGGTGGTGGGCAAAGGACCGGTGCGCACGGGAGTCACAGTAATTCATCCGAAAGGTAAAGTATATGACCCCGTATTTGCCGGATGGTATTCACTGAATGGAAACGGAGAGATGACGGGCACTACCTGGGTGGAAGAATCGGGTTTCCTGGAAGGTCCCATAGCCATCACGAACACACACAGCGTGGGTATTGTACGCGATGCGGTTGTGGCATGGCAATATGAAAAAAATCTGTTCGATCCGTTGCCCAACGAACCGGGTGTTTTTTGGGCTCTCCCCGTAGTGGCAGAAACCTACGATGGCGATTTGAATGACATCAATGGATTTCATGTGAAAAAGAACACGTGTATGAGGCGCTCAACAACGCCAGTGACGGAAAAGTCAAGGAAGGAAATGTGGGCGGAGGTACCGGAATGATTTGTCATGCCTTTAAAGGCGGCATTGGTACTTCATCACGAAAAGTAACTGTGGATGGAAAAGAATACACCGTAGGTGTATTAGTACAAGCAAACTATGGAGTACGAAAAGCATTAACGATTGCAGGTGTACCCGTGGGCAAAGAGATCACCGACCTGATGCCGGAGATCAACTATTCTAAACCTGATAATGAAAGAGGATCAATCATTGTGATTGTGGCCACCGATGCCCCACTGCTTCCGCATCAGCTCAAGCGACTCGCCCGAAGAGTGCCGATTGGCATTAGCAGGCTTGGAGGTTATGGAGGCAATGGATCGGGTGATATTTTTATCGCCTTCTCAACTGCCACTACCAATGCGGCCAACCGGGAAAAAGTGCAAACGCTGGAGATGCTGCCCAATGAAATGATGTCTCCGTTTTTGTGGCTGTTGCCGAGGCAACGGAAGAATCCATACTCAATGCATTGATGGCTGCAGAAACCATGACAGGCCGTGAGAACAGCAAGGTGTATGAGCTGCCACAAAAACGACTGATGGATATTTTGAAAAAATACAACCGGATAAAATAAATTTGAAATCGTATCTATTCCTCCTCCCCCTTCTCTTGTTATCTACTTGCAAAAAGGATGATGATGAGAACCTTTCTCGGGTCATTGAGTTTGACGATCCGGTAGATGTAACGATTACCGGGTACACCGATGATCTGATGGAGCCTTTCCTTTCGCGTGATGGTACTATGCTGATGTTCAACAACAACAATGATCCCTCTTATAACACCAATTTGCACTGGGCAATAAAAGTGAATGAGACTACCTTCACCTACCTTGGAGAAATCAGTAATGTGAATTCACCCGATCTGGAAGCTGTGGCCACCATGGATGTGAACAACAATCTATTTTTTGTTTCAACACGGGATTACTTCACCTCACTCGTGACTCTTTTTCAGACCACGTTCGCAAATGGAGCAACATCAACAATTACACCACTGGGTAGTTTATCACTCAACGTAGTAGGCTGGTTAAATTTTGATGTAGAAGTCACGGCTGATGGAAACCAATTGTATTTTGCGGATGGACGATATGATGCCACCGGAGGTCCGCACGAAGCCAATCTGGCCATTGCGGAAAAAATGGAAATCAGTATGTACGGAAGTCCAGCCAGGACGAACTGATGAATATAAACACCAATGATCTTGAATATGCGGCCGGTATTTCTGCCGATGGACTTGAACTTTTCTTTACACGGATTATCGCACCGATCAATATCGCTTCTATTTCTTCTGTGTTTTATGCTACACGCAACAACACCAGTGAACCCTTCAAAGTCCCCTACAAAATAGAAAACGCCACCGGATTTGTGGAAGCGGTAACAGTGGCACCCAATGGCGACATCTATTTCCACAAAAAAGTAAATGGGAAATTCAGTCTGAAATTGATGAAGCGGAAAAATAATTAGGCACCCCTTTAAAAATTTTATTTACTCTTCGTACATTTAGTGAACCTCTTCACGAAACTGTACTGTCATGACCAAAGCTGCAAAATCAGTTTACTATTTCGGATTCTATCTTCTGGTTGTTGGATTTGGCCTTATCACCTTTCCTAATGACATCCTGGCCCTGATGTTTTTTGAGCCCACTTCGGAAGTCTGGATTCGCATTGTTGGCGTGATGGCCGTTAATATCGGGTTGTACTACATCATTG
>JAAUQD010000186.1 GCA_012032815.1 Flammeovirgaceae bacterium
TCGTAAAAACATTCCACCCAGGGCCGAAGACTTTCAGCAGGTTGAATTTTTTTGATAGTGCATGGTCAAGCCGATTCTTTTTCCAGGCCCAGCAATTTCATTAAGTTAAGCTGGTCTGACACAAGCCAGGTGCGCACAATTTTTTCATTTTCAATTTCATAACCGGCTACGGCACTTACCTCAAATTCCCGATGTGTGGGTGGGATGTCGTTCAGGTAGCCCTCGTGCTTGCATTTCATACGCATTTTCATAGTCACTTTGTTTCCTTCGGCTGTCATTTCTTCAATCACTGCGGTGTAGCCGGGAAATACACTATCAAAAAAGAGAATGTGCTGAATGAGTTTTTCATCCGTAATCCATTGTTCGAGAATCTCGCGCGTTCGATTTTTGCATGAAGATAATGCATTAACATACCGGATCATGAACTGCTTGTTCTTTTTAAGTAAATCCATCGTATTTTATTTAGTCTGTAATTGCTCAATAAGTTTTGCCTGATCGGCTAACAGCCAATGGTGAATTATTTTCTGCCGTTCGATTTCAAAACCAAAAACCATCGGAAATTCTATTGTTTTAACAAAACCCTGATGCCGACCACGCAGTCGTGTACGCAACACAACCCGATTCCCTTCCGAGGTCAGTTCGTCTATCAGCAATTCGTTTTCCGGAAACAGCGAATCAAAATACAAAAAGTGTTGAACCAGTGTTTCATCGGCAATGTATGGCTCTAACAAGGGTCGGTCCTTTTTACTTCCGCTGAGTTTGTTGATCATGGAGATAATAATCTCTCTATTTTTTTTTGATGTGGACATATCGTAAAGTTGACGTTTATCGTGCTGAATCTTTACTCAGCCTGTTGCATTTTCTTGTCCATTTGTTTCTGTTTTGTTTCTGGCTATAACAGACGGCTTAAGGCCAAACGCTTTTACAAATACTCTGGTAAATGTTGAAGGTGTTTCAAATCCGGTAAGAAATGCAACTTCACTCACACGCAATTCAGTCGTTTCGAGCAACTCTTTTGCTTTTTGCATACGTAGGGAGCGGATGTAGCCTGCCGTGGATTGGCCAATAATGGGCTTTAGTTTTCGAAATAATTGTGTTCGGCTCAGGTGCAGAAGATCTGCCAGCCGGTTAACATCCAATTGAGAATTGGAAAGATTATCTTGAATCACCTGGTTTACTCGGGCCATAAAAGCTGCTTCGCGGGGGCTTCCCTTCAGGCGACCCATTATGTTTTCACTCTTGCTGAAGTGCGATTGTAATCGATGTTGAATTTCGAGGTAAAAATTATTTTCAGATATTTTTTTTAAGGAGTCAGTACTCTCCAGAACTAATTGAATCTCGAATCGAGTCGTATTTGGAGAACCATTGAATAACGCAACGGGTAGCAAGCATTCGTTCAGTATGCCTGTATAGGCACTCAGATCAATGCCCGTGTTCGATACTTCTATGAAGGTTCCTTTCAATTCATCCTTCCGCATCAAAATTTGAATTTTTTCGCTTTCGGGTACAAAACCGAACAGGTGTTCTAAAATTACTGTCAGGTCGTGCGTTACCAACGGCTCAAGGTTAGGCTCTATCACACCCGTGAATGACAATTGCATTAACTGAATGTTATCTTGTTCAGCACGGGGCAAAAATTGCCTGACAATTTCGCTTACAATTATTTGAAGATCGACCATAGACCAAAATAAATCTACAATATTTATTTTGTAATGTTGAAGGTACTGGAAGAAATTTATGCGCACTATTCAGATAAACAGGTATGGCAAAACGGACAGGTTAACGATCGTTAATGTACCCCTGCCAAAACCACCGGCTGGCTATGTGCTAATTAAAAATTCTTTTATTTCCATTAACCCGTACGATTGCCTTGCCCGGCAGGGAAAGATGTGGTTTCTGGAGGGATTTCGGTTTCCAAAAATCTTGGGAGCTGAATCTTCTGGAGTAGTAACCGAGGTTGGTGCGGGTGTTACCGGTTTTGAGACTGGCGACAGGGTGGTAGTGCTGATGGGCCGCAGGGGTGCGTATAGTGAATATGTGACCGTTCCCGAAAGTTGCATAGTACGTATTCCGCCCGAAGTAAAACTGGAGGATGCAGCCACATTACCCGTGGCTGGAACATCTGCATATGATGCCGTGCATCAACGGGCGAGCGTTGTGGCGGGTGTGCGCGTGCTTATTACTGGTGCCGGTGGTTCGTTAGGATCTTTTGCAGTACAGTTTTCAAGATTGGTTGGAGCAGAAGTAACTGCACTCTGCCGCGAGTCAAAGATAGAAGCCGTGCGCGACCTTGGGGCTACTGAAGTATCTGACTATAGGAAGTACGATCTGAACAAATCGGGAAAAACATGGGATGTTATTTTAGACTGTTCGGGTGTATTAAAATTTTCAAGTGCCCGGAGCTACTTATCGCAACATGGTAAAATGATTGCGGTATTACCCGGACCCTCGGCTATGACACAGCAAATGATTTCTTCAAAGGCTCAAAAAAAATTGAAAGTATTGTTTGGTAACCCGACAGCCGAAAAAGTATCCAGACTGTTAGCCTTGGTGCGAAACCGTTCGTTGAAGCCATTAATCGGTAAGGAATTTCCTTTCGATTCCATTATAGAGGCGCATCAGCTTTGTGAGTCTGGTGCTGCGATAGGAAAAATTCTTTTACGAGTAGACTGACACCTAAGCGGTGTCCTGACGCCTGGGATCACAAAAAGTTATCAGGGATAAGGGAATAAGAATCCCTCACAAACTGTTCCGTATTTAGGTCAACAAAATTTGATGCGATTTCTCTATTACAAATTGGATTTTTTACTGGGTTTGAATATTCAGTGAAGGAAGACCATGGCCAGTCCTCAATTTTTTTAACCAAATTGGCCCGAATAGGATTTTGATGTATGTAATGAAAGGCGTGGTCAATATATTGGTCAACCAATTTCGATTTTGTTTTTTGCTGGAATAGATTTCCGGTAATCTGTTCCTGTTTCTGAATGGCTTTGGTATACGAGCTCAATAGCATTCGGATACCCTCTGTCAATGCGTTTATTTTTAAAGGTGATTCTCGAATATATTTAACGGATTGCTCATTGGCTTGAACAAGAAAATGAAAATGGTTTGGCATCAGGCACCAGCATATCACATCAGAATTATTCATGATGTATTTTCTTACCTTCTCAAGGAAGAAGACGTAATTTCGATCTGCAAAAAATATTCTACGCTTGTCGTTTCCGCGATTATAGATGTGGTAGAAGCAGCCTTCGACAAATTGCATGATTAAATATAATTCATCGGGCTTAATTACCCCAGGCGTCTGACACCTCTAAGGTGTCCTGACGCCTGGGTTGAACTTGAAATTTTTGGGATAACGTTACTCCTTAATCCCCTCCAGATCTAAAAGAAACGTCCACTCCTGAGCAATCTCTCTATATACTTTAAACCTTCCCGAGGCGCCACCATGCCCTGTTTCCATATTTGTACGCAGTAACAATGTGTTGTCATCCGTTTTCATTTCACGAAGCTTAGCCACCCATTTGGCCGGTTCCCAATACTGAACCTGGGAATCGTGCAGACCTGTAGTCACAAACAGGTTCGGGTAGTTTTGAGCAGACACCTGGTCGTAGGGTGAGTAATCCAACATGTACATATAACTCTCCAGGCTTTTTGGGTTTCCCCATTCATCAAACTCGCCTGTCGTCAATGGAATGCTTTCATCCATCATGGTGGTGACCACATCTACAAACGGAAACTTTGGCAATTACACCGTTAAACAAATCCGG
>JAAUQD010000187.1 GCA_012032815.1 Flammeovirgaceae bacterium
GCCCTATTATGATTGGGCCCTGGAGGATTTTAAACTCATCGCCAATAGTCAGTCAGGATTTCTTGTTCCTCAGGTGACAATCAGGAACCTCAGCAATCTTAAAGTGGATCAAACAGATGTGATCATTCAGTTATCATCAGAGTCACAATTGAAAGCTTCCATTTTTCAATCGATTCCGGCAGGGGTGTCACTCACCTATACATTTTCATTTGATTTTGATCCTTCACTGGATTATGTCTGCGCTGAAATCAGAATGGACGATGATTCCAATCCGGATAACGATTCGAGGTGTATTGATTTGGATGAAACGGTGATATTGATCAATCCCTACCCAAATCCTGCAACAGATGTTGTCAATGTAGATTGGATTTCGCCTGAGGCGGGCAATGCTACGGTTGTGATCTATGAGTCCACAGGACAAAAGTCATTTGAGTTTACTACCCCTATGCAGGAAGGGTTGAATCAAATGGAAGTAAATCTTGAGGGTATGGGCCCCGGCCTTTATATTGTTGTGTTATATTCAAATCAGGTCAGGCTATCACGTTCGTTTGTGATTTATTAATCCCGTCTTATTGTCAAAGCCATTATAATTCTGAACTTTACAGGGTAAACCAAATGTAATCCATGAGTACGGAGCAAATTGAAAAATCGAAAATTCTGGATGCCAATCAGATCGCGCAGAAAGTCAGGAGGATTGCATTTGAGATTTTTGAAAACAATTTTAAGGAAAAGACTATTATACTAGCCGGCATTGACGGCCAGGGCTACGAGTTTGCCAAGCTCCTGGGTGCGCAGATGAGTGAGATCTCGAAGGTCAATCCGGTGATTATTAAAGTGACGCTGGACAAAGTATCGCCACAGCAAAGCGAGGTATCCATCGATTGCGAAGAAAATGATCTTCACAAAAAAGTTATAATTTTAGTTGATGATGTGCTGAATACCGGACGTACGCTCGCCTATGGGATGAAACCGTTTTTGAATAGCGAAGTAAAAAAAATTGAAGTGGCAGTATTGGTGAATCGCAGCCACACCACGTTCCCGATACTTCCAACCTATACAGGTCATGCCTTTACCACCACCTTGAATGATCATGTGGAAGTTGTTCTTGGCAAGAAGGGAGCTGTGTACCTGCTTTAACTACAACCTCGGGTTGAATTTTTTTAAACCCCCTTCTGAATACCCACCATATTTTTTTATCTTCGTGACCCTTAACAGATTGAAAAGAAACCATGAGTGATCAAAAAATTACAATAGCCAATGGCAAACTAAATGTGCCAGACAACCCAACCATTCCTTTTATAGAAGGTGATGGTACCGGTGTTGATATCTGGCCGGCTTCAAAAAAAGTATTTGACGCAGCAGTAGAGAAAGCGTATAAAGGAAAGCGTAAAATAAACTGGAAAGAAGTACTGGCAGGAGAAAAGGCTTTCAACAAAGTAAATAACTGGATGCCGGAGGAAACGTTGACGGCCTTCAAAGAATATTTGGTTGGAATCAAAGGACCTTTAACTACGCCTGTGGGTGGAGGCATTCGATCTTTGAACGTGGCCCTGCGGCAGGAATTGGATTTGTACGCCTGTGTAAGACCCGTTCAATGGTTCAAAGGTGTACCCTCTCCGGTGAAAGAGCCGGAGAAATGTAACATGGTCATCTTTCGTGAAAACACGGAAGACATTTATGCGGGCATTGAGTTTGAAGAAGGCAAGGATGACAATAAAAAATTCAGGCAGCTGCTCAAAGATAATTTTCCTAAACACTTTGGTAAAATACGTTTCCCCGAAACGTCAGGGTTGGGGATTAAGCCGGTGTCAAAAGAAGGGACTGAACGACTTGTTCGGGCTGCGATGGATTTTGCTATCTCACACAAAAAACCAAGTGTGACCCTGGTGCATAAAGGAAATATCATGAAATTCACGGAAGGAGCTTTTCGCGATTGGGGATATGCGCTCGCGGAAAAAGAATATGGAGCAAAGGACCTTGATGGAGGCCCATGGAAGCAATTCGAAAAGAACGGGCATAAGATTGTAGTTAAAGATGTGATTGCTGATGCTTTTCTCCAGCAGATATTATTGCGACCTGATGAGTATTCGGTGATAGCCACATTAAATCTGAATGGTGATTATGTTTCGGATGCACTGGCTGCCATTGTTGGCGGTATTGGCATTGCACCGGGTGGCAACATCAACTACCAAACGGGTTATGCCATATTTGAAGCTACACACGGTACAGCTCCGAAGTATGCCGGACAGGATAAAGTGAATCCGGGCTCAGTAATTCTTTCTGGCGAAATGATGCTGGAGTATATGGGTTGGCAAGAAGCTGCCGATTTGGTGGTGAGGGGTCTTGAAGGAGCAATAGGCGCAAAACGCGTAACCTATGATTTTCATCGGCAAATGGAAGGAGCGACTTTGTTGAAGTGTTCTGAATTTGGTGACGAAGTCATTAAGCACATGTAGTGTCAACTACCCCAAAGCAAAGCCCCGGTTTGGGGCTTTTTTTATTATGCACATGTAACTCTGAGTATATCAATTATGTAATGTTTTTGATTTCATCATTTTTTGAATGCGTTGAAATGACTATAATGCCATTCTAAAAATCACGACCACGAAAATGCCATCCCGGTTAGTAGCCTTTTACATCGTCCTGGCCTGGCTTGGGGTTTTTTCTTTTCTCCCACTCGTGATTTTTTCACAACCTCCCACCGATACGTTGGCATTGAAGGAGAGGATTGTAAAAGCAGAAGGAAAAATCTGGGGAAACTATCCTGAAGAGTTTAAGAAAGCGAAATCAATTTACAGCGAAGCAAAGAATTCAGACTGCGTAAAATGTAAGTACCGGGTAGAGTTTATGATGGGGAAGTATTATTGGGCCAATGGTTTATACGCTAAAGGGTCAGATTACTTTCGAATCGGACTACGGGGAGCACTCAGGGCAAAAGATACATTAGTAATCGGCTATTGCTATCACTATTTGGCCGTAACCCATTACTACCAGGCTTATTATGATTCAGCATTTCACTACTACCAAAAAGCGTATGACGTGTTGTAGCGTTCAAATGATTTTAAGGGAATGATCAGAGTAACGCACAACATATCCCTGATGTATCACAGGCGCGGTAATTTTCAAAAAACAATCGAATTGTTAAAACAGCAGATTTGTGAATTTTTTATAGGTATAAAAAATGAAAATAAAACTATTGTTGGATATGGAGCACCTGCCAAAGGAAATACATTACTAAATTATTGTAATATAGGTAATGAAGTCATAAATTACACAGTAGATAAAATCCACACAAACAAGGATTATTTCTTCCAGGAACTCACATTCCAATAAAAGATCCAAGTGAGATTCAAAAAGCAAAACCAGATTATATTTTAATTATTCCATGGAATCTAAAAAATGAAGTTATAGAACAAATAGGATACATACAAACGTGGGGAGGGAAATTCGTTGTTCTAATTCCAGAGGTGAAAATATTCTAATGATTTTTACTGAAAACTGAACTTAACGGAGTATATGTTCTTGAACCAAGAAAAATAAGAGATGGGAGAGGATTTTTTGCCAGATCTTGGGATAAAAAAGAATTTGAAGAAATTGATTCAGATTTTCAAATTGTTCAAGTAATATTTCATTTAATAAACAAAAAGGCACTTTTCGCGGATTGCATTACCAAGTATTTCCTTTTGAAGAAAACAAAATTGATAAGATGATAACAAAAGGAAAAATTTTGAAGTCATAATAGATTTAAG
>JAAUQD010000078.1 GCA_012032815.1 Flammeovirgaceae bacterium
AGCCGCGGTTTCAAATCAACGATGGCCTGAGCACGCAATTGATTTTTGGCGTGGATGTGGAAGGAATGAAACCCAATGAAAAGATTAGCATCGGTGGTAACGAATTTGGATTCCCGATACAACATATTCGTGACATTCCGCCAGGCGATTATTTTATTCAGGTTTTGATTAATCGATACGAAACGTTCAATCTGAGTAATGGAAAAACGGTGAAGCTACCTCCTGATCAGGGCGAAGGACAACAATGGAATCGTAAACCCGGAAATATTTTTAGCAAACCGGTTAAAATAAAAATTGAATCGGGTAATCAGAAGATTCAGTTAGAAATGGATCAGATGATACCGCCTACTGAGGATCCGACTTCAACGAAATATTTAAAGCACATTAAAATTCAGAGCCAGTTGCTGAGCGAATTTTGGGGTCGTCCCATGTACTTAGGGGCACACGTGCTATTGCCTGATGGATTTGATGAACACCCTGAAGCAAAATATCCGTTGATGGTTTTTCACGGGCACTTTCCAAGTGACTTTGGGGGATTTAGAACAGAGCCACCCGATCCTAATCTTGATACAACGGACTATAGCAGCAGGTTTGGTATCTATGGGTACAATAAAATTCAGCAACAGGAAGCCTACAATTTTTATCAAACGTGGATAAGCAAAAATTTCCCTCGGTTTCTGATAATAGAAATTCAACATGCTAATCCATACTATGATGATTCGTATGCGGTAAACTCGGCCAACCTTGGGCCTTATGGCGATGCCATCATGACCGAACTAATTCCTGAAATTGAAAAGCAGTTTCGTGGGATTGGGGAAGGTTGGGCTCGATTTACATACGGAGGATCAACAGGCGGCTGGGAAGCTCTTGCAGCCCAGGTCTTCTATCCGGATTCATTCAATGGATGTTTTGCCGCTTGCCCCGATCCAATCGACTTCAGGGCGTATTGTCTGGTGGATATTTATAAAGACAAAAACGCCTACTTCTATGACAGTCCATTTAAAAAGGTTCCGATTCCATCACACCGCGATTATTTGGGCCAGATACAGAGTACCATGCAGGAATCAAATTATTATGAACTTGCATTGGGAACAAAATCCAGATCAGGTCAGCAGTGGGACATTTGGGAGGCAGTGTATTCTCCGCAAGGTGAGGATGGATATCCAAAACGAATCTTTGATAAGGTCACAGGTGACATTAACCCGGAAGTCGCAGCGTACTGGAAAGAGAATTATGATCTTCGATATATTCTGGAACGAGACTGGGCTACCCTGGGTCCGAAGCTGAAAGGGAAAATTCACATTTACTGTGGTGATATGGATAACTACTACCTGAATAACGCAGTCTATCTCATGGAAGACTTCCTTTCCAAAACAAATAATCCTTTTTACGGTGGGGAGGTAGACTATGGCGACCGTGCCGAGCATTGCTGGAATGGCGATCAGGAAAATCCAAACTATATTTCCCGATTGCGATACAACTCAATGTACCTGCCACGAATATTAGAACGGATTAAAGAAAGCGCACCAAAAGGAGCGGATACAAAAAGCTGGAGATACTAGAATACTTATTTTAGCTCTCTTAAATAAAGTTGGATTGCGTTTTCCAATCCAAGATACAGCGCATCACAAACCAAGGCATGTCCAATGGACACCTCATCCATCCATGGAATGGACTGTTTTAGAAATTTTAGATTTTGAAGACTTAAATCATGACCGGCATTTACACCAAGCCCCAATGATCGGGCAACACGAGCTGCCTCAACAAAAGGTTTCACAGCTGAGTCACGATCATCCGCGTACATTGATGCGTACGGTTCGGTATATAATTCAATCCTATCGGCTCCGACTTTTTTGGCACCATCGATCATTTTTAGATCAGTATTTACAAACAGAGAAATACGAACGTGTTGCTTTTTAAGTTCATTGATCACGTCATGGAGTAGTGATGCGTGTTTTATGGTATCCCAACCCTGATTTGAAGTCAGAACTTCAGGAGCATCCGGCACTAATGTACTTTGGGCAGGCTTTACTTTTTTAATCAGTTCTATATAGCGTTCATCCGGATAACCTTCAATATTAAATTCGGTGGTGACAATATCCTTCAGTGATATGACATCGGCATAGCGGATATGCCGCTCATCGGGCCGGGGATGTACTGTAATTCCTTGCGCTCCAAAACGCTCACAATCAATAGCAGCTTTCACCACGTCCGGGTTATTGCCACCCCGCGCGTTCCTGAGTGTAGCGATTTTATTAATATTGACACTTAGGCGGGTCATCCTACAAAAGATTCAACCATCTTAATTTCGATTAACAGTAATCAAACGATAAATTTACAAGCAAAAGAATATAACAATGAGTTTAAAGGAACAAATCGACAGCGATATTAAGCAAGCCATGTTGGCAAAGAAAAAGGAGGAGCTCCTCGCACTGCGGGGAATTAAATCGCTCATTCTCCTGGCGGCTACAGAAAAGGGGGCTGGCGGTGAGATTTCTGAAGATGTCGAGATGAAAATTCTTGTAAAAGCAGCGAAACAGCGCAAAGAGTCAGCCGAGATATTTCAAAAAGAAAATCGGGAAGATCTGGCAAGCAAAGAGTTGTTTGAACTGGAGATCATCAATCGTTATCTGCCTGCTCAACTTTCGGAGAAAGAAGTAGAAGCTGAATTATCAAATATCATCAATCAGGCAGGGGCCAAAGGACCGCAGGATTTGGGAAAGGTTATGGGCATGGCTACCAAAAAACTGGCAGGACGGGCCGATGGAAAAATGATTTCTGAAATAGTAAAAAGGATGTTGACCGGTGAGTAAAATTGACATTGCCATAGCTATCGTTTTATTCTATGGTGCCTTTCGTGGTTACCGACAAGGATTCCTGATGGGTGTTGTCTCATTGCTGGCGTTCATCCTCGCTATTTTTCTGGGATTTAAGTTTATGGGAGAGGGGATGGTTATCCTTCAGCAGAAATTCAATGCCGATGCCAGCGTTCTTCCATACATTTCATTTTTCGTCATCTTCATTTTAGTAGTTATTGGAGTCAATTGGCTGGGTAAGTTGATTAGAAACTCCATCGAAAAAGGATTTCTGGGGAGGCTTGATGAGAGCATGGGAGCCTTGCTTGGATGCTTCAAATTTGCCTTTCTGATGAGCATTGTTTTTTGGATTCTGGATTCCATGAAATATGCACCAGGTGCGAAATGGACAGAAGGCTCCTTCCTTTATCCCTTTATTGCTCATCTGGGTCCTGATATGGCAGGCTGGTTGGCTGAATTTGTGCCTTTTTTCAGGGAAATATTCAGGCAATTCTAAGGTTTGGATTTTTTTGCTTATCTATAAATCAGAAAAAATCGCAATGAACTTAAAAATTAAGGAAAAAGATGGCTTTAAATATGTGGATGAAGGTAAAGGACAGGTGTTAATGTTACTTCATGGGTTGTTCGGAGCACTTAGCAATTGGACCGATGTGGTAAGTCGTTTTTACACTAAGTACCGAGTGGTTATTCCCATGTTGCCGATCTATGAGATGCCGATAAAGGAAGCCGGACTGGATGGGTTACGAGAATTTGTTGAGTCGTTTGTAAGCATGATGAAGTTGGATAATATGATTCTGATGGGCAATTCGCTCGGAGGTCATGTAGGCATCTTATACACATTGCACAACATGGAGAAAGTAGACAAATTGGTTCTCACCGGAAGCTCAGGTCTTTTTGAAGATTCCATGGGGGGCTCATACCCAAGAAGAGGCAGTTATGACTACGTGAAAGAACGGGTTGAGTACACATTTTACGATCCAAAAGTGGCTTCAAAAGAATTGGTTGATGAAGTATTTGAAACTACGAAGAGTATTCCGAAATGTATGCGCATTGTTGCTATCGCTAAATCGGCTCAACGCAATAATCTGGCGGATGATTTGCACAAGATTAAAGCACCAACACTTTTGGTTTGGGGGTTAAATGACACGATCACACCACCACCTGTTGCGCATGAGTTTAACCGGCTTATACCGAATTCGACATTGCGCTTTATCGACAAATGTTGTCATGCGCCCATGATGGAACATCCAGAAAAATTTAATGTATTAGTGGAAGACTTTTTAAACTAACAATATGATTGCAACAGAACTGATTAATTCAATGATTCCCCCTCTTAAAATAACAGATGATGCCCATAAGGCTATTGTTTGGATGGAGGAATTCCGATGCAATCATTTACCGGTTGTTCACGAGGGACAATTACTTGGTTTTATTTCTGAAGAAATTATACTTGAGTCAAACGATATAGAGAAACCCTTATCCGATTTTCAGCTGATCGGGAAAGAATGTGTCGTGAGCGGAGAAACATTCTTTTACGATATACTTAAGGTGGCCAGCGAAAACAAACTTCACATTGTTGGAGTATTGGATGAAGCCCGGGCGTATGCGGGTGTGATTACCGTTCAGGATGTGCTTACCTCATTTGCGCAAACTGCGGCAGTTCAAATGCAGGGTGGAATTTTGGTTTTGTCGATGGACCTCATCGATTATTCGTTGGCAGAAATTGCTCGCCTGGTGGAGGAGAACAACGCCAAAATTATCGGTAGCACGATGGTGGAGGATCCCATGGATAAGGGTAAAATCAAATTAACACTCAAGATCAATCAGGTTGACCTGACCCGTATTGTGGCTACGCTTGATCGATTTAGCTATAAAGTAATTGGTAAATACCAGACTGCTGAAGTGGAGGGGAATGAAAAAGAGAGGCTGGACATGTTAATGCGTTACCTGAATATTTAACAATTCATTAAACTCTTTCATTAACTATGAGAATTGGGGTTCATGGGAAGGAGATCAAAGGAGAATCAATTCGGTTTCTGGAAGAGGTCTTTGATCAATTGGTAGAACACAAAGTTCAGCTTAGTGTTTCAGAAAAATTTCAGCGATTCTTAAAAGCTCCTGTTTTTAAGAAATTCAAATTCAAAACATTCTCATCATCTGGCCAGGTTAAAAATCTGGATTTTTTTCTCTCACTTGGTGGTGATGGTACTTTGCTTGAATCGGTTACTTATGTTGGGCGATCTGAAGTTCCAATTTTGGGAATTAATACAGGACGATTAGGATTTTTGGCTACCATCAGCAGGGCCAACACTTCCGATGCATTAGAGCATCTTTTTAATCGAAATTACAAAATTGAGGCCAGGACGGTGTTACGGCTGGAAACTGATCAGCAGCTTTTCAAAGGACAGAATTTTGCCTTGAACGATTTTACGATAATGAAAAAGGATACCTCTTCCATGATCACGGTACATGTATATGTAGATGGCGAACTCCTTAATTCATACTGGTCGGATGGAATAATTGTATCAACCCCAACCGGTTCAACAGGCTATTCACTAAGCTGTGGCGGACCCTTGCTATATCCAAAGTCTGAGAGCTTTGTTATTACTCCGGTTAGTCCCCATACGTTGACTGCTCGCCCTATTGTACTTTCTGATGCATCGGAGATTACCTTTCGGGTAGAAGGGCGTATTAAAAAGTTCTTGATATCTCTGGATTCCCGGTTTGAAACCATTGATGGGTCAGTGAAATTAAAAGTCAAAAAAGAGTCATTTAAAGTGAAACTGGTACAGACTCCTGATTATGACTATTTCGCCACGCTGAGGCAGAAACTCAATTGGGGTCTGGATATTCGGAATTAAAATTTGCTATTTTTGGCCTAATGTGCCGAATTATGAGAAAACTGTATGTTTTGTTTTTGATCCTGGCGGTGGTTTGGGTTGGTGCTGATGAAGCCGAGGCTCAATTAAATCGAAAGAATATCAAAAAGAACAACAAAAGGATAGCCAGTTTCCGTGGCCGGAAATCCGGATTTGGCAAAAATAAAATTTACAATGCCATCGGTGTTTCCGTCAATGCTTTGAATTACTATGGGGATCTGGCTCCACGTCCGCAACGAGTGAGTACCGACATTAGTTTTACCCGACCAGCAATGGGAATTTCATTTGCTCATCGGTTCGGCCCCCGGTATACATTACAGGGTCAGTTTATGTACGGTACATTACGAGGATCCGATCAGGACTCAGCAGACCCCACTGATGAAAATAGTAACTCCAGGTACTTAAGAAATGTGAGTTTTCGAAATAATATTAAAGAGCTTTCCGTAGTTGCTGTCTTTGATTTATTTGAAAATCAGTCAACCTACATTAGCCGGGTAAAATGGACACCTTATGCTTTTCTGGGATTAGCTGGAATTCATCATAATCCACAAGCTAAAGCACCTGCTACGGATTTGAACGGCAATCCGCTGGCCGAAGCAGGAGAATGGGTAAATCTCAGACCTCTTGGTACTGAAGGACAAAATGCCACATTGTTAGATACCGATGCAAATTTTGGAATAAAAAAGTACAGCAGTGTACAAGTAGTTATACCATTTGGTCTGGGTGCACGTTTTAGAATAAATGAAGTTATGGATTTATGGGCCGACCTTTCGTTTAGATATACTTTTACTGACTACCTGGATGATGTTAGTCAAAACTACGTTGATCTGGGAGTATTTGGAAGCAATGAACTGGCCAGGTCCATGTCGTACCGGACGAATGAAATAGCTGGAATGCCAACAAACCCCCACACGTATACATCAACACGCGATGGCAATACCTACACGGTACAAAGTGGTTATGGAAGCGAGTACCCGGATAATGTTCGAGGCTCAAAAAGTGATCGTGACATTTACATGGTAACGTCAGTACGACTTACCTATATTCTTGGAGCCACATTCCACAAGGCCAAGTTCCGATAAATGATTTTTCAGTTACGGTTGTTTCTTAGTAGCGTAAGCATTTTGCTTTGCTTTATTTCTACCCCGGCAATTTCACAACTTGAACAGCGTTCAGAATTTGGATTTGGAATTGGAACGTTCAATTACACTGGTGACCTTGTTCGCACCTATAATTTTGGTAATTCAAAACCGGCAGCTACTGTTTTCTACAGAGCAAATATTAGTACGGTTATTAGTTTTCGTACCAGCGTTACAGCAGGAAAAATTGGAGCTGATGATTTTAAAAATCCTGTTGATGCTTTCGCATCAGCCCGGGCAAGTTCATTTAATTTATTTATGATGGAAGCCTCAATGGTTGCGGAGTATCATTTTCTGAATTGGAGAGATGACAAACGGAGATTGCGGTTTACTCCATACCTCTTTTCAGGATTCGCACTTTTTGGAATTTCAGGTACAGGATCCAAGCCTGAAAGTTATAGCAATGTTCAACCTTCAATCCCGATTGGGGGAGGATTTAAATATGTTATCAACCCAAGGTGGTATGCCGCTCTTGAGGTTGGTATCCGAAAAACTTTTTTTGATTATCTGGATAATGTTTCAGACGGTGATCAGGCATTTAAAGATTATCAATACGGAAACAAATACGATAACGATAATTACTTTTTTCTGGGGCTTACCATCACAAGGACGCTCTATAATATTCCGTGTGCAACCAATCCGTATCGCTGATCTTGGAAGAGGATCTTAAGAACACCAAGTAAATAAAAATAGGCTATTTTTGCCTCCCTGTGAGTACACAAAAGGAAAATATAGATTTCAACAACCTTCCTCAACATATTGCTATCATAATGGATGGCAATGGTCGGTGGGCAAAAAAAAAGGGCGCGGAGCGTATTTTTGGCCATAAAATGCGGTTAAGGCAGTGCGAGAGGTTACTGAAGCTTGTGGGGAACTGGGTATCAAATACCTTACGCTTTATGCGTTTAGTACCGAAAATTGGGGCAGACCGAAAAAAGAAATAGATGGTCTTATGGAACTGTTAGTAGCCACCCTGAAAAAAGAAATTCAGAGATTGCATGAAAATGAGGTGAGGCTATTGACTATTGGTGACATGAATCAGCTACCGGAGCGATGCCGGATTAACCTGATGGAAGCTATAGAGGAAACAAAAAATAATTCTGGACTTACATTGCAACTCGCATTAAGCTATAGTGGCAGATGGGAAATCATTGAAGCGGTTAAGGGCATAATCCGTGATGTTAAAAAAGGCCAGCAAATCGAAATGGATGAACACACGTTTAGCAAATATCTATCAACAACAAATATTCCAGATCCCGAACTGCTCATTCGTACCAGTGGCGAATTGAGAATTAGTAATTTTTTATTGTGGCAGATTGCGTATACCGAAATATATATCACCCAAACTTTATGGCCTGATTTCCGCAAAGAGGATTTATACGATGCCATCATTGCATATCAACATAGGGAAAGAAGATTTGGAAAAGTAATGGAAGTGAAATCGTGATACGAGTACTCATCATATTTTTTCTCGTTTTGTTGTTTTCTGAAAATGGATTCAGTCAGTTTCGAAGGAGCCGTGACCGTGCGGTTGAAACAAATCCCACAAGCGATCTTAATTATGCAAATCCTGCTGAGTATTATCTTGGTGGAATTGACATAACCGGATTAAATATTCTGGATAAGAACGCCATCATATCACTCACTGGGTTGCGCGTTGGAGATAAGATTAAGGTGCCGGGTGATCAAATTTCTGGCGCCATTCGAAAGTTATGGAATCACGGTTTAGTGGGTGATGTTACTATTAAGATTGAGAAAATTGAAGGGGATAATATTTTCTTAATGATTGAGCTGAGCGAACGTGCCCGACTTACAGATTATTATTTTGTTGGAATATCCAACTCAAGGCAGGGACCACTTAAAGAAGAGTTAACGGTTACTCGCGGTAAGATTGTGAACGAAGCCATGATCCGAAACACTGAACTTTCGGTTTTAAAGTATTTTAGAAAGAAGGGGTTCCTTAACACCACGGTTAAAACGTTTAAAGGAAGTTGATACACTAAATCGTGGAGGAATAAGGTTAAGAATTGATATCGACCTACAATCGAAAGTTAGAATTAATGAAATAAAATTTGATGGGAACAATCAGGTTACTGCACCAAGCTTAAAAGGCCAGCTTAAGAAAACGAAAGAACATCCAAGGATAAATTTGCATCGGACAATTATTCATGAAGTTTCGAGCCCCAAGAAGTTAATTGCATTTATGGGGAATAGCTATCCGGTTTCGTGGCGGGAAACATATGAGTTTCTAAACCATCAAATAAAACCGAATGTTTTTGCCTCATCAAAATTGATCCAGTCTGATTTTGATGATGATAAAAAAAGGATTGTTGAATACTATAACTCTCAAGGCTATAGAGATGCTGAGGTTATTTCAGATAGTATATCAAGGTTTGATAAGGAAGGTATAGATATCAATATAAAAGTTTTTGAAGGCCGGAAGTATTATTTCAGAAACATAACATGGACTGGAAATTTCCTCTACTCATCAAATACGCTCAATAAGATTTTGGATATCAACAAAGGGGATGTCTATAACCGCGAGTTGATTGACAAGAAAACAACATTTAATCCAAAGGGGGCAGACATTAGTGGGCTCTATATGGATGATGGTTATTTATTTTTCAGAGTTACACCGGTGGAAGTGGCGGTAGAAGGTGATAGCATTGATATGGAGATGAGAATATTTGAGGGCGACCAGGCAACGATAAACCGGATTACGGTAAGTGGTAATACCCGAACAAATGATCATGTTATATTACGTGAACTCAATACCGTACCGGGTCAAAAATTCAGACGATCAGACTTAATACGTACGCAGCAGATGCTATCCCAAATGGGATATTTTGATCCTCAAAAATAGACCCACAGGTTTTACCTAATCCTGCTGATGGTACGGTGGATATAAATTGGGGACTGGAAGAACAATCCAATGATCAGATCGAGCTTTCTGGTGGATGGGGCGGAAGTTTTGGATTTGTGGGTACTGTAGGAATTTCTTTTAATAATTTTTCTCTACGTAACTCCCTTGATTTGAGCAAATGGAAACCTCTTCCGTTTGGGGATGGTCAACGACTTTCATTGCGGGCTCAGGCCAATGGAAGATCTTTTCAGAGCTACTCGCTTTCGTTTACTGAGCCCTGGTTGGGTGGCAGGAAACCAAACTCATTTACGGTAAGTCTTAATCGCTCTATTTCCAGATTTCCGGATTCAAACTTTCAGTTCTCTGATGACTCTGCGCTGAAACAAAACGGAGTAACCCTTGGACTTGGAAGAAGACTTGAATGGCCGGACAACTACTTCACATTACTTAATTCGTTGTCGTTCTTACAATACAACTACAACAACTATTTTACTTCTTCCGCACTGCCAGCGCAGGGAACGACAAACAATATCAATCTCAATACTACTATTGCCCGCAATAGTATAGACAATCCCATGTATCCTACTTCGGGAGCAACGCTGTCACTAAGTATTATACTTACTCCACCCTATTCATTATGGAGAGACCCCAGTTATGCAAATGACATCGAAACCCGGTATGACTGGGTGGAAATGCATAAGTGGATGTTCGATGCTAAATTTTACCTGCGCATCATGGGAAGTACAAAGCCGGAAGGAAGAAGTCTTGTGTTAGAAACGAAAGCTCACTTTGGTTTTATTGGAAGTTATACAAAACAAGTGGGCATTGGGCCGTTTGAACGATTCATAATGGGAGGTGACGGCCTGGCTGGTGGCGTAAATTCTTTTGTACTGGGTCAGGAAGTTATAGGACTAAGGGGCTATCCAAACAATCAAATCACTCCACCTTTATATGCATTGCGTGGTACGGTTCCTACTAACCAGATTGAGGGAGGTATTGTATATAACAAATTTGGGCTTGAATTAAGATACCCTGCTATAGTCGGGCAAACAGCCACTATTTATGGCTTTATTTTTGGCGAAGCCGGAAATAACTGGGACAATTATCAGGATTTTAATCCGTTTAACCTGTACAAATCTGCCGGGTTTGGCGTTCGGTTGTTTATGCCGGCATTTGGACTGATAGGCTTAAACTGGGGCTATGGATTTGATACCGTTAAGTTTGCAACTCAACCATCAGGTGCGCAGTTTCATTTTACCATTGGGCAGCAGATTCGTTAGTATGAGACTTTTTATTCTTCTGGCCGTGTTTTTTGCTTCTGGTCTGAATTTTGCGTCAGCTCAGAAGTTCGGATATATTGATTCGGATTTTATTCTTGCCAAAATGCCAGACTATGCAAAAGCGCAAGAAGAGATTGATCGATTATCGGCTACCTGGCAAAAAGAAATTGAGGAGATGCAAAAAAAGGTTGAGGGAATGTACAACGCGTTTCAGGCTGAGCAAGTGCTGCTGACCGAGGAGATGAAGCAAGAACGGCTGGATGATCTCGCCAAGAAAGAAAATGAGTTGAAGGAATATCAGAAAAAAGTATTTGGATTTGGTGGCTTATTTTTAAAACTTAAAAGATTGAAATTAAATACCTTTTGACCTAGGACAAA
>JAAUQD010000079.1 GCA_012032815.1 Flammeovirgaceae bacterium
TGGTTTTAATCCGTATTCGGTATAAGGTACGCAATGCTATTGAGGTAGAACACATTCGACAAAAAGAACAGGAAAAATTGCGTAAAGAAATTGCACGGGATTTTCACGATGAAATGGGAAATCAATTAACACGCATCATTAATTATGTCAGTTTGATTAAACTAAGCGGTAATGGATCAACCTCGAGCTCTATGATAAAGTGGAGGATTCCGCAAAATACCTTTATACAGGCACACGCGATTTTATCTGGAGTATTGATCCATCCAATGATGAGTTGTCAAAACTTTTTTTGCACATCAGGGATTTTGGTGAAAAACTTTTTGAAGAAAAGAAAATAAATTTCAGAGCGCACAATGAACTGCATTCTTCAGTACCCGTGCCTTATGGATTTAGTCGCGAAGCCAATTTGATTTTCAAGGAAGCGATGACCAACGCATTCAATCATTCCGGGGCAAAGAATGTAAATTTTTCACTTCGAAAGAAGGAGGATCATTTTGAGTTTACACTTACCGATGATGGGGCAGGGTTTGAAGTGGATTCATTAGAAAGGGTGAGTGGACTGAAAAATATGCGTGCCCGCGCCAAACGGATTCAAAGTACATATTCAATAGAAAGCGATGCCACTAAAGGAGGCACCACAGTTCGATTATTATTTCAACAACTAAATCAAACAAAACATGGCAGACGAAACAAAAAAAAGGGTCTTAATCATTGAGGACGATCCTGAAATAAGAAATAGTTTTACACTCATTGTAAACAGCTCACCTAATTTTATGGTAGCTAATGCGTACGGAAATTGCGAAGATGCGATAAAGCATCTGAACAAGGATAAAGCTGACATCGTATTGATGGATATCGAATTGCCCGGTGGCATGAATGGTATCCAGGGCACAAAGATTATAAAGGACAAGAATCATGGATGCGATGTGATCATGGTTACTGTGTACGAAGATTCCGACCTTGTATTTGAAGCGCTAAAAGCCGGAGCATCCGGGTACATCACAAAAAGCGCAAATTACCGTGAGCTTCTTTCAGCATTGGATGAGATTACAAAAGGAGGCGCACCGATGAGCAGCAAAATTGCAAGGTTGGTGATTGATAATTTTCATGTAAACCCAAATAGTCCACTGACTAAGCGGGAGACTGAAATTCTAACCCTGATATCTGAAGGTAAAACCTACACACAGATTTCGGAAGAGCTTTTTATCTCCAAAGAGACAGCCAAGACGCACATCAAGAACATTTATGCGAAGTTGCAGGTCAGGAGCAAATCAGAAGCACTTGCCCGCGCCAGCCAGGATAAGTTGATCTAAAAAATAATTGTTGAAAATTCAAAGGACAGGCATTCCGCCTGTCCTTTATTTTTTGTTTTCCTTTCCATTCCTCCTTAGCTTGGTGAGTTCTGAAAACATTACTTATGAAACGATTTATTATACTCCTATCCCTTATTGTTGTTTGCGCAGCCCCAATGGATGCGCAACGGAAAAAACAAAACCAGCCTGAAACACCTCCTCCGCCTCCACCAAAACAAAATTC
This sequence comes from Flammeovirgaceae bacterium, assembly GCA_012032815.1. Lineage (GTDB taxonomy): Bacteria > Bacteroidota > Bacteroidia > Cytophagales > Cyclobacteriaceae > ELB16-189. The sequence continues at coordinate 1,537 of JAAUQD010000079.1, forward strand.
GATAGAGGCCAAGGTGGCCGGGATGAAAAAATTTCCGGGCTTCATTGAATTTTATTTTGATGAAAAGTTGGACAAAGTGTTTCTGCTGATTGAAAAATTTGACAATGAATTTTATATGTGAATTCACTGGCGGCAGGAATTGGTTCCAATGACATAGGATTAGATCGCGGACAGCTGGGAAATGATCGGGTCGTGAAGTTTGACAAACGAGGCCCAAAGGTTTTACTCGTTGAGCCAAACTATAGGTACAGAGCAGTGAGTGATAATGCTGCAGAACAACGTGCTGTAGAACAAGCCTTTGCGCAATCCGTTCTATGGGGTTTTTCCGTTGTTGCTGAGGAGAATGGAAAAGCCCTTGTTGATGCCACCGATTTTCTGATGCAGGACGCACACGATGTTGTGGGTCGGCTTAGGGGATCACAGCAAGGAAATTATTCTTTGGATAAATCCCGATCCGCATTCTATTCTCCACGAATTAAAAACTTTCCCCAGAATTCAGAATTTGAAACAACATTAACATTTATGGGACAACCTACGGGCGGCTACATCCGAAGTGTCACACCAACTGCATCCAGTGTTACCGTGCGTCAACACCATTCATTTATTCAATTACCAGACTCAAATTACAAACCACGCAAGTACGATCCACGCTCCGGTTTTTTTGGAATGTCATTTTACGATTACGCTACCCCCATCAATGAACCCATTGAAAAGAAATTCATTAATCGGCATCGGCTTGAAAAGAAAGATCCTTCTGCGCAAGTTAGTGAAGCGGTCGAGCCTATTGTTTATTACCTGGACCCCGGAGTTCCTGAACCCGTGCGATCAGCATTGCTGGATGGTGCTCGCTGGTGGAATCAGGCATTTGAAGCTGCCGGCTATAAAGATGCGTTTCAGGTGCAAATGCTGCCGGAAGATGCCGACCCGATGGATGTACGATATAATTTAATTCAATGGGTACATCGTTCAACCCGTGGCTGGTCATATGGTGCTTCGATTTCTGATCCTCGTACCGGAGAAATTATAAAAGGGCAGGTATCATTAGGATCGTTAAGGGTGCGTCAGGACTTTCTGATTGCTGAGGGTTTGTTAGCACCCTATGAAGAAGGAAAACCCGTTTCGAAAGAGATGGAACAGATGGCCATTGCGCGGTTGCGCCAGTTGTCAGCTCATGAAGTAGGTCATACCATCGGTCTTGCTCATGCTTATTCGTCTAGTACGGAAGGACGTGCTTCAGTTATGGATTATCCTCATCCGTTTGCTCAGCTTAAAGATGGAAAGATTGATTTATCCGATGCGTACGATACAAAAATTGGAGCCTTTGATAAAGCTTCAATATTATATGGATACCAGGATTTTCCTGATGGTGTAAATGAAGACGAAGCGTTAAATACGATTATTAAAAACACATTGAAGAGTGGGCTTACTTTTCTGTCGGATCAGGATGCAAGACCATTGGGGAGTGCTCATCCCTTTACCCACTTGTGGGATAATGGTGCCGATCCCTCGGATGAATTGGAGCGCGTATTGGAGATACGTTCTGTAGCGCTTAAAAATTTAGGTGAGAAGAGCATAAAAAGCGGTGCACCGATGAGTACCATTGAAGAAGCGCTGGTGCCTGTTTATTTCTTTCACCGCTATCAGACGGAGGCAGCCGCAAAAATAATTGGAGGATTGAATTACAGGTATGCCCTCAAAGGAGACGGTCAGTTAACTACCGAAATGATTTCCCCACAACAGCAGATAAAAGCACTTGAGGCGCTCATGAAAACCATCGATGCGAAGACTCTGGCGTTACCGGAAAACTTAATCCGGCAAATTCCGCCACGCCCATTGGGATACAACAGACACAGGGAATTAATACAAGGGAGAACCGACTTGACATTCGATCCTCTTGCCGCTGTGGAGAGTGCGGCAGACATAACCTTCAGTTTGCTGTTGCATCCGGCAAGGGCAGCACGTCTTTTTGAGTACCATAGTCGCGATGCCAAATTACCCAGCCTAGAAAATATTATAGACAGGCTAATCGCAGTAAGCTACAAGTCCAATTCCCAAAATGGATTTGAAGGAGCCGTACAAATGACAGTGAACACTACTTTTCTTAATCACCTGTTGAGTCTTGCTACACATAAGAATGCTTCTGCGCAGGTAAAGGCAATAGCTGTTTTCGAAATAGATAAACTGACCAAAGTGATCGAAACTAAAATAAGGACTACAACGAATGAGGATTGGAAGGCACACTATCAGTATTCATTATCACAACTTCAGAAGTTTGTTGAAGATCCCGGGGAGTTTAAGATCGAATCATTGATCGATGCGCCTCCCGGGCAACCGATTGGTACAACGGAAATGGAATACTGTAGCTTCCAGCAACAATAATTTTTTTGAAAGAGGAGGGCTTAAAACGTGAAATAGGAGTCAGAGCCCTCGCTCTCAACTCGATTAATCTAACTATTGGTTCAGGTATTTTTGTTTTGCCGGCAATCGTGTCCCAGCATGCCGGTCCTGCCGGGATCTATGCATATCTCATTTGTGGGGCTACCGTTTTACTGGCTCTTCTTTGTTATGCTGAATTAGGAAGTAAGATTACAACAAGTGGTGGAGGCTTTGCTTACATAGAATCAGTTCTTGGCCCATATTGGGGCTTCATTTCAAGCTTATTGATTGTAGTTGGTTTTGCTTCTTCTGCTGATGCCGCTATAGCCATTGCTTTGGTAAATACACTGGCCATTTGGTTTAAATTTCTTTCTGAGCCTGTCTATAGGACGATCTTTATTGTGCTCCTGTTCGGAATTTTCGCTTATATCAACGTTCGCGGTGTAAAACAAGGAGTTCGTTTTGTTGAAATCATTACCATAGCAAAACTTATTCCGTTGGTATTAATAATGCTGGCAGGGTGGATAACGGTTGATGGTTCCAATCTGGTGGTTAAAGAATGGCCTTCAGCTGAAAATTTTGGTGAAGTCTCACTTATACTATTCTTCGCATTTATTGGTATCGATTCAGCCTTGTCAAATAGTGGCGAAATAAAAAATCCGGCATATACCATTCCCAGAGGATTATTTTTTGGCGTGTTGGGAATACTGATTATTTATGTCACCATCCAGGCTGTAGCAACCGGTGTTCTTGGTGCCGCATTAGCTGACTTTACGGATGCACCGCTGATCGAAGTTGCGAGCAGAGCACTGGGGCCGGTGGGTATCACTATTTTATTGATAGGGACTGTGCTGTCTATGGCAGGTACTATTGGTGGGGATCAATTGGCTTCGCCACGCGTACTTTTTGGTGCCGCGCGTCAAAGATTACTTCCTTTCTTTTTAGGTAAGGTTCACCCTGTGTTTAAAACACCCTATTGGTCGATAATTGTATTTGCAACCATTACTTGTTTGATGGCCGTAACCGGTGCTTTTAAAACACTAGCAATATTTGCCAGCACTTCGGTTCTGATCGTCTATCTGTTGGTTTGTATTTCTACAATAAAGAACAGGATAGTAAATGGAAAGCCTGACCCGGGGCTTTTTACTTTGCCGGGTGGAATAACAATACCGATCATGGCATGTGGTGTAGTAGTCTGGCTGTTGTCTCACCTTAGTTTAAAAGAACTTTCCTCCATGGCTGTATTTATTCTTTTCTTGAGTGTGGTCTATTACCTGACAAATTATTTTCGCAAAAAACACGAGAGGGCAGAAGGTCAAACCTCCTAACCAACCAATTTGCCTTTCCTGTATTAGGTCACACTCCTCCTACAAATTCTGTATAATTTGAGCCCTTCAAAACAAAATTCTAATGATGAAACGAACGCTAAATCGACTGACAATAGGATTCATAGGCCTGTTGTTATGTGCGCCAATGTTAATATGGAGTCAGGCTCAGGATGAAAAAGAGCTCGCCCCTGTAACACGAACCTATGCCATTACCAATGTAAATATTGTACAGGCCCCAGGCAAAAAAATTGATATGGGGACAGTAGTTATAAAAAATGGAATAATTACTGGAGTGGGTAAGGGTATTCCCATTCCTCCGGAGGCAGTAGTCATAAAGGCCGACTCCATGTACGTTTATGCCGGATTTATTGATGGCCTTTCAAGAGCGGGTGTTCCCCGTCCTAAAGAAGAATCTAGTCGGGGTGATCGCACCAATATGGATCCTGGGAATCCAACACCTGAGGCTGCAGGAGTCACACCCAATGTAGATGTTCGCACACTGCTTAAGCCAGATGATAAATCGGTTGAGGAGTTGCGCAATCTTGGATTCACAGTGGCACAGGTTGTTCCTTACGGAAACTTATTGCCAGGACAAGCGGCTGTAATCAGCCTTGGAGGAGGTACCGCTGATCAAATGGTGATAGTAAAAAACTCAGCCTTTTATTCCGAATTGAGTACAGCACGGGGGGTCTATCCTTCTACGACTATGGGGGTGATGGCCAAGTGGCGCGATCTCTACCGAAATGCATCATTGACAAAATCGTATGAGGCAATGTACGCGTCAAACCGGAGCGGGCTGGAACGACCAGTAGCTGATCCCATTCTTGAAGCGTTCTACCCGGTCATCGATCAGAAACAAACTGTACTTTTCAAAGCAGAAAAAGTGCTTGACGTTCATAGAGTATATACTTTAAAGAATGACCTTGGCTTCCCGTTAATGTTGGCCGATGTAAAAGAAGGCTGGCCGGTAATTTCTAAAATTAAAGCAGCCAATACCAAAGTGTTTTTATCTCTTGATCTTCCTGAAGAAAAGAAAGAAGAAAAAAAGGATGATAAGAAAGATGATAAAAAAGCGGAAAAACCAAAGACCGCAGCTGATATAGAAAAAGAAGCGTTGGAGAAGCGTAAAGCTGAAAGCATCGCCTTGTATGTGGGACAAGCCAGTGACTTTCAAAAGGGAGGCGTGGCCTTTGGATTTTCAAGTTTGAGTGCAAAAGCAAAAGAAATTCAAGCGAGCATCAGGCGAATGATAGCTGCGGGATTGAGTGAAGATGCTGCGCTTGCAGCCCTTACTACCACACCAGCTTCATTTCTTGGATTATCGGATAGGATGGGAACAGTGGAGAATGGTAAAGCTGCAAATCTCGTAATTAGCGATAAGTCATATTTTGATGAGAAAGCTAAAGTAAGGTACGTGTTTGTTGATGGTGTTTACTATAAAATGGATGTTCGGGAAGCTAAGAAATCGGATGGAAAAGTTGATATCGCAGGTTCATGGGCCTACACCGCTGAAACTCCAAACGGCAGCAATACAGGAACGATGGTGATTAAAGGAAGTGCCGGCAATTTTTCCGGAACGATTACCAGCTCTATGGGAAATTCAACAGCCGATCTAAAATCTATTTCTCTTGATGGAGACAACTTAACGGTAACCTATGATGTTACCATGGGCTCAAACTCCTTTCCAATTGAATTTACAGTAGTTGTTGCCGGAGATTCGTTTGAAGGTTCGATGACAGCAGGCCGGTTCGGTAGCTTTCCGGTTACAGGTACAAAAAATCCTAAAAATTAATTTGAAATGACAGAGACAATGAAAAAGATACTAACAATACTTATACTCTTTTGCACCGGCTACATTGGGTTTGCTCAGGTAGAGAAAGGAAGTGTTCTTATTAAAAACGGGACTGTTCTTACAGTTACGAAAGGCACTCTTGAAAATACGGATGTCCTGATTAAGGATGGCAAGATTTCACAAATCGGAAAAAATATTTCTGCCCCATCCGGAGTAAGCACGATTGATGCTACCGGCAGGTTTGTTATGCCAGGCATTATTGATGCCCACTCTCATTTAGGAATTGACGGGATTAATGAGGGTACGAATGCTATTACTCCTGAAGTGTGGACCGGAGATGCGCTAAATCCATTTCAGGTTGGCATTTATCGCGCACTTGCCGGAGGCGTTACTGCTTCTCATGCCATGCACGGATCAGCCAACTCAATTGGTGGTCAGTGTGAGACCATTAAGCACCGGTATGGAACTTATGATCCGGAGGTTCTAAAAATGGAAGGCGCTCCTCGCACCATTAAGTTTGCCCTGGGTGAAAATCCTACAGGTGGTGGAAGAAGGAAAAATCTGCAACCTCAATCCCGTATGGGAGTTGAGTTTGTAATTCGAAAAGCATTCTCTGAAGGGAAGGAGTATATGGATAAATGGGATGCCTACAATAAGGCTAAAAACACAAAAGGATTTCGGGGTGCTCCTCCGGCTTACAGTTTACGACTTGAAACAATGGCCGATATTCTGAAAGGCAATATTATTATCCATTGCCATGCGTATCGCGCTGATGAAATAAATATGCTGTTGCAGGTTTGCAAAGAATTTGGTGTAAAGAAACTTGTGTTTCAGCATACAAACGAAGGATTTAAGGTAGCGCCAGAGTTAGCTGCGTTTGGCGCAGGCGCTTCAGTCTTTGCTGATTGGTGGGCTTACAAACTGGAGGTTTATTTTTCTACACCGTACAATGCGGCCATTCTGGTTCGCAATGGTGTGGTAACTACTATAAATTCGGATTCAGGAGACTTTATCCGTCACTTGTATCATCAGGCTGCCAAAACACAAAAGTATGGTGGGTTGAATGACGATGAGGCCCTATCACTGATCACCATCAATTCGGCCAAGCAGTTGGGTATCGATAGTCGTGTGGGTTCTATTGAAGTCGGTAAGGATGGAGATATTGCTATTTTCAAAAACCACCCACTTTCCATTTATGGTGTTCCTATGACTACCATTGTTGATGGCGTAGTTCGTTTTGACAGAGAAAAAGATCCGGCAGACAAAAGGTTAATGGCCGATCCTCGGGAGACAATCGATGTAACCGTTTTCGTTTCGGATTCAGGACATGAAAACTGCATGCAGGGCACAGAGGATATGAGTGATTTTCTTTTCGGAATTAAAAATTAATTGGTCATGACAAAAAGAATTCAAATACTAATACTGGGAATAATGGTAAGTGCCTCCACGGTGGTGGCGCAAATGCCCAAAGCTAAAAAAGGAACGTTTGCATTAACCAATGCTACCATTGAAACGATAACCAAAGGAACGATTAATAACGGAACGGTGGTTATTGCGGATGGCAAGATCACAGCCGTAGGTACAAACATTCAGGTGCCTCAGGGTGCAGAAGTTATCAATTGCAACGGACTAAAAATTTATCCGGGTTTCATAGACGGAGGTACCGTAGTAGGACTTGTTGAGATCGGACAGATCGATCAGGCCAGCGATGTTCGTGAAACCGGCCAGGTGATTCCTCAAATGAAAGCGCTCACTGCAGTTAACCCAGGTGCAACGATCATTCCTGTAACACGAGTAAGCGGAGTGACTACGGTGATTACCAATCCCGATGGTGGATTATTTCCGGGAACTGCCGCTCTGATTCAACTTCACGGATACACTCCGCAACAGATGTATGCCGGCTTTGAGGGTGTTGTACTCAACTGGCCTAACACAGGACGAAGGGGTTTCTTCGACCGCAGATCTGATGATGAAATAAAAAAGGCGGCAGAAAAAACATTGACGCAACTTAATGATGTATGGGCGAAAGCCGTTGCCTACCATAAACTTGATTCCGCAACAAAAGGAAAGGGCGTGACCTATTACCCTGAGATGCAGGCATTGATGCCGGTAGTTCGTGGTGAGATGTCATTGATGATTGAGGTCAATCCATCTAAGGACATCACCTCGGTACTGAAGTGGGTGAAGGACAACAAAGTAAAGAAGGTGATTCTCACAGGCGTGTCTGAAGGATGGCGCGTTGCTGATCAGATTGCAAAAGCAAAAATTCCAGTCATCACCGGACCCATCATTGCCATTCCTACCCGTGAGTATGACCGTTATGATCAGGCCTATGCGAATGCCGGTATGATGAAAAAAGCGGGAGTGACAGTAGCTATACGTACAAATGAAACACAAAACGTGAGAAATCTACCTTACCATGCCGGCTTTGCGGTAACGTATGGAATGGACAAAGAAGATGCTTTGAAAGCAATCACCATTGTGCCTGCAGAAATATTTGGAGTTAATGATAAACTGGGTTCTATTGAGGTGGGAAAGAGCGCCACATTATTTATTTGTGATGGCGATCCTTTTGAAACCAAAACCCAGGTCAAAGAGGTTTTTATTGACGGTTGGAAAATGCCAATGGTGAGCCGTCATACCCAGCTATATGAAGAATACCTGAAGCGTGAGCCGGGTGTTTCAAAAAATTAAGTTTGATTGATGATAGGTTGATGAAAAACCGCTCTTAAAAAGGGCGGTTTTTTTGTTGCATGAATCTTTGTTTAATTTCGGTTACAATGTCTGAAACAGAATGGATAGGATAGTCAATCCTGTAATTGGCGAAGAGGTTACATTTCTCGCAACCTCCAAACAAAGTAATGGAGTGGTCACTTTACTTGAAGTAACAATTGGACCAAAAGGTGGAAATCCATTGCACTACCACAAACGGTTTTCTGAAACTTTTTCTGTTCTTGAAGGTGAGTTAAGTATCCAGGTTGGGAAAAGAAAACGAAACTCCAGCCGGGAGAAACTGCCACAGCGCCACTAAATACGAATCATCGATTCTACAACACCTCAGGGAAACCGGTGCGGTTTACTGTTGAATTGCGTCCGGCCAGTGAGGGTTTTGAAAACGTTTTACGAATTGCCTTTGGACTAGCCCGGGATGGGAAAGCAGGGTCTAATGGAATGCCTAAAAATCCAGTTCACAATGGAATCTTGATGAACATGGGTGAGGGCTATTTTGTGGGTTTATTTTCCATATTGGAAAAGGCATTTAGATTTTTTGGAAATTCTGAAAAGGCAAAAAAAATAGAGAAAGACCTGTTGGAAAAATATTGCGGGTAATCGTGAGCAGGCCTAAAATGAAAATTGAACTAACGCGTCTGGATTGGGGTCTGGAAATCATCGGATTGGCCGGTGTCATTTCCATGATAACCATTTCTCTAATTAATTATCAGAATCTGCCTGAAATCATACCGATCCACTTTAACGCTTTAGGAGAACCAGACGGATATAGTGATAAAGCTGTTCTTTGGATAGTAGTTGCATGTGCTCTTGGTCTATATATTTTACTAACCATTTTGCAAAACTATCCGCACAAGTTCAACTACCTGATTGACATTACCAAAGAAAATGGAGAGCGTCAGTATAGAAATGCAATCCTGATGATCAGAACGATAAAGACCGTCATCACTATTAATTTTTTGTATCTCACATACGCAACTATCCAAGTAAGTATCGGGAAATTAAGCGGATTGGGTACCTATTCTTTAGCGATTTTTTTGGTGACAATTCTGGGTTCAATCTCTTTGTTTGGTTACAGGAGTTATAAACTAAGCTAATGCGGATATTTATAGCTGCAGCTCCATTATTCCTTTTCATTACTTGCAAATCCGTACCCGATGCAAGTTCAACGGGTAAGATCATGATACGATGGACTGAAACGTATGGATCGGTTTGCTGCCCAAGGGATCTACAACATGAGAATCATATTGTTGACTACATAAAAGAATTTGAAATTCAGAATAATGTTAAGATAACAGGCACGTACAAAATCATTAAAGGCAGGGAAGGAGAAGGGACATATTACCTGACGTTAGATGGCCTAAGTGAACAGCAGCGAATGGAATTTGCGATGAACCGTTATCCTAAATATTCGAAGGAAGCTAAAAGGGAGTTGGTAAAAAAAATTGAAAAACCAGTTGATCTCAAGAATTTGATCAAACCCTGGACCTTGGATGATGCTGAAAGAATTAATTAATCTATAAGCGTGAATGAAT
>JAAUQD010000080.1 GCA_012032815.1 Flammeovirgaceae bacterium
TTCGAGTACCAGGATGCGGGGTTTCAAGCTTCTACAAGGCTCAGCCATTGCTTACTTATTATTTCCTGATCATACTTCTTCATACTTAATCGTGCCGCTGAAATCATCGTTTCACGTTGACTCTGATTGACAAGCAACTTCTCAATTACGGTTTTCCACAGCTGAATGTTTTTGTCAGAATCTGCATTGGGCAGTAAAACGCCTGTTTCTGTGTAAACGGGATACTGAAAATTTTCTGAGGTATCCGCTTCAAAAATCTCCCGCGGGCCGTATGGACAGTCGGATGAAAGAACCGGAACGCCACAGATCATGGCCTCTACCAATCCATTTGGGAAGCCTTCTGATGCAGAATTCATTAAAAAAAGCGTAGATCCCTTCAGGTACTTGTAAACATTCGTTTGAAAATTCACCAAAACAATATCAGGCAACCTATGAAAGTCGAAACCATTTTGGAATTTCAAATTTTGATTCTTACAAAAGCGCTCAATAGTTAATTGTTCAGGACCTTCCCCAACAATGACCATGCGCAAATTCAGCCTGCTCCTCTTAAGCTCATTAAAAACGTTAAGGAGTCCTTCAATTCCCTTTTCAAGCGCCAACCTTCCAGTAATGATTAAAATGGGATCGGCATAAAGCATTTTTTCTCGATCACTCTTTTCTTCTTTTGAAAGAGCCTCAATTTCCCGGATATTATAAAAATTTGGAATGCATCGAATACCAACTGATTTAACTCCAAAATAATTGCGTAGTTCACGGGCTATTCCCTTATTAACGGTGACAATCTCATCCGCCTTTCGATAGAGCATGGGTATCATAACTTTCATTCGCAGCCAATAAAACCTGCCACGGATGTTTTGATCAAATTTCTTTGAACCCCTCAAACTAAGAATGATTTTATCCGAACTCCCAGATAAGATGTTTATGTAGTCAGCACCCTCTAAAAACTTATGGACACATCTATATTTAGTTTTCGCTTCAACCTTTTCAGGCGCACAACCCGGTTAATGAAAGCCAGACCCTTATTGATGAATCTCTTTCCGCTCCGAACACCCAGATCGATAATTTCCCCTGAAATATTGTAATCAATTCTTGCTTCCCTATTAAAGATCACGACCCAGATGTTATGCTGCTTGGCGAGCAACCGGCTCAGATTCGCCATTGATTTGGCCGCGCCCCCCAAGCTCAACTCAGGAATAATCAGCATGATGTTCTTACCCTTCATGATCTTCTGTATGAATCCCACCAAAGCATGAAACTGAGCAAACGCCACATCTTCTCCATGTTGTAATCGCGGTTTCTGGATTTATAGTACTGATACTTTTTATATTCTCTTTTTACTTCCATGGCATTCAAAAAAGGAACCTCTCTGAGTCTTTCATCGGTAAAGTGCTGGCTAAACAAATTATCCATGTCTTTCCGAAACCATTTAAAAATGGGAATACTAAAGCCCATTCTTTTTTCCTTACAAAAAATGCTTTGGTAAATACTTTCCAAAATCTTTTTTTCGAGATACTTCTCCTGTCCTCCTTTCATTCTCAAGGAAACTGGAATTTGCATTGCCATCTCAACCAACCGGTGATCCAGAAAAGGTTCACGGCATTCAACACCATGAAACATGGTAGCGCGATCAATCTTGACCATTAAATCATCGGGGAGAAAATTTCGAAAATCCCATTCCATCATTTTTTCAATGGAGAGCGGAGCCTTTGAAAGGGTTGATGCTTCCTTTGCAGGCGGATCAATGAAAAGCTTCCTTATTTCATCTTTGGTTTGATTGGCAACCATCGTTTCGAAAAAAGACGCTGAATCTCCTACTGACATCAATTCTTCAACAACAGCCAGCCGGTGTTCAACATTAAAGGAATAGATATTCTCCCTGATTAGATCAGGAATAGCGAAACCAGAAAAGCGACCAATTTTATTTCGTAAACCCGCGGGAAGTCGTGAGAATGTTTCAAATAATTTTTTCGTTCGTCTGTAATGAGGATAGCCCCCGAATAATTCATCTCCGCCATCAGCCGACAATACCACCTTGATACCTTTTTCTTTAGCAAGTTGAGTAACAGCATAGGTGGGAATGCCTGATGTGTCAGAAAAGGGTTCATCATAAATAGAATAGAAATCATTTAAAATACTTCTCGCTTCCAAAAGCTGAAGTGTCTTCTCTGTGTGCTGAATATTCAGGTAGCCAGCAACCTGGCGGGCATACGCTGACTCATCGAATTCCGGTTCTTCAAAGCCGATCGTGAAACTGTGGATTGGCCCATAATGCTTTTTCAGTACAGCCGATAAAAGTGAGCTGTCCATTCCTCCGCTTAAGAAAACTCCAACCGGCACATCGGATATCATGCGAAATGAAAATGCTGATATCATAGATTCTTCAAGCTCCTCAACCCATTGTTTCTCCGTTTTGGAATGATTGATATCCAACGGCAAATCCCAATATCGTTTTTTCTTTAACCCAGCCTCGCTGATTTTTATAAAACATCCGGCTTCAAGTTTATACACCGATTCATAAATCGATTGAGATCCTCCAATGAACCCAAATCTGAAAAAATCAAATACGGCCGATTGACTAACCGAAGATTGCGGATTGAAATGGATGAGGGCTTTAAGTTCACTGGCAAAAAACAGGGAATTGTTTTGTTGGGTATAATAAAGTGGTTTTACCCCAACCCGATCGCGAAACAGCCACAAAGTATGAGTTGATTTTTCGTACAGGGCAAAGGCGAACATCCCTACAAAATGTAATACACAATTTTCCCGCCAGCAGTCAAAAGCCTTGATAATAACTTCCGTATCTGAATTGGACTGAAACGTATAGCCTTTTGATTTAAGTTTTTGCCTGACCTCTTTATAATTGTATACTTCTCCATTGTATACGAGGGTAAGGTCATTAAACTGATAGGGCTGTGACCCTAATTCAGTGAGCTCTAAAACAGATAAACGGGTATGAAACAGACCAACCTGGTCATCAACAAAAAAACCATCAGCATCCGGTCCGCGGTGCTTTAGTGAAGCAATGATCTGACGGATCTGATCCTGATTGAGTTTTGAATTGTAATACCCTGCAATGCCACACATTCTAATAGGGTTAAACTGTTCTTAGGATACCCTCCTGGTTAAAAATGTCAATTTAAACAACAATGTTGCTCAATTCCCGGCTAAGTTTTTCAGGTGAGATACAAAAACCTCCTGAATATTTTTTATGGCCCGGTTCTCCGATCATCGCTCGATAGACATTGCCTCTCATAATAGCCAGCATCATGTAGTGATAGGGCAAATAATCATACTCCGGTGGTGGAAACAGTTCTAAAACCGTGCAAGCATTTCGACAAAAAACAATGTTGGTAAGCCCCGCTCCATGAATCCCAACAATCAATTTTGCATTTGCGAAAGCTTTGACTTGTTCTTCCAAATTAAGTTCATCGGTGTCAAGTACAACGAGCCGGTGTGCCCTGCATACTGTTTCTATTTCATTCATGTTTTCAAGAAAACGTAAACGACCTTTTTGGCGTGTCAGAAATATTCTATCATACGAGTGGGTTGACGAGATGGCCGGAAAGAATTTAAGAATATCATTCCAAAGGTCTAACCGATGAGTTAAAGGCTTACAGAAATACACCGAATCACATTGGATGTACTGCTCGTCCTGAATAATCCAGTGAAGGGATTTCAGGAGAGGCACGTGTTCGCGGAAATACTGGAAGTATTCTTTATCCCATAATTTTTTTTTGACAATGACAGGATGAACCTTAACATCAACTCCATGATGCTGAAGAAAAAAGAGCTTGGATAAGACGTCATTGTAAAAATGAAAATAATTTTCTTCGCCCGAATCCCTGAGAGAGATCGCCATTTTGAGTTTGATGATATTCTTTCTTCTTAGAAATTTTAAAAGATTTGGTTTTCGCTGAAACCAGGTGCGGCTCACACCCAGAGAATAGTATACAATTCTATTGGGCTGAACGATGGCCCAGCCAAAATCCGGTTCAATCCAACAGGGTTCAGAAAAAAACAACAAAAACTCCTCCTGAGTCCAGTTGTCCCAGGCTTTCATAAATACTTTCTCATCACCATCCGGCATGGTGTTAACTTTTATCCCGGCTTTACGGTAGGGATAGTCTTCCCGGAAGATCAAAAACTGATTCCGATTGATTCTGTATTCCGGAAAAAGAAACTTATCAATGGTTTGAATTTTTATTTTATTCCAAACCAAAAAACCTTTCTTTAACAAAGGCGTTGGAAATATCCCTTTCAGCGCACGCTTTAAAATTTTCAAGTCACTAATATATCTAATACCGACCTGACAATGTTTTTTTAAGTCCCTCTTCAAGAGAAACCAGTGGTCGGCCTAAAGCCATCTTCATTTTTGAAATGTCAGGCTTTCTTCGGGTCATGTCGCCTTCTGTTAGCGCAGGCAGGAATTTGATCTCAGATCTGGATTTAGTTATCTGGATAACTTTTTGGCGAGATCATGAATTGTATACTCATCATCATTTCCAACATTTAAAACTTCATTTTGAAATAATTCTTTTTGCAAGCAGATAAGAGTCGTGTCAATGTTATCATCGATGTAGCAAAACGTGCGAGTCTGAAGGCCCGATCCGTAGATGGTAATTGGATTTCCCTGCAATGCCTGATTCATAAATCGGGTAATAACAAAGTCTTCACTCTGTCGCGGTCCGTAAGTGTTAAAAAATCGGAAAATGGTAAAAGGAAGGTTATATTCCTTGTGGTAGGATTTCAAAAATGCCTCGCCTACATTTTTAACCACTGCATAGGGAAGCCGGCTGTTCAACGGGGTGGTATCCTCATTTTGCGGGAATTCCACGGGTTCCCCATAGACTTCAGAAGAGGAGGAATAAAAAAATCGCTTTACCCCTGTGGCTCTCGAAAGGCTCAGCAAATTTTTTATTCCTTGTATATCATTAAGGACCCCAATGGGATTGGACAGCGTACGCTGAACACCAACTACAGCAGCGTAATGGAAAACATAGTCAAATTGATGCTGAGTCATTACATCATTAATCTCATCAAAATCATTGACATCCGTTTCAACAAATAAAAAATTGGAATGATCTTTAGGGGGAAGGTTATCCGAGTTACCGGTTAAAAAATTATCGACACCAACAACAAAATATTCCGGATAAGAAATCAACCTGCTCACCAATGCCCCACCAATATTGCCCGCTGCCCCGGTTACCAGAATCCTACTCATCTTAAAATAAATTTCTCAAAGAAGCCAAATACCTTTTACTAAACATAGTGAATGGGTACACCTGAAAAGATCTCTTCGCCCAATAGAGAACTTCCCGATATTGCTTGCGCTCTGACCACCGCAACATAAAAAATGTATACCGTTCTGCCATAAAACGATTGAATAATCTTCCATACCGCTTAGTAACCACCGGGTCTTGCTTCAGGTTTGCTATTAAAACCTCGTCTCTATTGATTAATTTCTCAACAGAAATTTCATATAAACTCCGCTGATCGTGACTTACTACCGCGCTGGTGATTGTATTTGAAATATGAAGGGGGTATCTGCAAATTAATCGAATCCAAAGCTCCCAGTCTTCTGAAGAAGACAACGCACGATTTTCACTGAATGGAAAATTCATGGCAATTTCTTTTCGAAGAAATACACCATTACAACTCAATCGGTTGTCAAAAAGCAGTTGATCAACCATGTCGTTCGAAAAGTTATTTACTTTGGTGACTATCCTGCCGTCTTCCGTCACGATTTCATACCCTAAATGGAAAAATTCGGGACTGCTATCGTCTGTAATTATCCGGGCAGCTTCCGTCAGGTGATTTTGATACATAAGGTCATCGGAATCAAAAAAATTCAAGTAACTGCCTTTTGACTGAGCTGCCCCAAAATTTCGGGAGGCGCCACGCTCCATATTGGAATTTTTAAAGTATCGTATTCGCTCGTCTGTATACCGGCCGATTACTGTTTCTGTATCATCCGTGCTTCCATCATCTACTATTAGTACTTCATAGTTCTTAAATTTTTGTTGCATAACTGATTCAAGTGTTTTTGAAATCAGGTGCGCTCTGTTATAGGTGGGGATTATTATAGAGAACAGTGGAGATTCAGATGACATGACCGTTCAATGCGTTATACTCTTCTGCAATATTCGTTATACTAAAACGTTCACGAACAGATTCTTCAAGCCTTTTTCCAATATCTGCCAGCTCAGATTTTCTAAGATATTTTTTAAAAATGACCTGAGCAGCCTCCTCTGCAAACATATCCGAATTAACTAAGAACCCATTTCTCTCGTGAATAATTACTTCATCAAAGTCTCCTACACCTTTATTTACAATAACCGGTAACTGAACAAGGCCCGCTTCCTTTACTACAACACAACTGGATTCAGATACAGATGGATGCAATAAGAAATCGGCAGCAGCCATATAGTCCAGTACATTATTTACATATCCGGGAAAAATTATACAGTCTGTCAAATTCAATTCCTGAGCTTGGGCAATTAATGAATCCATCAAAATGCCCTTGCCCAGCACAATAAGCTTTGTGGTAAGCCCCATTTCTTTCAATTTCTTAACTGTCATTACGGCCATTTCAGGACGTTTGTGCGGAACCAACCTGGTAATGCAAAGCAGGATAACATCAGCAGTGTACTGATTTCTTAATCTATCTACCTCCTCCTGGTTTGGCTTGTCATATAAACTAAAGTCATAGGCCAGATTTATGTGAATGATTTTTTGAGGAGAAATCTTTTCTCGCTCAATCATGTATTTTTTACCCTGACTGGAAACGACAATAATTTTTTTTTGCTAACCGATACGTAATCCGATAATACAAATCCTTTTCAAATTGATAAAATTGACCTTCGTCAATATGGTGTCTGCACAAATAAGTATTTCCTCTGATAAAATACTGCCCTATAGAGGCTACAAAATTTGCCGGTTCAAGGTGACTGTACACTACCTGAATATTTCTCTTCCAGCAAAACCGGATGAAGAAAAAAAGGTGCTTCAGAAAATAAAATCCTCCCACCCGGTTTCCCTTTACGATATGCGAATAGGCTTCGATTCCTTTGCTCATCAGGAATTCATTAATCAGATGACCTTCTTGCTGACTCAATGAAACAACTTTGTGCCCTTTATTATGGAAAGCAATCATCAACGATTCTGTATCGCGCGAGCGTTGATTGAAAGGTGAGTAAAAAAGAATGCGAGACATGATTACACTATAGACCTATTGCGCCCATAAACATAGTCATCAATTACCCGATTTCCCGTATTACGGTTTACAACTTCAAATCCATTATCCTCTAAGAACATAATCACTCTTTCTTTAGTCAGATAAAATTCTCCATGCTGATGATAAATGTGTCTGAAATCATGACACGAAATACAAACATGTTTTATAATCTTAATTGATTTTTCCATTCCTTCAATTAAAAATTGTTCTGCTCCCTCCACATTCGACTTCATAAAATCAATTCGATGAATGTTGCTTTCTTCAACAAGAGTATCAAGAGTGATGGCTTGTACCTGATAACCATGTGTGCCTGTTGGATTTTCAGTTATGGTGTTGATCAAATAATTCTCGGAGTCGTCTTCTATATGAACGGTGCTGTTCGTTCTATAAATTGCCTTCTGATGAGGATGTACCCACCGGTAATTGTTCTGTTCACACAAATATTGAAGCCCACCAAAAGTTACCGGATTCGCTTCCAAAGAATGCACGACTCCTTTTTCTCCTACCAGTACAGCATAAACAGAAGTCTCTTCTCCCAAACCTGCACCAATATCAACTACACAATCTCCGGCAACGGGTAAATAATAAAAGTTATATGTAGCTACCAAAAGATCTTGAAGATATTGACGATGGTAAGCCCAACCTGGCCCTAAACTTAAATAGACAATTCCGCCCACCTTATACTCGTACGCTCTAAATTCAGAATGATAAATCGCCTGAACCGGCCCATATCCTTTCATTCGATAAGCCATTCGACTCATTAAATTGAGAAGTCCCCTAAAACCTCTCCTATCCAGAAAATTCAATATCTTAATCAATTGCTTTTATTCGTAGTGTTCAACCTGCCTTATGATATTCTATTTAGAAAGTTTTGAATTGTGTTAGTAGAAATACTTCGCAATAGCAAAGCAGGGTTAGTTCTAAGTAAACTTAGGTATAATCGAAATTTAGTTTTGGTCCATCCCGTAAAGATGGAATCTTTTGTATTCTCATGAAACCCCCGATAAAATGACTTTGTATCTGAAATTTTCAGATTTCTCAATACCCAATCAAAAATTAAGAATTGCTCGTAGAAGTAGTAAATAAAACGTTTATGGCTTAGCGATCGGAAAGGGTTTCTATAAAAATTCAGTGCTTCAGGTACATATAACACATCTGAAACCGAAAGTACCTTTATAAATGCATATTTATCACCGATGTAGTTTAGGTTTAAATCAAAGGGATTAACCTGTTGAAAAATTTTGCGATTAAATAACACAGCACTTGAATTATTGATCGTTCCGCCAGGCAATAAATAATCCTCGATTTCTTTTCCTCCTGAATTTCGATAAGTAGAGCTCCATCTTTCCGTTTGAAATCTTTTATTCTTGATTTCTCGAAATACTTCATGCGTCAATTTGTCTCCCTCCACAATCCGTGAGTCACAATAAGCCAGGCCAATACCCTCCTGATCTCCAATCGCATTTATCATCTTTTCTAAAAATTGCAAATCAGCATAATCATCACTTTCAGCAAACCATATCCATTCTCCATTAGATAACGTGAGTCCTTTTTGCCATTGCTTAAAGGCTGATCCTGAGTTGTGGGAATTATAAACAACTTCACGCACCTTGGGATGACTTCGAAACTGCTCTAAGAGTTCACGGCTTTTGTCGGTAGAGCAATCGTCCAAGAGGATAACCTCAATGTCCTGAAACGTTTGATCCAGTACACTTTCAATTCGCTGTACAAGGTACGGGCCGTGATTGAAATTAGGTATTACCACTGAAACTATCGGAGTAGCCATTACTCAAACTTCAAAGTAAAATCCCAAGCCCATTGAATTTTCTATAGTTGTAAAATTTCTTGGCTGTTTTTTTGCAATATCGGATACTGCCTGTTTTACCTCTTTATAGCTTTGAGTATCATGAAAGAGTGTTACTGTAGAGTGCTGTGCAGCCCATAACCCACATTGAAAAGTATCTTCGTAGGTGTGAATGATATCCACATGCACCAGGTCAAAGCGATCTGTATTTTCAAGTATGTAATCCTTATAATCTGATTTTACCAGTTTAATATTTGGGAAACCCATTAAATTATTTCTTGTCTTTTCAAGAATATTGCCATGGTACCCAGCATGAGGATCGCCTGTAAACGTATCAACGCCAACTACCGAATCAAAATAATTGGCAATAGCTGCTGTGGAATAACCATATTCAACCCCAAATTCCAGCGCACTCTTTGTTTCAATTTTACTAAATTCAATGATATCAGATAGAATACTCTCCAGTCCAACCCACGCCTTTGCAGTCGGGTTTATCAATCGATCTGGACGAACGTATTTTTTGGGATGATAATTAATGGCTTTGTATTTAACACCATCAATTATGGCAATGGCCCGATCTAATAGTCCAGTATTTAACATTAAAAAACCAATTATAGGAAAACGAGCTACAGTAGAAAAATAATTATCAGTAAACCGTACCAACACCCCTTTGGTGCTGACCTAAGCTTGAAGATGTATTGCATGAAGCGACATAAAATCTCTCCTCTTCTGTTAGACTTCTTGAATTGATATACCAGGGCAAATGCCGGACAACATAGGGTGGCCCTGTTCGAAACGCTTTTTGAAGGTATGCATGGTCATTTTTAAGGCCGGTCAATGGCTTATACAGGGCAAAAGTGGTATCGATGGGAGCATCATATAGGTTCGGTTTAATTTTCTTCTTCCAATATTGATTCTCATAGTTTATAATCTGGTCACGCAAATCAAAACTATCCGGCAAATCATCAATCTTTATTCCAAATCCAATTTTATCCAGCGAATAATACGCGTCAAGAATACTCTTGAAGTGCTCAATAAATGTTGTCGGACATTCGTTAACCGGAACCACATCAGAATCTGTGTTTACGAAATAGTTCCATTTGTGAACTGCATACAATCCTGATTTCCAAAATGCAAGATGTCCATGATTCGACAGCCTTAATACTTTGTGAGAACATTCTTTATAGTAGTTTAAAAGTGGTGGATATGTAGAGCCGTTATCCAGAATAATTATTTTTTTAAACCCACATTTTTCCAAGAAATCAATTAATAATTTCAACGTTGTAATTCTGTTGAAGTTATTGATAAAGACCGGGATTTCATAAACTGAATAAATTCCCAGTTTGTAAAATACATTTAGAATGCTCCAATAAAATGCTTTAACCGGCCGGAGAGCAAAATCAAAAAAAACAAGAATACTTTTATTCACCAGCCTCATCCCACATCTTTTGATTTCCTAAGATTGATAATGGTTCTATATCGTTTTTTATATTTTCTGAATTGAAACATTATACTTTTCAGTCTATAAAAAGTGAATATCAAATCCAATCTTCGCTGATACATTGGGGTTTTCACGTTCAGATAATTAGCCAAAGACTGAAAAAGAAAAATTAATTGATAGGAAAAATCTTTCAGCCAGGTTACACTTGAAATTTCGCGATTGGACAGTATGTAGCGATACATAATCAGATCTCCGCTGCAGTAGGATAAGCTGGCTACCAATCCATAAAGATAAGTATAGCTAAGTCTTGAGGGCGTTATGTAATGCTGAAACGAAAGTTTGCCGGAATACATTAATTTCAAACCAAGCAGGCGTATTGCATACGATAGCTCGGTATCACCACCGGATGAAAGTTTGTTTTCGATCCGATCTGATAAGATGGGTTTAAAACCTAGTTTCTTTAAGGAGTTGAATACCTCTTTTCTAACAACTAATCCCGCCCCAAACAATGTCGACAAAGGGCTTCCCAGTTCTCCATCCCTCTCACCTTGTCTAAAGCAGGCATAACAATGCGCATGTTCGTCAAACCAGGAAGGAAGGTCTTGGTCACTTGTGGCAATCCCCATTCCCCCCAGGGCACCGATACTCGAGTTAGCATTTACTATTTCAAAAGATGTTTGGATATAGTCCTGATGCAGCCAATTATCATCATCACAAAAAATTAAAACAGA
>JAAUQD010000081.1 GCA_012032815.1 Flammeovirgaceae bacterium
TAACGTTCGACCCGGTTTTTGACAATACAGGCGCCATGGGCATCGGTGATTTTGCGCTTTCACAAACCGACCCTAATCTTCTGTATGTCGGTACTGGTGAAAAAATAGCAGTCGCTCTACCTACGCTGGCACAGGTATGTATAAAACAATAGATAAAGGGAAAACATGGACGCATCTGGGTCTGGCCGGTACGCAGCATATTAGCAGGGTACTTATTCATCCCACAAACAACAATACCGTGTGGGTAGCCTCTCTTGGGGCATTGTATTCCAACAATACGGATCGCGGGGTTTACAAAAGTGCGGATGGAGGAAAGACCTGGAAAAAGACGCTTTACATTAATGACAGCACGGGTATTTCAGATTGTCACTAATCGACAAAACCAATCAACTTGGGCTGCGTCATGGGAGCGCACGCGCAAAGCCTGGAATTTTAAAGGCAACGGAATAGGATCAACAGTTTACCGGTCGGAAGACGGTGGAGAAACATGGACAAAATCTGCACAAGGATTTCCTCAGGGAGAATTTGTAGGACGAATCGGTTTGGATATTTGTTGGTCAAAGCCAAATGTGTTGTATGCTATTGTGGATAATCAGGAAGAAGTGGCTGGTGAAAAGAAGGAAGAGGTAGCATCTGATAAGCTCAAGCCTGCAGACTTCGGCTCAATGACGAAAGAGAATTTTCTAAAACTGGATGATAAGAAGCTAAATGATTTTTTACGCGACAACCGCTTCCCGCGAAAGTACGATGCAAAAAGAGTAAAGAAGGAAGTTACTGAAAACAAATACGGACCGAAGGCATTGTACGATTACCTCGGCTCGGATGCCAATGCTGAATTATTCTCTAAAAAATAAAAGGTGCTGAAGTATATCGATCGGATGATGGAGGTAAATCCTGGAAAAAACGCATGACTACATTATTGATGGCGTGTACTTCACCTACGGATATTATTTCGCAGAAATGCGCGTGTCACCCGATCGCGATGATTTGATCTATATCTACGGTGTGCCGATGCTCAAATCTTCGGATGCTGGCAAAACATGGGCAGAAACGGATACCGTTGGCCGGGTGCACAGCGATCACCATGCCTTGTGGATTAATCCAAAAGATTCAAAGCATATTTTACTCGGCAATGATGGCGGATTGTATGAAAGCTATGATGAAGGAAAATACTGGAGGCACATCAACAACATGCCGGTGGGTCAATTCTATACCGTCAATGTTGATATGGACACGCCTTATAATGTATATGGAGGGCTGCAAGACAATGGAGTTCAAAAAGGTTCATCCACCTCAGTTCCCAATCGAACAAAAGACTGGGAAGATCTCTTTGGCGGGGATGGAATGTTTGTGGCACCCGATCCACGCAACAGTAAACTCGTGTATACGGGATTTCAATTTGGTAATTACTGGCGATTAGAGTTGGATAAAAATAAGTTCACGCGCATTACTCCTCAACATGATTTGGGTGAAGACCCTCTTCGATGGAACTGGCGGACTCCGCTGATATTGAGTAAGCACAACCCGGATATAGTGTACATGGGAGCACAGCGTTTTTACAGAAGTATGGATAAGGCGGAAAACTGGGAAGCTATAAGTCTCGATCTTTCAAAAAACAAACCACAAGGCAATGTTCCGTTTTCGACAATTGCTTCAATAGCTGAGTCTCCGCTTCAATTCGGACTGCTCTATGCGGGTACCGATGATGGCAATCTGTGGGTTTCAAAAAATGCTGGTGGCAGTTGGGATGCTATCCATGCTGGGTTACCCGCAAACAAATGGGTTAGTAGTGTCTCACCATCTCCTCATGACAAGGGAACTGTTTTTGTTTCACTGAATGGGTATCGTGATGATGATTTTAAAACCTACCTCTTCATGAGTTCCGATTATGGAAAAACATGGAAGAGTGTAAAAGGAAATTTATCTGAATCCGTAGCCAATGTGATTATTCAGGATCCTGTCAATGCTGACTTGCTGTATTGTGGTTTGGATAACGGAACGTATGCGAGTCTTGATCGGGGAAATACGTGGGTGCTTCTGAATAACATGTTAAATGTTTCCAGCTATGATATGATAGTTCATCCGCGTGAAAATGAATTGGTCGTTGCCACGCATGGGCGCAGCGTGTTTGTGGCTGATGCAAAACCACTTCAGCAAATAGCGGGTAAGAATGTGAATAAAGGTATTATGGCTTTTGCACCCGAAAGCATCCGGTATTCTGAGCGATGGGGAAATAAATCCTACGAATGGTCGAAAGCTGTTGAACCCAAAGTTCACCTACTGTATTATGTAGGAAAAGCTGCTTCAGCGATTACTATTGAAGTTTATGATGAAAAAAATAATTTAGTCCGTTCAGCCACCTCAACCGGTTTGGCCGGGATTAATGTTTACACCTGGGATGTAAAGATTACTGAACCAGCCACACCTCAAAAAGGAAAATCAAAGGCACCTGCGGCTGAACCCAAAACAAAGTACGCCCCCAAAGGGAAGTATAAAATCAAAATGATTAATGCCGGTGAGACCAGCGAAGTTTCATGGGAAATGAAGTAGGCTAGTTATTTTGTAGCCACTCATGTGAATGAGTTTGGAGTTCACCGAAAAATTCGGTGAACTCTTTTTTATAGAGCGAATAGTCTTTCCGTAAATCTTCGGATGCCATTTCCATCTTTGATTCGTAGGGTGTTCGGTTGGCCATTCCTGAAAGAGCCCGATGGATGCCCTCAATCGTAGCATATTGCAACAGCCAGTTTCCTTTGGTCATAAAAGGCAAAAGGTACTTTACCCGTTCCGGCAAGATATCATCAAACTGCATAATTGTTTGATAGGCGAATTGAGTGTAGTCCTCCAGTTTAACCGGGTGATAATTCTTCCAATCTGCTGCCAGAAAGTGGTCATAAAAAATATCAACAATTACCGGGGAATAATGCCTGTACTCAGGCCGAAGTCTGTCCTTACTTTTCTTTACAATGGGGTGGGTGTCTGTAAATTCATCAATCGCTCGATGCAATTCAATTCCACGGGCTACATCGGCTTCAAATTGCTCCGTCAGGTTGCGGCCCCGCACAAAATCCCCGATAAAATTTCCAACCATCACTTTTGGGTGATCCTCAGACAAATACAAATGGGCGAGGAAATTCATAAATTTTAGTGTTGGTAATGTAACGGATTAAATACAATTGGTTTGATTAACAATAATTTTTTTATCTTGATTCCTCTAAAAACACCCTAAACCTATGGACCATCAGTCCCATTTAAAAATGCTGATCAATCTCGCCTCCATTGATGGCGAAGTTTCAGACAATGAAAAGAAATACATTCTCACCATAGGCAAGGCCAATGGAGTGGAGGAACACGATGTTCATCCGCTTTTCAAAAATTTTCATGACATCAATCTGCCGGTGAATTTAAGCGATGACAAAAAATTCGATTACATCTTCAGCCTGGTGCAGTTGATGAAAATTGATGAACGATTATACAAAGAAGAGATCCGCTATTGTTCACGGGTAGCAGCACGACTGGGCTACGATCAGGATGTGGTGTTTGATTTAATGACCCAGGTCAAATCCGTAGCCATGGAAAAAGATGAGATCAATGCCCTTCGAGACCTGACGATGAAATTCTTGAAGACATCTTAAGACTGAATCTGATAGCGGAATTTTTTTTACTGCCGGTCTGGCTTTCAATTCATTTTAACTTCTGCGAAATACCTACATTTGCGCTCTAAAATTGAGCAGCAGGGAATGGAGAACATTCGTAATTTTTGCATAATAGCCCATATCGACCATGGTAAAAGTACCCTGGCCGATCGATTATTGGAGTTCACCGGAACACTGGACAAGCGCCAGATGCAGGCGCAGGTTTTGGATAGTATGGATTTGGAGCGTGAAAAGGGGATTACTATAAAGTCCCATGCTATACAGATGAAATACATGAGGGATGGTAAGGAGTATATTCTAAATCTTATCGATACGCCCGGTCACGTAGATTTTTCTTACGAAGTATCCCGGTCGATTGCCGCCTGTGAAGGAGCCTTGCTGATTGTCGATGCGGCACAGGGAATTGAAGCCCAAACCATCTCTAATTTATACCTGGCCCTTGAACATGACCTGGAAATTATTCCGGTTCTTAACAAAATCGATTTGCCTGCGGCCCAGCCAGAGGAAGTAACCGATCAGGTGGTTGATTTAATCGGATGTTCACGCGAGTCGGTGATTTTAGCGAGTGCAAAAGAAGGCAAGGGAATAAGTGAAATTCTGGATGCGGTTATAGACCGTATTCCTGCACCCAAGGGTGATCCGAAAGCCCCTTTACAAGCAATGATTTTCGATTCGGTATACAACTCTTTCCGAGGCATCGAAGTTTATTTCCGCGTGTTTAATGGTACCATCAAAAACAAGAGATTGTTAAATTCATCAATACAGGCCGGACGTATAATGCCGATGAGATTGGCACATTAAAACTGACAAAACAACCCCTTCCCGAAATCAGTGCCGGCAACGTTGGATATTTAATCTCCGGTATCAAAGAAGCCAAGGAAGTGAAAGTAGGAGATACCATAACCCATGTTAAAAATCCTGGCATTGCTGTAAAAGGATTTGAAAACGTAAAGCCTATGGTGTTTGCCGGCATCTATCCTGTAGAAACAAGTGAGTTTGAAGAGTTGCGCAATTCGATGGAAAAACTACAGCTGAACGATGCTTCATTGGTTTGGGAACCAGAAACATCGGCAGCCCTGGGGTTTGGATTTCGCTGCGGGTTTTTAGGCATGCTGCACATGGAAATTATTCAGGAACGGTTGGAGCGTGAGTTTGATATGACGGTGATAACGACTGTGCCATCCGTACAATTCAGAGCTTTACTGACCAGGGGCAAAGTGATTGAGATTAACGCTCCATCTGAGATGCCGGATCCTACCAAACTGGATTACATTGAAGAGCCTTTTATCGCTGCGCAAATAATAACAAAGTCGGAATACATTGGTCCCATCATCGGGTTGTGTATGGATAAGCGCGGCATTATTAAAAATCAGGTGTATTTAACTTCTGATCGCGTAGAACTGTCCTTTGAAATGCCGCTATCGGAAATCGTTTTTGATTTTTATGATAAATTAAAAACCATCTCGCGTGGATACGCTTCGCTTGATTATCATCTCATAGGCTATCGCGAATCGGATATGGTTAAACTTGATGTGATGTTAAACGGAGATCGGGTGGATGCTCTTTCAGCCATCGTTCATCGGGATAAAGCTTACGACTGGGGAAAGAAATTGTGTGAAAAATTAAAAGAATTGATTCCACGCCAAATGTTTGAGATTGCCATTCAGGCAGCAATCGGCCAGAAAATAGTAGCCCGCGAAAACATCAGCGCCATCCGGAAAAACGTGATTGCAAAATGTTATGGTGGAGATATTTCCAGAAAGAGGAAGTTATTGGAAAAACAAAAAAAGGTAAAAGCGAATGAGGCAGGTGGGTAATGTTGAAATTCCACAAGAGGCATTTATGGCGGTTCTAAAAATAAACTAATGGCAGACGGCAAAACATACACATTGCTGGATGGGCGCAAAGTAGCGACAGAAATAAAAAAAGAGATTGCCGCCAAAGTTAAAGCCCTGAAGAGTCAGGGAAAAAAAGAACCTCACCTGGCGATTATTTTAGTGGGCGATGATGGGGCTAGTTCCACGTATGTTGATGGAAAGGTTAAAGCGTGCACCGAAGTAGGTTTTCATTTTTCGTTAATGCGCTTTGCCACAACCATCTCGGAGTCCAGATTAATAAAGCACATTGAGCAGATCAATAATGACGATGACATCGATGGGTTCATCGTTCAGCTTCCGCTGCCCGAACATATTTCAGTAGTCAGAATTACGGAGAAAATTCGCGCAGATAAAGATGTGGATGGATTTACCAATCATAATTTCGGAAGTATTGTTTCAAAAAATCCCCTGTTACTACCTGCCACTCCCAATGGCGTAATGGAATTATTGAGAAGATATAATATAGACACGGTGGGCAGGCATTGTGTAATGGTGGGGGCAAGTCGAATTGCAGGTGCTCCGCTAAGTATGATGCTGGCAGAACAGGGACAGGCTACGGTTACGATCTGTCACAAATACACGAAAGACCTGGCCAGTCACACACGGATGGCGGATATATTACTGGTAGCTGTTGGCAAACCCGGCTTGATTACAGCCGATATGGTTAAAGACGGAGTCGTTGTGATCGACATCGGAATTTCAAGAGTGCCTGACAAAGCAAAGGATTCAGGATTTTCAATTCGTGGAGATGTTGATTTTAATGGCGTGGCACCGAAGAGTTCATTCATCACTCCGGTGCCGGGTGGAATAGGACCCATGACCATCGCCTCGCTGTTAATGAACACCCTGAAAGCTGCTGAACAACGTAAACATTAAAATTCGTATCCATTGAGTTCTGTACTACCGGTTATGGAAAGTTTTTATACAATCCAGGGCGAAGGAACGTATCAGGGTTATGCCGCATATTTTGTCCGGCTGGGCGGGTGTGATGTTGGATGTGTTTGGTGCGATGTGAAAGAATCATGGAATGCAAAGGATCATCCTTTACAAAGTGTTGACCATATTATTTCCGATGTCAGGGAAAGTAAATCAGAAATAGTGGTTATAACAGGAGGAGAACCTGCCATGTACGACTTAACTATGCTTACCCGTAGCTTGCAAGCTGATGGCCTGCGCACGCACATCGAAACTTCTGGGGCTTATCCACTTACAGGCCATTGGGACTGGGTATGCCTGTCACCAAAAAAATTCAAAAAGCCACATTCTTCAGTATACGAAATGGCCGATGAGCTGAAAGTAATCGTATACAATGCATCGGATTTGAAGTGGGCTGCGGCTGAATCCATTAAGGTAGGTGAGAATTGCAATCTTTTTCTGCAACCGGAATGGTCGGTAGAAAAAAAGGTACTTCCTATGATTATTGATTTTATAAAAGAAAATCCTGCCTGGCGAATCTCTCTTCAAGTGCACAAATACATGAACATTCCCTGAGTTCATGATAATTGTGATGGGCCGGAAGTTGAAGTCTATTGCATAGTTGTTTAGTTTTAAAAAATGATGTTCAGATCTTTTCTGTTTTTCTTTCTGTTAACAGCTTTCTTTTCGTATGGACAGGCTCAGTTGAGCACAAAATCAAAGAAGGCTATTGAATACTACAACCAGGCCGATAATTTTCGGGTGAGAAGTCAGTACAATCAGGCGATTTCACTGCTGAACAAAGCGATTGAGAAGGACAAGAATTTTGCTGAAGCTTATTTCAGGTTAGGTCTTACCTATAAGATGATGGGTTTGATGGATCAATCCAATGCAAATTTTCAGGAAGGGCTTCGATTAACAAAAGACGCTAAGAAGCAAAGGGCTTATTATTTCGAACTGGGAGATAATTATATGCGTATGGGTGACTATCAGAGTGCGCTTACCGCGCTTGATAAATACCTTTCAATGGAGACCACCAATAAAGTCAATCAGGCTAAAGCCGTTAAGTGGAAAGAGAACGCGCAGTTTGGTCTTGAGAATAAGAAGTCAAACTCCAAGTTCAGGCCTTATATTCTGCCACCTACCGTCAATCGATTTATGATGCAGTATTTCCCGGTGCTTACTGCTGATGAACAGCAGTTGATATTTACCCGGAGAGTTGGTCCCGGTCCGGATGACGATGAAGATTTGGTCGTGGTAAGAAAAACAAAGAATGGTGAGTGGGGTGAACCGGAATCCATTTCCTCAAACATTAATTCAAGATACAATGAGGGGACGTGTACGATATCAGCGGATGGACGTCAATTAATATTCACATCATGCCTGGGCCGCAAGGGGCTTGGCAACTGCGATTTATTTGAAAGTAAAAAGATTGGCGATGAATGGACTGAGCCTGAAAATCTGGGTCCAAAAATCAACAGCGGGGCCTGGGAATCACAGCCTTCATTATCCTCAGATGGTCGCATTCTTTATTTTGTTTCAGATCGGAGAGGAGGATTGGGTGAGCGTGATATTTACGTGTCCTACAAAGAGGAAAATGGCTCATGGACAACGGCTGAAAATCTGGGAGAAGATGTCAATACCATTAACGATGAGATTTCACCGTTCATTCACGTAAATAACAGGACGCTTTTCTTTGCTAGCAATGGTCGTGTGGGATTCGGAGGGTATGACATCTACCGATCTGAAAAGGAGGGCGACCAATGGACTGCCCCTGTCAATATCGGGTCTCCCATCAACAATCATGAAGATCAGTTTTCGCTCTTTATCAATGCCAGTGGTGAACGAGGTTACTATTCGCATGAAGTAGGACGCGATAACAACACGGCCAGGATCTATGAGTTTGATGTGCCGGAAGAATTGCAGATTAGATTTAAAAGCAATTTTGTGAAGGGTGTTGTTCGGGATAAGGAGACAAACCAACCACTGAAAGCTTCCGTTGAACTTTTCGATTTGCAAAATGACCGAAGGGTATCATTAGTGGAATCAGATTCCCTGAATGGAAACTACCTGATGGTACTCACTCAAGGCTCGGACTATGCGCTTTATGTTAATGCGCATGAATATTTATTCACCAGTCTGAATTTCAATTATGAACTGGCTACACACTTTGAGCCTATTGAAATTGATATTTTTCTGGAGAAGGCAAAAACCGGAGCCTCCGCGGTTTTACAAAATATCTTTTTTGATGTGGATAAATATGAATTAAAAGAAAAATCAAAAACCGAACTGACTAAAATCATCAGGTTCTTGAATGAAAACCCGGACGTACAGGTTGAGTTGAGCGGGCACACAGACAACACCGGGTCAGCTTCCTACAACAAAAATTTATCCTTAAAGCGAGCAGAATCAGTAGCCAATTATTTGGTTTTGAATGGAATCGAAAGCAAACGGATTGTTAAAAAGGGATACGGTGCAGACAAACCCATTCGGCCAAACGATACGGAGGAAAATAAACAATTCAACCGCAGGATTGAGTTTAAAATTTTATAATAGGTCGTTAGGGCAGCGAGGAAATATAATCATCAATGCCGTCTTCAAGCGTAGTGAATGATTTGGTGTATCCAATCTTTTTTAACTTCTCCATAGAAGCTTCAGTAAAGTATTGATACTTGTCCCGGATATCGATCGGGGTATCTATAAATGAAATATTCTCTTCTTTGCCCATCGTTTTGAAAACCGCGCGGGCCAGATCCAGAAAAGTTCTGGCTTCTCCTGTCCCTAAATTATATATACCGGAATTCTTCCGGTGGTGCATCAGAAAGTAGCATACTTCGACAACATCTTTCACATAAACAAAATCCCGCTTTTGTTCTCCATCCCTGAAATCAGAATGATGTGAACGAAATAATTTCATCGCACCCGTTTTGTTGATTTGAGAATAGGCATTCCAAATTACCGATGCCATTCTCCCTTTATGGAATTCACGAGCCCCATACACGTTGAAAAATTTTAGTCCAGCCCAGTAGAATGGCTTTTCTTTCTGAGCCAAAGCCCAAACGTCAAAATCCTGCTTGGATTGACCGTATGGATTAAGTGGCTTTAGCAGGTGTATTTTCGATTCGTCATCATCATATCCGTGCTCACCTAACCCATACGTAGAGGCCGAAGAGGCATAAACGAGCGGAATCTGGTACGCTACACATCGCTTCCAAACTTCCCTGGTGTAGTTCGTATTAAGTTGATCAAGAAGTTTGGTATCAAATTCTGCCGTATCAGTGCGTGCTCCAATATGAAAAACAAACTCAACCAATTCATTATTCTTATCCAGCCAGTTATGAAATTGATCACGATTTACACGTTCCAGGATTTTTGCGCCTTCAAGATTTTTGTTTTTCTCCGCATTGTCAAAATGATCGACTGCAATCAGGGCATTAAAATTTTCGTTGTTTAATTTATGGATTAAGCAACTTCCAATAAATCCGGCCGCTCCGGTCACTACAATCATTTTGCTGAATATTTTTGAGGCAAGTTAGTGTATATTTGCAAGCACTTAAAAGTATGATTTACGTAAGTAGAAAAGAACACTTTAATGCTGCCCATAAACTGTACAACGATGCGTGGAGCAAAGAGAAGAACGCGGAGGTTTTTGGCCCCTGCGCCAATGAAAACTGGCATGGACACAATTTTGATTTGATTGTTACGGTAAAAGGTAATCCTGATCCGGATACCGGTTTTGTTATTGATCTAAAAAATTAAGCACTTTAATCCGTGTTGAAGTTACCGATAAGCTGGATCATAAAACCTGAACCTCGATGTGGATTTCATGAAAGGAAAGCTGGCCAGCTGTGAAAATCTGATCATCGAGATTTGGAATATTCTTAATCCAAGGATTCCGTCCATATCAAAATATGGGAAATTACATGCGCTGAAGTTATTTGAAACGCCCCGCAATTATGTTGAGTATTTTGGAGAATAAACCGTTCCTGTGCGCTATTATTTAATTGCTGGAGAAAGGTCTGGCGATTTGCATGGCAGCAATCTGATTAAGGCGTTGCGCAAAGTAGATGCTCAGGCAGAATTTCGGGGGTACGGGGGCGATTATATGAAAGAGGCCGGAATGGATTTGATTGTTCATTACCGGGAGCTTGCTTTCATGGGTGTAGTTCAGGTGATTGCCAACTTGCGAACCATCACAAAACGATTAAATCAGTGCAAGATTGATATTGTAGAATACAAACCGGATGTAGTCATATTAATTGACTATGCGGATTTCAATTTGAGGGTAGCACAACACGCCAGGCAACATGGCATTAAGACCTTCTACTATATTTCTCCGAAAGTTTGGGCCTGGCGACAAAAGCGCGCGTTAAAACTTAAGGCCAACGTAGACCGGATGTTTTGCATACTTCCCTTCGAAAAAGATTTTTATAGAAAATTTGATTGGGATGTGGACTATGTGGGGAATCCGGTACTGGATGCGGTAAAAGGATTTACGCCAAACCCTGAGTTTAGAAAAAAGAATAAGCTGAAAAAGGAGGACAAGCTCATCGGTCTTCTTCCGGGCAGCCGGTCGCTGGAACTCAAAAGGATCATTCCGCTAATGAGCAAGGTCGTTGAACTTAATCCGGACGAAACATTTATTGTTGCCGGTGTCACTTCGTTGCCACGTGAATTGTATTCAGAAATTGAAGCGTATAAAAACGTTAAAATCATTTTGACGAGAACGTACGACCTCTTGTCGAATTCCCACGCGGCC
>JAAUQD010000082.1 GCA_012032815.1 Flammeovirgaceae bacterium
TCAACATCATGGCTGAAGTAGTAGTCAAGAATAGCCCCATCGGGTGGATTTTGTCCGGTCGGCTCTTCGGGTGGAAAGGGTGTATCAGTAAACATATTGAAGCGAACCCTGGTTGCCTGCACCGGTGAAAATAATGCAGACGATTTCGATTCAACAACCATGGTCATTTCACGCAAAGCACTAATATTGTCCAGCACCCATATTGACCTCCCATGCGTACCAATTACCAGATCATCTTCATGAATCACTAAATCCCGGATGGATGTAGCCGGCATATTCATTCGCAATGAATTCCAATTCTCACCATCATCAATTGAAAAATATACCTGGCGTTCCGTTCCAGCAAAGAGCAAACCTTTTTGTTTCGGATCTACCCTGATGACATTGACCGGACCCATCTCATGAAGTCCACTTACAATCCTCGTCCAGGTTTTTCCGGCATCATTGGTTTTATAAATATGCGGTCGCATATCGTCTTTACGTATAGCATTGATTGCGATGTACGCTGTATTTATATCAAAGTGACCTGCGTCAATCTGGGAAACTTTATCCCACGATGAAAGCTGAGGTGGAGTAATGTCTATCCAGTTTTTTCCTCCATCCGCAGTGCGGTGTACTAATCCGTCATCCGTACCAACCCAAATAACGTTTTTGTCCATCGTGGCACCATCTACGGCATAAATGACTGCTCGTTGCTGCATCGTTTTCATTTCTTCAGTTTTGAAATCCCCAACACTCGCGGGTACTTCAGGTTGTTTGCGTGTTAAATCGGGACTTATGATCTCCCATTGATCACCGCCTGTAGTTGTTTTCCAAAGCACGTTGGTTGCAAACAATAACATCTTATCATCTGCCGGATGGAAAAGCAAAGGAAGAGTACGCAACATCCTGTAATTGCCAGACCTCAACGCTTCAGGAGCAACATTCTGTGATTGGCCCGTTCGTTTGTTAAACTTGGTCACCCGACCTCCGTAAATAATATCCGGATCATTAGGATCAGGTGCTACATAGGCATATTCATCAGCGCCAATTCCTATCCAGTCACGAAGAGAAATCTGGCCGCCATTCCCCCGGCTGGCTGTTCCTATTGCGCCACTCTCCTGTTGTCCTCCGTAAATCCAATAAGGAAATTGATTATCGGTAGAAACGTGGTACAATTGCGCAGTGGGTTGGTTCAACCACGAGCTCCAGGTTTTTCCGCCATTCACGGTAATAGTAGCTCCCTGATCCACAGCAAAAAGCATGATGTCAGGATTAATTGGGTTTATCCAGATTCGATGATAATCGTCTCCACCCGGTGCGCCCTTTATAGACGTCCACGATTTTCCACCATCATCGCTTCTATACGAAGCAATGTTTCCAATAAAAATGATATCAGGATTTTTCGGATGCACTTTTATTTCTGCAAAATCTCCTCCCCGGCCCCACAGTCGTCTGTCAGTATGAATCAATTTCCAACTTTCACCGCCATCTTCACTACGGTAGATTCCTCCATTTTGCCGGGCATCAACCGTAGCGTAAATGCGGTTTGGATTACTCGGGGAAATTCCAACACCAATTCTTCCCAATCCCTGGGCTGAAGTAGGAAGTCCGGTGGTCAGTACTTTCCAAGTCTTTCCCCCATCAAGTGATTTATATAATCCACTGTTTGTACCTGAAAACGATGCGTTTTCCCATGGCCCTTCCTGATGCTCCCACATATCAGCATAAAGGACTTGAGGATTGGTAGGATCAAACTCAACCTGAATAGCTCCTGTATTGTGATTGATGTATAAAACCTGTTCCCAATTTTTACCACCATCAATGGTTTTATAGACACCGCGCATTTCATTCGCACCATATGGGTGTCCCAGGGCAGCTACAAAAACAATTTCAGGGTTTGACGGGTGCACAATTACTCTGGCTATCTGCTGAGCATCATGTAGTCCAATATGCTCCCATGTTTTTCCACCATCTGAAGATTTGAACATTCCATCTCCTACACCGAGATCAGGTCTGTGAAGACCCTCACCTGTACCGACATAAATGATATCTGGATTTGACGGAGAAACAGCCAAATCACCAACTGATCCTGTAGGTGCCGAATCAAAGATTGGATTCCAGGTACGTCCATAATCATCCGTTTTCCAAACACCTCCGTTGTTTACACCTACATAAAATACATTCGGTTGTGAAGGGATGCCTACTGCGCCAACGGTGCGGGATGCACGAAAAGGTCCGATCATCCGGTATTTCAAATCCTGATAAAAATCAGGCGGAACTACCTGCGATAGAGCAGCACACGTAGAGAGGAAATAAAGAGCGCTTAAAATGATTCGCATGGCTAATTAAGATTTTAGGTCAGTTTAACGAAGAAATTTTCTATTTACAAAATGAATTATTCGGGAGCCTGCAATATGATATTTTCGTTACCTTTAAAGCCACAAAATAATTGAAAATTATATGATAGCACTTTGGATTGTACTTGGGCTGGTTGCGATACTGGTATTTGTGGTAATTGGTGTTTATAACACATTAGTTACTTTGAAAAACAATCGCGAAAATGCGTTTGCTGACATTGATGTTCAACTTCAGCAACGTCATGACCTAATTCCCAATTTAATTAATACTGTAAAAGGCTATGCCAAGCATGAGGATAGCGTTTTAACGAAAGTTACACAGGCAAGACAAAAAGCTATTTCCGCAAAAGGCATTAACGAGAAGATTGCCGCAGAAACTGAGTTAACCACAGCACTTGGAGGTCTGAGTATACAGGTTGAAGCCTATCCGGATTTAAAAGCCAATCAAAATTTCCTACAATTACAAACAGAGTTATCCGATATTGAAAATAAACTGGCTGCTGTACGCAGGTTCTTTAACTCGGCTACAAAAGAACTGAACATAGCTATTCAAAAATTTCCCAATGTTATTTTTGCAGGAATGTTTGGGTTTTCGTCCCAACCTATGTTTGATGTCGGGGATCTTCGTGATCAAATGAAAACTCCTCCAAAAGTTGAATTCTAACAAACTGAACTTTAGCACAAAGGATGGAATACGTAGGGTTGCAAGGTCAGATTAATCGAAATAACTTTAGAAGTGTCCTTTTATTGATTGCTTTTCCACTCATCATACTGGCTGGAGTTTACTTTGTTATTTTACTATCTGAACCTGACCCTTCTTTGGTTAACGAAGAGTTCATCATGGCTCTTCCGGTTGCCATCGCAGGTGTGGGTATCTGGTTTCTGATTGCCTATTTTACAAATACAAAACTTATCATGATGGCTACTAAATCGCATACCCTTGAGCGAAAGGATAATATGCGGATATATAATCTTGTGGAAAACTTATGTATGAGTAAAGGGATGCAAATGCCAAAGGTGCATGTCATTGAATCCGAAGCATTGAATGCATTTGCCAGCGGGATAAATCAAAAAAGCTATACGGTAACGTTAACACGCGGAATAATAAATACCCTAACGGATGAAGAGCTGGAAGGTGTTATAGCGCATGAACTTATGCACATTCGTAACAAAGATGTTCGATTGCTTATTGTTTCCATCATCTTTGTAGGCATTCTTTCTTTTATAGTTGATATCGCTTTGCGAAGCGTATTATATGGAGGCGGGGGAAGTAGAAAAAAGGACAAAAATTCTGGTGGTCAGTTGGTTCTCATAATTCTATTGGTTTCGGTTGTCGCTTATATCTTGTCGCTGGTCTTTAAGTTTGCACTCTCACAAAAGCGTGAATACTTGGCTGATGCCGGGGCTGCGGAGATGACAAGAAATCCAAAGGCACTGGCTTCGGCACTAAGGAAAATATCAGGGCGAGCCGATCTAGGAAATGTGCGGGGCGATGTTGAACAACTTTTTATAAGTAACGAAAGTAAAGAATTTTTTGGCGGAGGATCAGGACTTTTTGCCACTCACCCACCGATTGATAAACGTATTAAAATTCTGGAGCAATTCTAGTTCAGATTAACTATTGTAAATCCAAATGAATCACCAGTCCCTTTTTGGCTTAGCTGGCTTATTGCATGATCTGCCAATTGCAAAATTCGTGGGTATCCTCCGGTGGTCTGACAATCGCGCATCAAAATAATCAAACCACCTGCGGGTGTACATTGTACCGTTCCCGGCAGTACAGCGGATGTTAGCATATTGTAACTTGATTTTAAAATCACGGGTTCACCTAGCAATCTATACCCCATCCGGTTATTATCGTTTGTGATTTTGAAAGAGGATTGATTTAGTAATTGCTTTGATGCAGACGAAAGCAAATGAAACTCAGGGCCTTCAAAAACATCAATCTTGTTTACTTCAAAATGATTTATATCCGGTTTCAATAAAGTAGATGTCACAGACGTGTCATTTGTTGTAATAAACATGACCTGATCTCCTTTGTTTAATCGGTTGTAACCTGTAATCGGTTTATAAAAAGATCTGGAGCCCAAGCGCTGTTCAACTTGAAATCCTCCTTTCACAGAAAGATAACTTCGTACTCCATAGTTTGCTTTGCCAAAGGAAAGCACGTCACCAGCGATCACCTTGTACGGTTTGTTGATCAAAATTGGATTCATGTTTAAACGCGGTGACAGATCAGCACCGGATATGGCAATACTGGTTGATCCTGAGAATTGAAGTTGAGGGCCGGAGAGTGTAATTTCGAGTACAGCATCATCTGCTGAATTATTCAAAATCATGTTTGCCATAGATGAGCTAACCTCATCCATCACTCCTGATCTTGGTACACCGTATTTTCTAAAACCCGGCCGACCCACATCCTGGATGGAAGTAAGTAATCCAGGTGACAATACGGTTATGTGACCTGTCATAACCATACACTAGAAATCTCATGCTTGCCTGCTAAGGATTCCATTTTAATTGTTGAATGTGTTTCCAGATCAATCGAGTAGAATTTTACTTTATCACCAGACTTTATAAAACAGGGCGGGTTTTTTTTTACATCGAACAGTTCTATTGGACAATTGCCAATGATATTCCATCCCCCCGGGCTTTCGGTGGGGTATATGCCCGTTTGTATACCTCCTATTGCAACTGCTCCTTTAGCAATTTTTAGGCGTGGAGTAGATTTACGTGGAAAGTGTAAAGAGGGATGTAAGCCACCGAGATAAAGAAACCCGGGTAAGAAGCCCAAAAGTAAACGATATATATGGAATCTTTATGTAGTGCAACCATTTCGTCCTTACCCAATCCGGTCGAAAGGGTCATTTCATTAAGATCAATCGCAAATTCTTCGTCATAACAAACCGGGATGTTCCAGATTCTATTTTTATGGTGTGATTCCTCCAATTTTATTGTTTGCAAACAATTCTTAATGTCAGAGAGTAACCGATCATAATCAATAACGTCTTTTCTATAAATCAAAGTCAGTGAATTATACGCATTAACAGATTCGATCAGAACTTCTTCTAGTTTCTTTTCAAGTAGTTTTTGAACTTTTAAAATTTCATACAAGATGGATTCATTGATCTCTGCCGGCCATTCTATAAGCAATGCCGATTCACCAAACGGTTTATATGTGACTTTCGGGCTCATGAAACTCGGATATCGTGCTTCTCCAATGTTTTGTGAAGATGCTTTACAATCGTAAGTGCATCCGGATTATCACCATGAATGCATAGGGTGTCAGCTTTTATATTTACCTCCTGATGCGAAACGGTTTTTACTTTTCCATCAACAATCATTCGCAATACATGGGTAGCGATTTCATCGGGATCATGAAGCAGTGCATTAGGTAATTTTCTTGAAACTAAGGTTAGATCAGAATTATAATTCCGATCTGCAAATGCTTCATACATTACGTCAATTTTAGCATTGCAGGCCACATGTGCCAGGACAGATTTCCATGGAGCGTAAATCTTCAAATCAGTAAAATTAGTCATAGCCAGAATTATTGCATTAGCAGTTGGCTCATCTACAGATGCCTTATTGTACAAAGCGCCATGCGCTTTAACATGATTAAGTTTAAGACCTCTTTTACTAAGAATAGTACTCAGCAACTCGATTTGTTCTACAAGTACTTTCGTAAGCTCACGGGGCGAAATCTCCATATCCAACCTTCCAAAATTTTCGCGGTCAGGAAAAGAAGGATGAGCACCAATTTTGGTATTATGAAATTTAGCCAGTTCGACTGTTTCAATCATAATCTGCTCATTTCCGGCATGTCCACCACATGCGACATTGCATGAACTTAAGTAGGGCATCAGTTGAGCGTCATTCCCAATACCTTCTCCCAGGTCACAATTAATATCAATATGTTTCATCATCCGATTGTGAGGCTTTAATTCCAAGTAACCTGTACGCTAAAAAAGAGCTTTTATGCATCGTAATGTAGAAATTCATGCAATATTGATACCCCACAACATGGTAGAATTAAAAGAAATCTCGTAAATTTCACAGAAAATACGTTAAACCTATACCTATGGAAAGCCTTAGTTTGAATGAATGGATCATCTACGCTGCAGAAGGATTGACTGCCATCGGAATCTTGATTCTTTTATACCACGAGTATAAGTTGTTGATTATTAAGGATTATAAGGAAAAATACGATTATGTAAACCTTCATGAGATTCGGTTTTTCACATATGCTGTTGTATCCTTTATTATAGCTGCAGCTCTCTATTCGAATGTCTGGGTAACTGGTTTTTTTGAGGTTCAGGGTGCATTACTTCAGGGATTTATAAGGATAATGTACACAGCCGGGTTCATTGTTATAGCCTACATTTCACTTTCAAGCATTATTAAAGTGATGTATCCTTCTGTCATTGAAAGACGGCTTAAAAAGATCAGAAACAAACCAAGAACTTCGCCTGATGGTAATAAAATGCGCAAACTGAGCGAAGAAGAAGAAGATGCTCACCTTGATGCCTCCCAAATTGCTGAGGAATCAAGTGATGTTCACTCCGTTGATTATGATGTATGGCTTGATGAAAAGACTGGATACAAGAGAATTGAGAAATACATGAATTATCAGCATGCAGAAAAGTGTCCTAGTTGCAGCTACTATACCATGAAAATTAAAAATGAGGAACTGGAGATTATTCCTACTTCCTCAGAACCCGGTAAACTGGTTAAGCATTATCAATGCAGCTATTGCCGGCATCGCGAAGCCCGAGAAGTTACCGTTGCCAGTTTTGCGTCAAACGTGGCTTAAAAGTTCAATCATAATTCTAGTTAGCTACATTAAAGTATTGATATACAATTATGTATAGCAATTAACTAAAGTTATACTTAGATTAATAAACCACTGTTAATACAGTGTTTAGTGTAGAGTTCAGCTCATTCCATTTTCCGAAACTGGTCTTTCTTTCAAATGTTCGATACCCCATTGTTTTTTTATGCTTCCCGGTTTCAACCATTAATCCTGTGAACGGAGGCAATTCCTTAAATCCTGGCCAGTTCATCATATTGCCATTGTATTTATAATACGAAACCGGAATGCTATCCATATCTATTGTATTGATCAATTCTACTTTTGGATTTCCATTCTTAAATTCATTTTCTTTCCACCGTTGCCAGTCGAG
Organism: Flammeovirgaceae bacterium; assembly: GCA_012032815.1. Classification (GTDB taxonomy): domain Bacteria; phylum Bacteroidota; class Bacteroidia; order Cytophagales; family Cyclobacteriaceae; genus ELB16-189. The sequence continues at coordinate 7,523 of JAAUQD010000082.1, forward strand.
CAAACCATCAATCATTTTCAATCGTTCATTCCGCTGGTCTATCCATTCAAAGCCAATGAAGAACTTCGCTTCGTCTATTACGATTCCATATTCCTTTAAATCAAAACTCATCCAACCATATCTTTTTTGCTCTTTCAGGATAATCTCTTTACTCAAGAGTTCCCTGCCTGGCTGATCATGAATTGAATCATAAGCGTAGAAGTGGAGACGAAAAGCCAGCGTGTCTTTTGAGTTATACATCAGCCTTAATTGTATTCTGTCAACAAAACATGGTGTTTTTGGTGGCTCAAGTAACATGGCTACTGCACCCCCACCCTGAATAGTATCCAAAGGTAAAACCCCATCCTTTCCGCCCATCCAACCTAACCGCACCTTTTTATGGATTCTTGGAGCCTCGATAACTATATTATCCAGCAAGGTACTTCGCGGAATCAATTCGATCACATCTGATCCAGATTCCAATTTTAATATTGAAATACTTTTTCGGTCATATCCAATGCTGGAGATTTGGATGGATTCATGTGAAAGGTCTCCTGGAATGGTAAGCTGAAATGATCCATCTTTATCACTCAGTGTCCCAATATTTTTTTTGCTCTATTCCAATGTTGGCATAGGGCACAGGAATACCGGAATGCTGATCGACAATATAGCCTTCAAGATGGGTGGCTAAAGCTCTCGGTCTGCAAGTTTTCCAGGCTTCTGAGTCCGCTTCCAACTCACTTAATTGAATCATACAATTCCCATATTGGAAAATATCCGGGATTCGTGCTTCTATTGGCTTATCAAAATGAAGTCTACTGTACGTGTAAATAGTTTTATTCTTCAGATCATAGATATTGGAATAGACGGTCATTGAGTCCTGGTGAGTTTTTTTTAGAACTTCAACCATATTCGCTAAAGTCACTTCATTGTGTTGCTCAAGGTATGATGTTGCGGTTGCATATCTTTTACAAATCGGTTCCTCACTCAAATCAGGATGCCATGGATTAAAATTTGTCTGAAGTAGACGTTGATCCGTAATCGTCTGTATTGTCATTCTATTATTTTCAACCCCAATTAACACTGCCTTTCCGGATGCATCCGCCAAAACAATATGTGACTCGCTTAACTCTGGTAATCTATACTTATATATTATTTCGATGGCTTCATCAACATTTTTACATCGATCTAAAATGGCTTGCCAGATGTAACCTGGATAGTTGACTTCATGATTATCAAAATCAATTGCCTGAAAAGGAGTGTAAGCACCATCAAAAAAAGTCCATGCTCATTCATTCCACCCTGGGCCCATCCTTCACTTTCAAAAGTGAAAATTATAGAGCCATATCGCTCTTTACCAGGTGTATTAATCTTTATTGCCGCATCGTTTGTGAACCAATCTTCATGATTAGCAACCAGAACATGATTACCATCTGACATTACCAGAATGAAGCACGCAACCGAAGGTTGGGTCACCAATAGAAATACAAGAACAACGCAAAAGGCAGAAAGCTTATTCATGGTATAGTATGCAAATCTAACGATTCAATAATGAACCATGTGGTTGCATATTGGGGGGTAAAAACTAAAAGCTAATTCCTTTTAAGAAAAATAAAATCCCCACCTTCATCACCCACCTGGCCAATAGGACCATATTGTGGTACCTGTCCGTTTGGACTATTATTAATTACAGCTACTTTAAACGTTCTGAATAATTCTTCCGCTGAAAGCAGTGGCGATTGGTTTTGAATTAAATTTTTAGTGAGGTATTCAATGAAAACACTCTTGTCAGGTACCGTTTTTAATGCTCCACTCGTCATGGCTTTACGGCTTGGTAGTTTATACATCTCCAACATTGCTTTACTATTTGTAAATACTGCCCGTTCTTTAAATATGCTTCCGCTAAAGCAAGCATCAGTAATCAGCAATGTGTGCTTTGCTCGTATACCACCCACATAATCTCGGATTGTGCTATTCGATAGCCACTGTGCCTTTGAATTTAGCGAGGCATCAGATGGCAGCCAAAAGCCCTGATTCAGTCGTTCATCCCAAATACCATGACCGGCATAAAAAATCAAAAGTTGATCGCGTTCATTTATCTTAAGGCTCAACTCATCAAAACTTTCAATAATTTTTGTGCGGGTTGGATCTGTAAGTACAATGATATTATCTGATTCAAAAGTGTAATACGTGCTGAGAATTTGACCCAATGCAGTTGCATCCTTTACGGGATTATCTAATTGCACTATGGATTTGTCCTGGTAATCGTTAATGCCAATGATCAAAGCATAGTATTTTCTGTTGCTAAGCTCTTTATACAACTCAGAGCCTTCAAAATCACTCTGCTGAATTGTTACCTCCGTTGCCGCATCACGGGTGGGCGATAAAGAAACTATCTGAGGAGTAACTTTCGAAACAGTTACTTTTCCTGAAATGCCCGGAGGGCAGGTAGTTAATCGCAAATCACCCCTCCATTTACCGATTAATGATTCCTGATTATTCAAATTGGTGTATACAAAGTCCGTCACCGCCAGGCAGCCGTTACCCACTCTATACAAAAACTCAACAGACCTGATTTGAATCTTATTTTTGGAGATAAATCCATTGAGTCTGGCTTTTAATGAGTCTGAGCCGTCCATACTTTTGGTTTGTACGAAACCTTCAATCTTTAACCCATTTTGTTTTAGCGTATAAAACGCAGTTACCGCCCCGCCAGGAACCTGTATCGTACCTCGCCAATCACCAGTAAGATCGTATGGTGTCTGAGCCTGAAGAGTATTTAAGAAACTTGCAACAAGGAATACTACAATGTATTTCGACATCATTATTAAGTTCTACGTAAATAATTGGGATATTGTTTAATAGCAGGAATTCATAAATTGTAACCGTTCTGTCTAATGAGGGAGTTTGTCCTTAATGGCACCATAGGTCCACGTACCTGCTATAGCGCTTAAGATCACAACAAGGAAAATTGGAAAGCCAGCTCCTACCAGCGTAAACATAGGTCCGGGGCATGCACCCGTCATTGCCCAGCCTAGCCCGAAGATGATTCCTCCCAGTATGTAACGGGGCCATGTCTTCATCTTATCTTGAAAAATAATATCATTGCCATACATATCCCGTAGCTTGGATTTTTTGACTAATTGAGTAAAGATAATTCCAAATACGACCGCAGACCCAATGATGCCATACATATGAAAATTTTCAAAGCGAAACATTTCATAAATTCGATACCATGAAATTACCTCGGCTTTGACGAACATGATGCCAAAAATAATACCGGTGACTATGAATTTTAGATAGCTCATATTATAGAGTTAATAAATAGGGAAGAACAATCCATGTCATGAGTAACCCGCCAATAAAAAAACCGATTACAGCTACAAGTGATGGTAATTGTAAATTGGAAAGTCCACTGATGGCATGTCCGCTTGTACATCCACCACTATACCGTGAACCAAATCCGATTAAAAAACCACCCCCTACCATAAGTATCCAACCTTTTAATGTTGCCATCGCTTCCAAATTAAAGAGTTCTACCGGAGCAATTTCAGTTTTCCAGCTTTCAAGTCCATATTGCTGAAGGTTCAATTGGGTTGAATTGCTGATATCCATTGCAACTGGTGAACTCAACCAAGTCGAAGCAATGAATCCGCCAATGACAGCACCCAGGACAAACATG
>JAAUQD010000083.1 GCA_012032815.1 Flammeovirgaceae bacterium
GATTCAATTTCGGTTGTGCAAATCCGTAAGGAGTATGACCAATGGTTTTCAGAGCGAATGGGTAGCGGGTGTCGATTGGTATTCTTCCCCGAAAAGAATTCAAGACCTGTTGATCCAAATTATCGGATCGGGAACGAACACGTAAGTCTGGCCGATGGCTATCCTTTTCTGATTATTGGTGAGGAATCGCTCAACAATCTGAATCTAAAATTATCAGCACCGGTACCTATGAACCGGTTCAGGCCAAACATGGTCTTCAGCGGTGGAAAACCGTATGAAGAAGATACGTGGAGAAATTTCCGAATCGGGGAGAATAGATTTGCAGGGGTTAAACCCTGCGCACGTTGTTCGATCCCCACAATTGATCAGGATACCGGTGAAATGGGAAAAGAACCATCGGCAACCTTATCAAAGTACAGAAGGGGAGAGGATGGCAAAGTGTATTTCGGGCAAAACGTTGTCGCGCTGGATCACAATAAAATATCCATTGGTCAAAAGATTGAAATCGAATCCTATTCCGGCTGATCTGTTATCTTTGCCGCAAAATTTAAGTACATGAAACGCATTGCGGAAGTTGTAACATATGTTCTCCTTATTTTAATAATAACCTCCTGTTCTTTTCAACAAAAGAAACTGCCTGTTTTGGGTGAGCGTGAGGTGATCGATGGAGATACCATTTATCATACCATTGCTGATTTCAGTTTTGTCAACCAGGATAGCTCAATTGTTACGGAAAAGACATTCGAAAATAAAATTTACGTCAGCGATTTCTTTTTTACCAGCTGCCGTTCCATTTGTCCGATTATGAAAACGCAGATGCTGCGTGTGTACGAAGCTACGGACGGAATGAATGATGTGCTTATTCTTTCACACACCATTGATCCGGACTATGACACCGTAAATTTACTGAGGAATTTTGCTTCGAAGTTGGGTGTTTCCAGCGACCGATGGCATTTTGTAACCGGGGTAAAAGACTCGATATACAGTATGGCACAGGCTAGCTACTATGTTCCAGCACTGGAAGACGAAAACGAACCGGATGGCTTTATTCACAGTGGTGCATTTCTGCTCGTGGATAAAGAACGAAGAATACGCGGGAAATACGATGGAACTGTTGCTGAAGATGTTGATCGGTTGATCGCAGACATCAGGAGGTTGAGAAAAGAATATGAGTAGAGTTTTACTTTTTCTCACCTTCGTATTGAGCTTAACTAGTTGCCATAAAAAAGGTTCTGGTGAGTCTGTAAAATTTGAGCAATATTATGTTCAGGGCGAGCAGCTGTATATGACGCATTGCAGTAATTGCCATCAGGTAGATGGAAGCGGGCTCGGCTTACTCTACCCACCCATTAAGGAATCTGATTTTATGGATAGAAATTTCGAAGAAGTTTTGTGCATGATGAAAAATGGAAGGAGCGGGGAAATTACCGTGAATGGAAAAGTATTTAATCAGCCGATGCCCGGTGTTCCTACTCTTACGAATCTGGAAATAGCTGAAATAGCAACTTATATCTACAACACCTGGGATCACAAAAGAGGAATTGTTGAAGTGACCAGCGTGAATCCGATAATGGAGAACTGTCAGTAGTTTGTACTAATGACCTGTGTATTCAACATGGTCATGATGTAAAAGAATTTACCTGACATATCGAAAGTTTTATCCCTGGCTGTGGAGAATGTTTCCTGAAATCCAATAAGATTTATTGAGTTATCATTCACTTTGATTACCCTGTCTATGTATATGGAGGACGGTGTAGAGATGGGATTGACCTCAACCCACTCACCATGCTCACTGATTTTCATCACAAACGGACTACATTCCTGCGATGAGATTTTGGTTCTGTATTCTTTTCCAGCTAAGTCTTTAATGACTGAATAATTCCCGGCAATTAGATAACCATCTATTACCGGAATCAGATCGACAACATTTCCGGTTATGGAATAGTCCTTTCTCCAAAGTACATCACCCAATACATTGGCTGAGCCAATTGAAATGCTTTCGGGTTCGGCATTATTTTGAATTTCTTCCTTTCCCTTGAGCAGCATAATAAAGGAATTATTTTTTTCAGAGTACAATAACTTTCTGGGATAGGTTTTGTCTTTTAGCCGCACAGATAATTTTTGATCCCCCTTTTCATCGAGATAGATAAATGAATTCAACCGGTCTTCTCCAGTTGTTTTGACAGCGTGTACTAAAAATGCGCAACCTTCCTGGGTTAAAACAAGAGGTCCAAGATAATTATTGGCATCGGACACCACAGTGGTATCCACAGAAACATTAAAATCCTTTACCCATGCCGGCTTGCCATCAGGATTAATTCGGGCCACATAGGTTACAATGTTTTTGATTTTTTTGTCGGGCTTGTAAATACCCGCCAGGTATGCACTTCCATCACTGTTTTTTCTATTAACTAGCGTAAACAATGTTCCATTGTCCATCGCTTCGACTTCCGGAGATTGAACGGTTAATGGAATGGTAAGCCGACCAATGCGTACCGACATTTCCTTGTTTGTGAATTGCTCGAACTGTTTATCAAGTTTTGATAAAGACTGGTGTAGTTCATTTGAGTATGTTTGGTATGAACTGCCAATCTCCTTTTTCTCTGCGTTGATATAGCTTTCTAATCCCTTTGGCCCATTAAAGTTGGAGGCAATAAATTCTTTATGTTTTGACACCCGATAGTCATTGTATCGGCTTCCTGCTTCCTGAATAAGTGTATCCGCTTTACGATTCAGATGAATGAGGCTACTTGCCACTTCAGCCTGGCGCATATAATTAACGCTATCCGTCTGCTTCCTATTTATGGCAAGAATAGATTGCATAAACATTTTGTACTGCAAAATCGAAAGCACCAGCGATTGCCGTTCGAAGTGATTAAGATTAAAGGCAACCTTTTTGTCAAATTGATAAGGCGGAGAGTCCGGGTTCTGGCGTAAATTATTTAATGATTCAGTGAGTTTTTGATCACTAAGAATGATCTTCGATCTCAAATCTGCGACATCTTTTGAGATCACGGATCGAACCTGATCCACCCAGGATGAATAGTCCCAGAGGTTAATTTGATTGGTGAGGAAATTAATATTTGTAAGCAGTCCATCCAGCCGGTACGTCCGTATGGGTATAACAGTATAATGCTGGTAATAATTTTTTATTGGGTAAGGTTTTATTTGCCGTTGGTAATCATTGAAGTTGATGATAGTGGAGTCATAATTATTTTTTAATGCTGAAAGACGAGCATCCAGCTTTTGATCGTAAAGCAGGTAGATATCTTCAATGGAGGTATACTCACTGGAGATTTCTGAAAATATTTTAACAGCCTTGTCATAATGATTTACGCTCCTGGTGAAGCTGGAATAGATCGGAGGTATTTTACTGATAAAGAGCTCAAGCGAATCATATGAGGTTTGAATTTTCTGTGCCACCAATGAATATTCAACAAACGGACGCCCCTTAGCATCCAGTGTTTGGAAGAAGGGATAGTAGAACTCATTGTTTTTTTCCACTTCACGCTGGTCTATAACCAACTTCGTTTTAAAACCTCAACTTGGCTTGCTCGGCATTGGCCAAGGCAAACGCATACTCGGTTAATGGATCTGATCGCTTATAAATTGAATTATAAATCATCGCCAGCCTGAAATTGGCATTAGGATGATCAGGATCCTGAGCGAGGTATTCTTTCAATGTAGACTTTAACTCCGTTTCTGACATTCCGGAAAATGTAAGAAACAAATCTTTGTACTTTACCTGTCCTGCAGCGGGCAGACTTCCTAATATTAAAATAATAAGCAAAAGTTTTTTTATCATATGCTCACTATAATTAATTCTACTCTTCGGTTTTTTGCCCGGTTCTCATCCGAGTCGTTTGCAAATTTAGCTTGCGATTCGCCATATCCTCTTGCTACAAAACGTTCGGAGGGGATATCGTTCTGACTTAAGTAATCTACCACACTTTCGGCACGTTTGTCTGATAAAGTAAGATTAAAAATGTCGGAACCTACATCATCGGTATGGGCTGCTATTTCAACTTTTAATGAAGGATTCTCCTTCATCAGTTTTATTACACGGTTGAGCTCTTCAAAAGAGATGTCGGAAAGTTTATCTGAATTCGATTCAAAAGTGATATCCTTTAGTGTGAGTTTAGTATTTTTTTCAAGTTTTTGAAGCGGTACGTTAATATTTTGTGCTTTGCCGCTTGTCAGATCAATGCTCGTGGAGTTAAAAGCATACCCCTGATCGCTGGTCACCTCAACCTCATACCGATCTCCCGCCCGCAACGAAACGAGTTGATTACCCTCTACCTCAATAATTTCATCCCTCGATTTGTTTCTAATAATTACTTTGGATTTCACTTTGGAGTTATTCATCAGGTCAGCTACAGCAATCATGACTTCCAGTTTTTCAGGAGCCAAATCAATGTATTTGTCAAACTCACGGTAAATGACCAGACCAGAAGCATTCAATTCAAAGATTTCACTTTTGAAATGCTCGGCAGAAATAAATACCTCGTAATTTTTGCCAATATCAAGGTCAGCGCTAAACCTGCCTGTTCTTGGATTATTATTAACATCCTTAATGAAAGTATGTTGTCCTTTTTCCCTGATCTTTACTCGAGCAAGAATAGGTTCAAACAGATCAACATCATTGACAACCAAATTCAATTTAATGCTTTTAAAAAGTTCTACATCAAGCGGTATCTCTTCATAGGCATGCTTGTTTCGCAAATCCATCGAATGGGTAAAACTTGAATATCCTTCTTTCTTAAATTCTATATTAAAACTTCGCCCCACCGGAAGTACGATGGTATAGCGTCCGTCAGAAGGATTGTTTGACAAGCTCATCACTCGCTCAGATGTGAGCGCATCGGTTACAATGATTTCAGCTCCAATTCCTCCTTTGGTGTCAACATCCAGAATATACCCCTGCACAATGTTGTTCATAAACTGGCGAAGCTTTGGCGGTATGACTACCGAGTAAATGTCATTGTTATTATAGGTATAATACATAAGATCACCCTGTGCCGAAATGCATGGCAGCTGATCGTCTTTATCGGTGTTGACATAATCCAGAATGTAAGGGATTTGCCATTCACCCAGATCATTCAGTGTAGACTGGAACATATCAAACCCGCCATAGCCTCCGGGGCGGTTTGATGAAAAAATTAAGGTACGACCATCCGCCATAATGCGTGGCGCCTTTTCGCAATCCTGATTTATTGGCCAAGCTAATTTTTCAGGGATACTCCAATTGCCACTCTCATCTTTTTTGGAACTATAGATTGAAGTGCAAAACGTTTGTACCTTTTCAGTTCTTTAGAAACAGGGCCAGCCAGATTCATACGAACAAAATAAAGCGTTGATCCGTCAGCACTGATGGATGGAAAGCCTTCATACCCATCGGTATTAATTGGGCTCCCAATATTTATCGGCTCACCCCATCCGTCCTTTTCGCGGATGGAATAAAATATTTCCATATTGCCTTGCATGCCCACGGATCGAAAAAAATACAGAATATTACCATCAAAGCTGATGCTGGGTCCGCCAATCAGATCAAGTGAATCACCGGATGAATTTATTTTATCCAGCGAAACCGGCTTGGTCCATCCACTGCCATCCAAATTTGAGCTAAATAGTTTGAAGGTTGAGGAGTTAGCCTGATTGGCTTCGAATATTAATGTTTTTCCATCAGCTTGAATGGTAGGTGCATACTCAGTGATTTGTTGATCACTGATGACGGGCTTCTTTGTATTATTATAATAGGACATTGAGTCCAGCACCTGACTAGTTGCCGTCAACCAAAAAAAATTGACTACTACAAATAAAACTATGAAACGCATTAACATGAATTTATACCGAAATATAAAGGAATTTGCTTGTTTCGTCAACGACCAATCATGACGAAAGCGGCCCAGTAATAGGGCATTTCATATTTCTCTTTAATGTTTAGCTGTGCTTTTCTAAAAGCTTGAAATTTTTCTTCTCCACTCAGCCATATTCGATAAAATTCTGTCATCAACTCTTGTGTAGCTACATCATCAACTTGCCAGAGACTCATCATCACAGCCTGGGCGCCAGCCACAATGAACGACCGTTGCAAACCGTATACGCCCTCTCCATTTCGTATTTCACCCAAGCCTGTTTCACAAGCCGAAAGTATGACCAGCTGAGTCTGATCCAATGCCAGGTTCATTGCCTCGTATGCGGTGAGAACTCCATCTTCATCACCCACTTCCTCTTCACCGGCACTGGCACCCGCCAGTAATATCCCGGATCGGAACAACGGATTCCGGATAAATTTCTCCACCTCTTCATTTTCCCCATCGGGTGCATCCAGGTAATCGACATCTGACATAAAAAAACCGTGAGTCGCGATGTGAATTAATTCTACATTTTTTGCCGCTTTAAGATTGGTTTCACTGGCCTGATGGCTGGTGTATAAATTGGTTTTCCAGTTTTTCTTTTTTAGCTCATCTGTCAGAATGTTTACCTCCGTTTCAGTGGCTGGCAATATAGGAATCTCCTCGCCTTCAAATCCATAACGGGAGGCGATGGTTCGTTTAGTGCTTGAAGTAGTATTTGCTGAAGAAAGGTTGTAATCTACAAAACCAAAAAGAGTGGCTGTATTATTCTTAATCGGAGTTCCTTTTTCTACCAGTTCACGGCTATTGGATACCAATCGAATTGTATAATCATCGATAATGTGTTTTTTGGATACTGGGTTTTGAAGGCTGTTAAAGTTAACCTTGTTAAACACACCGTCACAACTGAAATAAACGGTCTTTGTTTCTTTCAGATGAGGCTCAAGAGGCTTCCAGAAGTGTCGGTAGGAGATGCTGTCATAGAAATGGAATTTCACTGTGTTTCTGTGGTATTTAAACAGTCGATCTTCGAGGCGTTTTCCATTTGGCCAAATGAACACTTCGGGAGACTCGGCTTGTGGAAGCAGAACGAGCCCAACATAGTACACGGAGTCGCTTTGGTATTTTTTTCTAATTCGAAGAATTTCGACAGATGCTTCTCCGGGTTTCAATGATTTTTGAACATCTTTCCATCCAACTTCTTTTGATCATAGTTTGTTCCAAACAATGTTGATAGTTGGGTCAGCCTTTTCTCCAGTTCATTGGACTGGTTTTCCAATTCGGCAAGATCTATATTACGCTCACTGCGCTCTTCACTGCTAAAGTTGTAATACTTAACTAAATCTTCTTTGCCCTGCTGCCACTGCCGGTAAAAATCAATTAACGACTGATCACCACTGGACAAGATTGAAGTTCGAACTTTATTGGATGAGTTCAATAAAATGGCTTTGGTGGATAACTGCAAATCATACAGTTTTCCGGCATAAGATGCTCTCATGGATGGATTCGACTTTCCAAATTCAATTCCAAAGTCCTGGTAGGCTTCAAAAACCGGGCGGATCCGATTATAGAATGCTCCTTTTTCACTTTCGCTCAATGCTGAGAAATAGTTTTTAATCTGAACCTGGTATTTGCCTACTACCTCTTCATACAAAGGTTGTGCTTCATTCAGCTTTCCTGTAGCATGATAAACACCCGCTAATCCGTACATGGATCGGGCATAATCAGGATGGTCTTCACCCAGAATATTTTTTCGGATAGACAAACTTAATTTCCATTGTGTTTCTGCTTTATCGAATTCGCCTTTATCCTGATAGAGTGCAGCCAGATTTGAAATGACAACAGCATAAGAAGGGTGCTTTTGTCCAAGGGTCTTTTCGATGATCACCTTTACTTGTTCCAGAAGGGTAGTGGCTTCAGTAAATTTTTTTTGTTTCTGATAAAGTGTAGCCAGATTTTGGAGACTGACCGCATACTGTGGATGGGCTTCTCCTAATAATGCCTGATCAATGGTTAACACCTCTTTCAACAATGGTTCGGCCAGTTGATATTTTTCTTCCAGCTGATATAAGGAGGCCAGATTTTGAAGCGTTGTTGAATATTCACGGCTCGCCTTTCCAAGTTTCGATTCATACGTAATCAACGCCTCTTTGAACAGGGGTTCCGCTTCATTATAATTTCCCATAGTTTGGAATAAGAGAGCGATGGTATTTTGTGCATTGGCATAAGGAATAGAAGTCAATCCCTTTAATGACCGGATGGTTTGAAGACTTTGCTTGATCAGCGGTTCTGCTTGAGGATAGTCACCAATATATTGAAAGTATCGCCCGAGGCTCATCTGCGCTTCTGCATATTCATACGAATCGACACCCAATACCGTTTGAAAAATAGTAAGGACAGAATCAAGTTGCGACTTAGCCTCCGTGAGTTCTCCGAGACGAAGATTTAAAAAAGCAAGGTTTTCAAGAGCCTCTGCATATTCTGATGTATTTTTTCCCTGTAGTTTTCCGAGAAGTGTTGTAACCTTCGCTTCGATGTCCCTCGCATCAGCCCAGTTTCCCTGATCTAGTTGTGAACTTGCGTAGTTGTTTAATATTATTCCGTACAACCTGTTTTTCGAAAAGTTATTGTCATCGTACAAACTTAGTGCACGTTCATACATGATATCCGCCTGGTGATAGTCTGAAGTTGCCTGAGCACATTGACCCAATCCGTTTAATGAAACCGCGGCCTCAGCAGAGATATCATTACGGCCTGTTAAAAGTGTTAGCGCTTCATTGAAATCATTGGAGGCTCCGGTGTAATCTCTTGCCGAGAATTTTATTCGCCCTCTTTTATTCAATGAAGTGGCCACGCGTGGATGATCGTTGCCAAGTTGTTGTTTGACGAGCCTCACTGCCTCATCAGAAAACAGAAGAGCGTCATCAAAATTTCCGGTCTGCGATTTTAATAGGGCAAGGTTTTCTTCGGTATCTACATACTTCAATATTTCGTTTGGATTATCCTTATTAAAATTACTCAAGGCTTCCCGGTATTGTTTTTCAGCGGTCTCAAAATCACCTTTTGCCATGCTTAGCGAAGCCATGTTATTCAGGGATGCAGCAACCGTACTTTTTCCCGCTGGATTGTTTTGAATTTGTGCAAGCAATTTCCCTGCTTCATCAGTTTGGCCAAGGGCTTGAAGGTTAGTTGCCCGATTGTTAAGCAGTGATAAGTACAGTTCATCCTGAGTCATTTCAAGCGTCTCAAATAACTGCTGACTTTTAACATATACGGCCTCTGATTCATCATACCTTTCGAGCTTGTGTTGAGTGTTGGCAATCCCTGAAAGTACCATTGCATATTCAAGAGTTGTTACCGCATCAGCCGACTCAAAAAACTCTTTGGCCTTGAGCAGGGTAACCAGTGCATTGTCGTATTCGTTTCGGTCAAACTGAAGCATTCCGAAAAAATAAAATCCAATTAGATCTTCATAGGTGATCTCATTCGTTTCCTCTAATAGCGGAATGTTCTGATTAAAAAACGTAAAGGCCATTTCATTTTCATTACTATAGTAGTAATTCAGGGCGAGGCTGAGCCGACACTTAATAATTGACAGGTCGTTGTCTTTATAATATTGGGTAAGTATTTTCTCTGCCCGCTCAAGCGTGCTTATGGCGTTTACATAATTATTAGTGTTTTGGTAAAAAAGGGAAAGGTTAACCAGTGCTCCGGCCAACATTTCATCGGGCTTGTTCTCCCGAATAGTAATTTCTTTCTCCATGTAAATAATACCCTCATCATAGTTTGACTCGGCATAGGCAATGTTTGCCAGTAGCCTTAAAATAGCTGCGTAGTTATCATTGGCTTCACCACTTTCTTTCAAATAGTTTTCCAGGGATTTCTTGGCCAGATCATTGGCATCTGCATAATTATCATTTAGATAGAGTTGATTGGCTTCCTGATACATCGTTCGCCATTCCTGCCCCAGGATTGAAAAAGAAATACAGGTTAGTACCAGATAAATGGCAGAAAATTTCATAGTTAAAAAGGCCTGGTTTGTTTTAAAATTAATAATATTATCAACAGCAAACTACCGGCTAGTTATATGCACACTTTCAGCGGAAAAGAATATTTGGCTGTATGAATTTTTAATATTTAATATAACTTGCTTCCGAGAGTCCAAACCCCTCAATGAAGCGATCTCAATACTATAGAATTCTTCTTAGCCTCCTCATCCTGTTTGTGGTGTATGCGATTCTCATTTCACTGATTGTTTACTTTGAATCTCATGACCCAACGGCAAACATGCATGGCTGGCAGGATGGCTTGTGGTATTTGTTAGCCACACTTACAACGGTGGGATATGGTGATACTATTCCGGTCACTTATTGGGGCCGTATGTTAGGCTTTCTGATTTTACTTTCAAGTTTTGGTGTTTATGGTTTTATTATTGGACAGATAGCAAATTTTATGAGCACATTAAAAGAAACCCGAGAGATGGGGCTATTGGGCACCTCTTTCTCCAATCACATTGTAGTAATCGGATGGAATGACTACGCCCGATCCGTGATCGATTACCTGGTAGCTGCCGGCAGGCAAGTAGCTATCGTCACCAAGGATCGATCAAGTATTGATATCATTCATGAATCGTATAGCACCAACAATGTCTTCACCCTTTATTCGGATTATAATAATCATGATTTATTAGAGAAAGCCAATATCAAGGAATCATCCATCGTATTTGTAAATCTGAATGACGACACGGAGAAGTTGGTGTACATCATCAACATTCGTAAGCACTATGAAAATTTGAACTATGTCGTTACACTGGAAAACGGTAACCTGAAAGGAACATTTCAAAATGCCGGTGTAACGTACGCTATTTCTAAAAATGAAATTTCTTCGAAGCTATTGGCCAGCTACATTTTTGAACCGGATGTGGCGCGTTTCAGCGAAGAGATTCTGGCGTTTGCCCATGAAGATCATGCCTATGACATGAAGCAGCTTCTGGTAAGACCTGATAATCCGTATGTGGGAATGTTTTACGAAAAGGCTTTTTTTGACTTAAAAAAGGAAAGCAACGTGGTGTTGATTGGGATTGTGAAAAATGAAAACGGCAAACACAGATTATTCAAGAACCCGGAAGAAACGATGAAAATAGAATCGGGCGATTATTTGATTTGCTGATGGATAACAAAGGTCAGAATAGACTGAAGCGGATGTTCCACATCGAAGAAGGTGTCAACTAACGTATTTTCGGTATCCATT
>JAAUQD010000084.1 GCA_012032815.1 Flammeovirgaceae bacterium
GCTGAGCAAGCTTAACGAATCCAGTCCCCTGATAAAAGCGGTCATTGTTTCAGCCTATGGCGATATGGATAACATTCGTACTGCGATGAATCGGGGTGCTTTTGATTTTATTACCAAGCCCATCAATTTCGATGATCTGAATGTCACCATGACCAAGACCATCAATCATGTGGTTCACATTCGCGAAACGTTGAGGGCCGTCAAAGAAAATAATATTCTGAAAATGTACGTGGATGAAAACGTACTGAACTTCATGGGTACGCGTGAGTATGAATCATCCCTGATGGCCAATGAAACGGTGGAGGCAACGGTTGCTTTTATTGACATTTGCAGTTTTACGTCCATCAGCGAAAAGGAAAAAGCAGATACCGTGGTTACGCTGCTCAACAATTACTTTGACATCATTGTCAAAGAAATCATTGCACAGGGTGGGTACATTGATAAGTTTATCGGTGATGCAATTATGGCGGTATTCAAAGGAGAGTTTCATCTGGACAGGGCGATTGATGCCAGCCTTGCGGTGCGTTCAAAGATTGACAACCTGCCGGAACTAAAAGAACAGGGAGGTTATGCGCCAAAAGTTTCTATTGGTATCAATAGCGGTGAGATGATTTCTGGTAATATCGGTTCAGCGACATTGCGCAGGCTGGACTATACCGTGATAGGAGATGCCGTCAACACGGCTCAGCGTCTTCAGTCTGCGGCAGAGCCTGGACAGATTATTATTAATCAGGCTTCCTATGATAGAATTAAGGAATCGTTCAATTGCCATAAGGTTGGTGAAGCCGTGCTAAAGAATAAAGAGAATCCGATTACAATCTACAATGTGTTGGATTGAAGGTAAACAGAATTAATATATCATTATGGTAGTCCATTCAAGTCCTTATTCATCCGTACAGGTCTATCCTGAAAAAAAATTGCTTATTGCAACCTGGTTTGATGATTCTATCGAACTGGATGAAGAGGGAGTAAAAGTTGAAATCGGCAAAGTTCTGGAATCAGTTAGGCAAACGGAATTGTTAACGTTGTGGTGGACGTTCGGCACTACCCCTATCGCGACAATTTTGCGATCCAGAATTGGATCAACCATACGTACATACCACAAATTATTGAGTGTGATGTCAAACGCTATGCGTTTGTTGTTGAAAAGATAATTACATCCAGTCTGGAGGACATCCAAAAATATTATGACTTTTCGCATGACGATATGATCGTAAAATATTTTGAAAGTCACGAAGAAGCTGTTCATTGGGTTGAAGCGAAGGAGTAGTTCAGGCGTTACAACTCTTTATTGCAGATCAACAATTCCTCTTAAGGAATTACTACCTTTGTAGTTCATTTTAAGGAACAATCATGTCATCTTTCCAGTCCCTAGGACTTTCCGGGGCAATTATCAATTCCATTGAAGCCCTGGGCTTTGAAACACCCACACCTGTTCAGGAAAAAGCAATACCCATTCTACTGCAGGGGGAGGATGATGTTGTCGCCTTGGCGCAAACCGGAACAGGAAAGACTGCCGCCTTTGGACTCCCTTTAATAGAACTTTGTGATGCCGATGACCGGGATATTCAGGCGTTGGTTCTGGCGCCAACCCGAGAACTGTGCATGCAAATTACCAATGATTTGCAAAACTTCACCAAAGGTGTGAAGTCAATGAATATCGTAGCGGTATATGGCGGAGCCAGCATTTCTGATCAGATAAAAAATAAAAAGGGGGGCGCAAATTATTGTAGCCACACCAGGCCGACTGATGGATCTGATGGATCGAAAAGTCATTAAGCTTCAGACCATTCGCTTTCTTATTCTTGATGAAGCAGATGAAATGCTCAACATGGGTTTCAAGGAAGATATTGATCTTATCCTTGCCGATGCCCCCGAAGAAAAGCGGGTGTGGCTTTTTTCAGCTACCATGCCCAGGGAAGTTCGGAGTATAGCTTCGGCCTACATGTATCAACCTATTGAGTTGACCTTGGGCAAGAAGAACCAGGGCAACGAAAATATCGAACATCAGTATATTGTTGTTGATGACCGAAACAGGTATGCGGCTCTCAAACGTCTTGTCGATTTCAACTACGATATGTTTGCTGTCGTTTTTTGCCGCACTAAGATTGATACACAACGGGTAGCCGAACAGCTGATGAGCGATGGTTATAATGCCAATTCATTGCACGGTGACCTGAGCCAGCAACAGCGCGATAAAGTGATGAAGAGTTTTAAAGACAAGATTCTTCAAATTCTGGTCGCCACGGATGTGGCTGCACGCGGTATTGATGTGAGCAATATTACACACGTCATTCATCTTAATCTTCCAGATGAAATAGAATTCTATACACACCGAAGTGGCCGCACGGCCAGGGCCGGTAAAACCGGAATTTCTATTGCGTTGGTAACGAAACGTGAGGTTTCAAAAATCAAGCAAATCGAGAAGGTGATTAATATGCGTTTTGAAAAAAAGTTAATTCCTACCGGAGCGGAGATTTGCCAGAAGAAATTATTGGGTATGGTGCACCGTCTCCGTGAAGTAGAAGTACCGGAACAGGAAATCAGTGACTTCCTGCCTACGGTGTATGAAGAACTGAAGGATCTTACCAAGGAAGAAGTTATCCGTAAATTCACTTCATTGGAATTTAACCACCTGCTCGATTACTACCGAGGTTCAAAGGATTTGAATCAAAGTGACTTTGAAACACGGGGTGAGAAAGTGCATGATCGTTTTGTGGTAGGAGATCGCTTGTTCATCAATCTTGGCAAAATGGATGGCCTTGATAACGGAAAGTTACTCGCGCTGATTTGCGAGCGATCGGGTGTGAAGGGAAAGGAAATTGGAAAGATTGATGTGAAGGGAGCCTACTCATTTTTTGAAGTGGAAAAACAATCCACCGATCAGGTGCGGGAACATCTGCATGGTTTTGAATACAAAGGCAGGATGGTACGGCTGGAACTTACGGAAGCAAGACGAGAGGGAAAGAGAGATAGAGGAGGAGAAAGAAGGAGTGGAGGAGGAGATAAAAAAAGGAAATCCAGATCGGGCGGCTCATTCAGTCACCGTAAGGGAAAGAAACGGTATTAGTAGCTGCAGCGGGTCTTGTCCTCTTTGTTTTGAATCCCTATTTTAAGGATTCATTTGAACACTATGGTATCCAGTAATCCAGCAGCAGGCCGACAAAAAGATATTTATACCAGGGGCTTCTCCGGTAAAAGACCTGCCATAAACATTAGTCTGGCTGATCTTGAAGAAAGAGCAAAAGCTATTATGTCTCCACAAGCTTTTGCGTACGTTGTGGGTGGTGCGGGAATCGAATCCACCGTTCGCTCCAATAGAAGTGCTTTTGAGCAGTATAAAATAATTCCCCGCATGTTGCGCAACGTGTCCGAGCGCGACATGAGTATTGAGTTGTTGAGAAAGAAATATTCAACACCTTTTTTGCTTTCACCCATTGGTGTTTTAGAATTGGCTCACAAAAAGGCTGACGTGGCTGTTGGAAAAGCGGCAAGCACGTTGGGTGTGCCTTACATTTTCTCGAGTCAGGCCAGCCGGCCTATGGAAGAAGTAGCTGCTGCCATGGACAGCCAACCCCGGTGGTTTCAGTTGTACTGGAGCAAGTCGCGGGATTTGGTAAGTAGTTTTGTGAAACGTGCAGAAGCCTGCGGCTGCGAAGCGATTGTAGTAACGCTTGATACAAGTATGCTGGGATGGCGCACGCGTGATCTTGATCAGGCATATCTTCCTTTCCTTGAGGGGAAAGGCATTGCTCAATATACTTCTGACCCCGTGTTTCAGAAATTAATGGATGAGCCAGACACAGAACCGGCAGCAAAAAGAAACATCACATGGCATTCACTAATGGGATTGATAAAAATGGTGAACGCGTATCCCGGTAATGGTTTTATTTCAAAGCTAAGTTCAGGCAGGCCAGTACGGGCAGTACAAAAATTTATCAGTACGTTTTCTAATCCTGCCCTCACGTGGGATGATCTGAAGTTTTTACGTGAGCAAACAAAACTACCTATTTTCCTAAAAGGGATTTTACATCCAGATGACGCACAAATGGCCATGGATTATGGTGTAGATGGCATTGTTATTAGTAATCATGGTGGCCGCCAGGTTGATGGTTCGATAAGTACATTGGAAGCATTACCAGCTATTGCTGCGACAGTAAAGGGAAGAATACCAATTATACTCGACAGCGGAATTCGTGGAGGAGCAGATGCGTTTAAAGCGCTTGCGCTGGGAGCCAGGGCGGTGTGCATTGGCAGACCGTATGTATATGGCCTGGCCATTGCCGGACAGGAAGGAGTGGAGGAAGTCCTCAGAAATTTTATTTCTGATTTTGATCTTACCATGGGCTTATCCGGATGTAAGAACATCACCGAAATTAAACGGGAGTGCCTGCAGTAATCATCAATTTTTTATTCGTTTAAGAAGACCTAATTTTGAAGACGCTCATGAAAAAGTTATTTCTTGCATTTATTCTTTGTGGCTGTACAACCGCACAAATCAATCAGGCCATTTCCGATGCCAATAAAACCATTGGAGGCAGTCAGCCACTTACTGCGGATGAAGTTGCGCAAGGGCTAAAAGATGCCCTGGTTCAGGGGATTAGCAAGGGATCGGATCAGGTTTCTTTGCTGGATGGTTATTTTAAGAATCCATCGATAAAAATTCTTTTTCCACCCGATGTACAAAAGGTGGAAACTAAACTCCGGCAGATTGGGCTTGGCAATGAAGTAGATAAATTTATCATGACATTAAACCGCAGTGCTGAAGAAGCGGCTAAGGAAGCAAAGCCAATTTTGTCAGCGCCATCCGGTCGATGACCATTCAGGATGCATGGGGTATATTAAAAGGAGAGGAAAATGCGGCAACGGAATATTTGAAGAAAACTACCACCGGACAATTAACTTCGGCTTTTTCGCCCGTGGTAGGAAGAGCTCTTGATGCCACGAGTGCCACGAAATACTATTCCGACCTGGTGAATACGTACAACAAAATTCCGCTGGTCGAAAAAGTAAACCCTGACTTAAAAGAGTATGCAACCCATAAAGCCATTGACGGACTGTTCTTTGTTATTGCGCAGGAAGAGAAAAACATCCGTGACAATCCGGGTGCCCGTACCACCGAACTATTGAAAAAAGTATTTGATCCTACAAACTATAAGTAAACAATTAGAACATGAGTTTATTCAGCAAACACGAGAGTACCATTAAGAAAGCCATTGAAGCATTGCACAGCCGGGAATTTTTTGCAGCCTATACGGAACATCCATCGCCAACGGTCTATGGTGAAACAGCGGATGCTGATGGAAAGGAGAAATTCAAAGCCATGCGTAAAAAGAAATTTGAGGAATTAAAACAAACGAACGAAGAAAGCTGGGTAGGTCAGGAGGAGTCACCCTATTTTTCTGAACCGTTAGGAGCGACCTATCCTTCTTTTTCTACTGCTACACTAATCGAGCGAGCTAACAAATCATTTCATTCCTGGAGAAAAGTGAGTCCTTCTGATCGCGCAGGAATATTAATGGAATCATTGGAAGGGATGAAGAGTCGGTTTTTTGAAATTGCCTATGCTACCATGCATACCACCGGACAAGGATACATGATGGCCTTTCAGGCATCGGGCCCACATGCAGCAGATCGCGCACTGGAAGCAATTGCTGCCGGGTACGAAGAACTAAACCGGTTTCCTGCAAAAGCAATGTGGGACAAGCCCATGGGCAAGTACAACATTCAGTTAAACAAAGAGTGGAGAGCAGTGCCTAAAGGAATTTCAGTTGTGATTGGTTGCTCAACTTTTCCAACATGGAATTCTGTTACCGGTATCTACGGAAGTTTAATGACCGGAAATTCGGTAATTGTAAAACCTCACCCGGGTGCCATTTTACCGATTGCCATTGTAGTTGCCGAAATTCAAAAAGTATTGGCAGCAAACAATATGGATCCTAATACGTGCCAGCTGGCTGTGGATACATTTGATAAAATGATCACGAAAGAACTGGCAGAACATAAAGAGGTTAAGTTAATTGACTATACCGGAAATTCAGCATTCGGTTCATACCTTGAAGCGCTACCCGGCAAAACGGTATTCACGGAAAAGACCGGAGTGAATTCTGTCATTCTGGATTCGGCCGATGATGTGGATAAAGTGGCTGCCAACCTGGCGTTCTCGATCAACTTGTATAGCGGACAAATGTGTACGGCACCTCAAAACTTTTACATTCCGGAAGGTGGAATAACTACAGCATCAGGCAAGGTATCGTTCGATGAGTTTGCTCAAAAGTTAGTAGATAACATCAATTCATTGATTGATAATCCCAAAGCAGGTCCGTTTGTATTGGGCGCTGTGCAAAACAAAAAGACATGTGATCGGGTAGTGGAGGCTGAAAAAATTCCTGGAAAAGTGTGGTTGAAGAGCCGATCATTTGAAAATCCCATATTCAACAAAGCGAGGGTGGCCACTCCGGTAATCGTGGAAGTAGATGGATCAAAGAAAGAAATTTTCAGCAAAGAACTATTTGGGCCCATTGCATTACTGATTAAAACAAAAAATACGGACGAGTCGATTGCTCTGGCAAAAGATATGGCCATTCAACACGGGGCTATTTCTTGTGGAGCGTATACGACCAGTAGTGATGTAAAAGAAAAAATAGCGGATGAAATGGCATTGGCGGCTACGCCTGTATCATTTAACCTGACAGGCGGAATTTACATGAACCAAAACGCAGCGTTCTCTGATTTTCATGTGACAGGTGGAAACCCATCGGGCAACGCGTCATTCACGAACCCTGAATATGTAACAAAACGATTTACGTGGGTAGGGCATAGAGAACCGGTAAAGGTTTAATGATGACGACTTGATGCGTTGCAAAAATGTCTTGAATCAGGTAAGAAATTTCGAGCTAGTAACAAAAATGTATTTAACAGGCTATTATTATTATATTTAACAGTTCAGCCCCTAGTTATTAATATATTCTATTGCTCTTTCAAGAACTTCATCTTTTCCTTTACTAATTCCTCCAATGGTAGGTTTTATTTCAATGTCAATTTTTACTCCTATACGTTGTGTTTCTGTCTTGTCAGGGTAAAATATTCCAATTCCACTGAATGCAGTTTTATGTCCACCTGCGATTTTAATCCTGCTAACGTTCCCGTCAGCTCCGGATGTTTGACTCCCTATGGTCGTAACATTATCTCCTGTTTGTAAGCACATTGTTGAAAATTCAGCGTGGCTTTGAGTTTCTTCATTGACCAACAAAACGACCTTACCACTATATTTTAACTCTTCATTTTCACCACATTGTCGTCCATCCTTCCAAATAAATTTTCCTGGGTAATTTAGGTCTGGATAAATTATCTTATAAAAGTTATTTTTTTTTGAACTGATATAATTAACAATTGAATATAATGTTCCATTTGGGTAATTCCGGATGTCAAAAATAATAGCCCTGGTGTCTTTTAGGTTTTCCATTACACTGGGAACATCCTCGACTCTTAAAGCCCCCATATTTACGTATCCAATATTATTATCAAGGATTTTATATTTTACACTTTCACTATCCGAGTCGTAATTAAAACTCATAGCCGTATACCGTTTTACCGTTTTGCTATAAATTTTGTCATTTCTAATAAATTCAATTTCAACAGAATCTGATGAGCCATTAAAAATAGTGTATTTTGAATTTGCTTTTTTTCTTGAAATATTGGAGCCGCTTGTAAATTTTTCCTGTTTTCGAAATAGGGTATCTACCTCTTGTTTACCTACGGATGTAATAACATCGCTAATTCTTAAATCATCAACTTTGGCTAAAGTTTCATTATTAAAACCAGTTATTATTGCTTTATCATCAACTAGTTTAAATTTTATAGGAAGTAAATAAAATCCAAAAGAGGCATAAGTATACCTGGTAGAAAAGTAGGCGTGACTGTCGTCTATACTTACTATTAATTCCAGAATCGCAAGATGAAAATCGATTTCATCTTTGGGATAAAGAAATCTTGGTATCATGTTTTTCAGAACTACATCCCAATTAGTATCCGTTTGATATTTATATGGAAAAAAATATTCTATAATATTCCAATACCTAAATAATGTGAGTAGTCTCAGATGTTCATTTTGCCACTCAAAATCTATGTACTCGCTTTCATTTAATATATTGACATTACCCTCGTTAAATAAGGCAACATAGTATTTTTCGCCCTGATGCCTATTGGACTCTATAAATCTCAACTTTTCAGACAATTCCTTTGTAAAGAAATTTCTATTTTCAATCCATTCTAAATTAAAGTTTTTGTTGAAATAGTCAAGGTTTGAATTGTCAATACACGTTTTACATTTTTCAATAGTACCAAGACTGTTGATCCATTCGATATAGATTTGAGAAAGTTGATCTCTATTATCGCAGTGTTTAATTTTTGGCAAAATGTTAAAAAGTTCTTCATCCCAATTGTGTTGTCCTTTGGAAACTTGAGGATGATAATATTTTAAAAAACCCCAAATTTTTGCTGTGGAAATTAGTTTATCAGTTTCCGTGAGAGTGTGTTGTGCAGATAAGCCAATAGTACATCGGATGATAATTAATAGTAAAATTGTTTTTCGCATATAGTTGGTATCAATTATTTGGGTTGATGCTCCTACACCCAAACAGATACTATTTTAATGGTTCGAGAAAATTAGTGAATGGATATAAGATTGTCAAAAATTACGGTATTACCTCGATACCTCTAAACGTTGATGCCATTTGTAAAAACATGCCAACTTAACAATCCTTGTAGGCTTTGACAATTTGTATTTCTGTAATTCTTGTCCTTTCCATTAATTAATCCTTACAATACCTTACTTTTGCGACCAATTTTAAAAATTCAGTCTTGAACTATCTTTCAGCCGAGGCAATCGGCAAATCATTCCACGACAAGTGGTTATTAAAAGACATTACGTTTGGTATTTCTCAGGGAGAAAAGCTGGCGCTCGTTGGCAATAATGGCGTGGGTAAAACCACTTTTTTAAAAATACTGACTGGCCAGTTGGCTCCCGATGCAGGGAAATTGAGCATTAGGGAAGGCATTCGCGTAGGTTACCTGATGCAGCAACCGGAAGTTGACGGTGCCGCATTGGTAGAAGATATTCTTTTTAGCGATGACAACGACCTGGCACAGGTTGTAAAAGAATATGAACATTGCCTGCATCATCCTGAAATTTCTTCAGAACACATGCAGGAAGTGCTGATCAAAATGGAAGAACTGAATGCGTGGGATTACGATTCGAAAGTACAGGAAGTTATTGGCAAATTGGGTGTGCCTGATCTTGAGAAAAAATTCTCTGAATTATCCGGAGGTCAAAAAAAGAGAATTTTTCTAGCCAAACTTCTTTTACAAGAACCTGATCTGATTATCCTGGATGAGCCCACGAACCATCTTGATCTCACCGCTATTGAATGGCTGGAGAATTATTTGTCGGGGCAGTTGATTACGTTAATTATGGTAACGCACGATAGGTATTTTCTTGACAACGTGGCGACCGAAATTCTTGAACTTGATCGTTCGAAATTATTTCGATACAAGGGCAATTACGCTTATTTCCTGGAGAAGAAATCAGAACGGGAAGAAATACTGAAATCTGAAGTCAGCAAGGCGAGAAATTTAATGAAGAAGGAGTTGGAATGGATGCGCAGGCAGCCCAAAGCGAGAGGAACCAAAGCCAAATATCGAATTGATGCTTTTCATGAATTGAAAGAGAAGGCTTCGCAAAATCTACGGAAGGATCGGCTGGAGCTTGATATCAAAGAAGCCCGTCAGGGCGGTAAAATTCTCGAAGTGGAGAAAATTGCTAAAGCGTATGGGGAACACTCCCTGTTTTCAGATTTCTCCTATGTGTTTAAGAAAGGTGATCGCATAGGCGTGGTTGGTAAGAATGGAATTGGTAAATCGACTTTTTTGGATATTCTTTCAAAGAAAACAGAACCCGATCAGGGTGAAGTGATCACCGGGGTAACTACGAAGTTCGGTTACTTTACTCAGGAGACTATGGATTTGAATCCCAATCACCGGGTGATTGAAGAGGTAAAAGAAATCGCGGAGTTCATCACGTTGGCTGATGGAAGTCAGGTATCGGCATCCCGTTTTCTGGATTCATTTTTATTTACGCCTGAGATGCAGTATAATTTTGTTTCGAAATTGAGCGGGGGCGAGCGCAAGCGATTGCAGCTGTTAAAACTCCTGGTGACTAATCCCAACTTTCTGATTCTCGATGAGCCCACCAATGACTTTGATATTGATACCTTGAATGTCCTTGAAGATTTTTTGATCAAGTTTTCGGGGTGTTTATTGTTGGTTTCTCACGATCGCTATTTTATGGATCATCTGGTTGATCAGTTATTTGTTTTTGAGGGCGATGGGAAGATCAGGATTTTCAATGGCAATTATTCTGACTACCGCGAGTGGCTGACCGAACAGGAGGAGGTTGCCGCAGAGCCGGAGATGAAGACTAATCCTGTTGTTAAAAAATCAGAAAAGAAGAAGCTCTCCTACAAGGATCAGCAGGAGTTGGAAAAACTTCCAGAGGAGATAGAAAAGCTGGAACACCTTAAATCAGAAGTCACGAAACAATTAATGACTTCAGGATCAAATGACCACGAGAAATTACAGCAGTGGGGAGAAAAGATTCAGCAATTAGAAAAAGATATTGATCAGAAAACGTCCAGATGGCTGGAGTTGGGCGAGATGGTGGACAATGAATAATTAAATTCAATTGATTTCTATTCCTCTTTCCAAATTCTGAAAATATTCACCTTATTTTGTTGATACACGGTTTCTTTTTCCAGCTTCATACCATTTTTCAGAGCCACTTTCATTGAGGGTGTATTGGTTAGGCTAATGATTGAAATAAGTGATTCAGATAAGTTGTTTTCAAAAGCATAATCCATACATTTTTTGGCAGCCTCTGTAGCAAATCCTTTATTCCAATGTTCGGGCAATAAGGAGTACCCAACTTCAAGTTCTTTCATCTCATCTACTGTCTGTACCAACAGACCACAATGACCGATAAGTTTCCGGTTTCTTTTTCAATCAAAGCGTTCATTCCACCCAGATTGTTTTCGTACCGGTAAAATTGT
>JAAUQD010000085.1 GCA_012032815.1 Flammeovirgaceae bacterium
ATTGTTTTAGAGACCTATGGGTCAGGAAATGCTCCTTCAGCAGTCGTCGTTTTAATGGCAATTAAGAAAGCGGTTAGCGATGGGGTGATCGTTTTAAATGTATCTCAATGTCCGGGCGGAATGGTAATACAGGGTAAATATCAGGCAAGCCGGAAACTGGAAGAGATAGGGGTCATCAGCGGGAAAGATATGACTACCGAAGCAGCGGTGACAAAACTTATGATCCTGTTAGGACAGTTATCAGTAGAGGAAACCAAACAACTGATAGGAAAGTCCATTGCTGGAGAACTGACTGAATAAAGTACGATTTGCGGAGAGGAAGGGATTCGAACCCTTGATACCTTGCGGTATACACGCTTTCCAGGCGAGCCAGATCAACCACTCCTGCACCTCTCCGATTTTTGAAAAAGAGCACAAAGAAATAGATAATAATGGCCGCCTGCAAGGAAGGCTTGATTTAGCGCCTTGGATAGCAGGAGGTATTCAAAGAAGATTTGTGACTAACGGAAACATGAGGCATTCTGTGGTATATGAGCAATGAGATTCATGTTAATTCAGATTTTTTTGAATTTTTTATTTGAGATTCGACAAATCGTTTAATTTTGGCGACTTCAAGTAATGTATAAAACTTAAACCATGAAAAAACTACTCGTTATTCTTGCTTTTGTAGGGGCTATGATTTCAGGCACTTTTACTCAAGTAAATGCTCAGGATGCTGATACAACTCAAACTGAGGCTACTACTCCAGTCGAAGAAGTAGCATCTGAGCCCATCACCACAGTAATTGATGATGCTCCGGAAGCAATCGAAGAGCCTTCATTCCATCAGCGTATTAAAGAAAAATTCATTGAAGGGGATGTAACCTTTATGTGGCCTCTTCTTATCTGTTTGATTTTAGGTCTTTCAGTCGCCATTGAAAGAATCATTACGCTCAATCTGGCTACTACCAACACCAATAAATTGCTTTCTCAAATTGAGGATGCATTGGCAAACGGTGGAGTTGAAGCCGCAAAAGAAGTAACGAAAAATACAAAGGGCCCCGTTGCCTCAATATTTACTCAGGGATTAATGAGAATGTCAGAAGGAATTGATATGGTTGAGAAATCAATCGTTTCTTACGGTTCGGTTGAGATGGGTCGTCTGGAAAGAGGATTGATCTGGGTTTCATTGTTTATTTCACTCGGTCCGATGCTTGGATTCTTTGGTACAGTAATCGGTATGGTGGCTGCCTTCGATGCGATTGAAGCTGCTGGTGATATTTCTCCTCAAGTTGTTGCTGGTGGTATGAAAATCGCCTTGATCACAACGGTTGGTGGTTTGATCGTGGGTATGATCCTTCAGGTTTTTTACAACTATTTGGTTTCAAAAATTGATAGCCTTGTAAACAGCATGGAAGATGCTTCAATTACTCTGGTAGATATTTTGGTTAAGCACAAGTTAGCAGGACATAAATAACATGGAAGATATAGGATTATACATCGCCTATGCAATGTTTTCAGCGGCCCTGCTGGGCGCCATTGTTTGGCCATTGATCAATTCATTGAAGCAGCCAAAAACATTGGTGAAATCAGGTTTGGGTGTCGCTGTTCTAGTGGTTTTATTTTTAATTTCCTACGCCTTGTCGGGATCTGAAGTCACCGCCAAATACGCGGCACAGGGAATCAATGAAACCAGTTCTCAGATTGTGGGAGCCGGGTTGACTCTGTTTTATCTGATTTTCGCATTAGCTATTTTGGGAATCATCTATTCAGAAATAAATAAAGCGCTTAAATAATGGCCAGATCTACGCCAGATATTCCTAATGCTTCAATGGCCGACATTGCATTCTTGTTGTTAACCTTCTTTTTGGTAACGACAACGATTGCTAATGACAAAGGCCTACAGTTGCAATTACCGCCCCCACCGGAAGCACAACCACCTGAGGATGTAAAAATTCAGGAAAGGAATATGTTTAAAATTCAGGTGAACTCATCTGATGCATTGTTGGTAGAGGGGGAGCCCATGGATGATGTGAGTGGTCTAAAAGAACAGATTAAGAAGTTTGTATTAAATCGTGGAGTTGATCCGGCAAGTTCGGATAGTCCTGAGAAAGCGATTGTTTCTTACAAGACCGACCGCGGTACAAGTCACAAACGATTTATTGAGATTTTGGATATTATACAGGGTGCATATTATGATATCTATGCTGATCAGATTGGAGTATCAAATGCAAAGTTCAGAGAGATTGCATCTGATTTAACCACAGATGACAATCGTAGATTGTATGAAAAGGCCAGAGAAGGTATTCCAATGGCTATTTCTATTGCTGAGCCTACCAAAGTAGGGGGAAATTGATTAGAGAAAGACTATGTCAAAATTTAGAAAGAAGTCGAACGTAAAACAAGACATACCCACCTCATCCATGCCGGATGTCGTTTTTATGTTGTTGTTTTTCTTCATGGTAACAACACAGCTGCGGGAGACGTCAATTGATGTAATGCAACGGATACCCGAAGCATCGCAGCTCAGGAAGCTACAACGCAAGTCGCTGGTAACTAATCTCTATATAGGCGAGCCAAAGAAAACAGAACAATTCGGTAAAGAACCCAAAATTCAGGCAGGAGACGTATTTATTGAACCCAAAGATATTATCTTGTGGGTAAACAGGGAGAAAGATAAACTACCTGAAAACGAACGTGATCAACTTACTGTTTCTTTAAAAGTAGATAATGAAGCAAAAAGAGGAATTATCGCTGATGTTGAAACAGAATTGCGAAGAGCTAACGCCCGAAAATTACTTTATACAACTCTTCAAACCAGAGACGATAAAAAATAATAGTTACTGATAATGTAAAATAGCAGAGCCTTCCAGTTATGGGAGGCTTTTTTATTATGGATACCGCAATAAAATTAAATAATCCAAAAGTCGTACGCGCCTGGTACATGTACGACTGGGCCAACTCGGTGTATTCATTAGTTATTACTTCTGCGATTTTTCCAATTTATTATAAATCCATAGCCGTTAGTGATCAGGGTGATCTTGTGACCTTCCTGGGATTTGAAATCAATAATTCAGTTCTGTATTCGTATTCTCTGTCTTTTTCATTTTTAGTTGTGGCTGCCATACTGCCCTTGCTCTCGGGTATGGCTGATTATGGAGGCAAGAAGAAGAGTTTTATGAAAATGTTTGTGTTGATTGGTAGCGCTTCGTGTGCAGGCTTACTCTTCTTCAAGGATGTTTCATTCCTCGAGTGGGGAATTTTTTGCAACATCATGGCCAGTATTGGGTATTCGGGGAGCCTTGTATTCTATGACGCTTACCTGCCTGAAATAGTCACTAAAGACCGGTATGATTCGGTAAGCGCCAAAGGATATTCAATGGGGTACTATGGAGGGGTGATTTTGCTGGTTAGCTTGCTGGTGATGATCACTTTTCATTCCTCATTGGGTTTTGCCAATGAAGGAGATGCAGTCCGGTTTTCATTTCTTATTGTTGGATTGTGGTGGATTGGATTTTCCGTAATCACGTTTAACGGATTACCCAATAACCCCTATAACCGAAAAGTGGAAGGAAGTATTTTGGTAAAAGGATATCAGGAACTGCTGGTGGTTTGGAAAAGTTTTCGGGAATCACCAGCGTTAAAAAGGTATGTGCTTTCCTATTTCTTTTTCAATATGGGAGTCCAAACGATTATGTATTTAGCCACTTTATTCGGCACGGATGTGCTCCATCTTGATAGCAGTAAACTCATCATCACAATTTTAATCATCCAATTGGTTGCTGCCCTGGGCGCTTATCTTTTTGCGCGCTTTTCCGGAAATTATGGCAACAAACTCACCTTATTGATTATGATTGGAATTTGGATTGGAGTATGTGTTGGGGCCTACTTCATCACAACCGAATATGAATTCTACGCCTTAGCTTTTGTAGTGGGATTGATTATGGGGGGTATTCAAAGCCTATCGAGAGCCACGTACACCAAACTCATTCCCAAAAACACGATTGATCATGCTTCCTACTTTAGCTTTTTTGATGTAACATTCAATTTGTCCATTGTTGTTGGCACGTTCTCTTTTGGGTTGATCAATCAGATTTCAGGCAGCATGCGTAACAGTGCATTGATGCTGGCCATTTTCTTTATTATCGGAATGTTTTTGCTTTCAACTGTTAAGTCGAAAAGCATCACTCGGGAATCGTATTGATTAGTAGCGCAGGTGTTTCACGGTAGCACCGTTATTAATCAATTGCTTTAAGGAATCAATTCCAATTTTCAAATGGAGATCTACATATTGACTGGTTACAACCTTGTCACTAGCCTCAGTCTTAACTCCCTGCGGCACCATTGGTTGGTCTGAGACCAACAGGAGGGCACCGGTTGGAATCTCGTTGTAAAACCCCGTTGAGAATATAGTTGCTGTTTCCATATCAATGGCCATCGCCCTGATTTCCCGCAAGTATTTTTTGAAAGCTTCATCCCATTCCCAAATCCTGCGGTTGGTAGTATAAACGGTTCCTGTCCAATAATCCTGGTTGTAATCCCGTATGGTTGTTGAGAGGGCCTTTTGCAGGGCAAAAGATGGGAGCGCAGGGACTTCGGCAGGGAAGTAATCTGTACTTGTACCTTCACCCCGTATTGCGGCTATGGGTAAAATAAAATCACCGATATCATTTTTCTTTTTCAATCCGCCACATTTTCCCAGAAAAAGGCAGGCTTTGGGCTTGATGGCTGTGAGACAATCAACAATCGTTGCGGCATTTGGACTTCCCATACCAAAGTTGATGATTGTAATGCCATTTGCTGTCGCATTAAGCATAGCCCGGTCCTCACCGACAAGTGGGACGTTGTTCCATTCCGCAAATTTTAAAACGTAGTTATCAAAGTTCGTCAATAAAATATATTCACTAAAAGATTCAAGCGGCAACCCCGTATATCGGGGCAACCAATTTTTAACGATCTCCTCTTTTGTTTTCATGTCTCTAATTTATCTATTTTTAAAACGAGTGAACAAGCTTAATCTTCCTGCTATATCCGCTAAACTCAAGAAAGAATCCGGTAAAGTATGGATTTTCGATATCATCAGAAAGAAATTTGTAGTGCTTACTCCCGAAGAATGGGTGCGACAACATTTTATAGGGTACTTAATTACAGAATTAGATTATCCACGATCACTATTCAGGGTTGAGTCCGGATTACAATTTAACAAGGTAAGTAAGCGTTCGGACATTCTGGTTTACGATCGCGAAGGGAAACCCTGGATGCTGGTTGAGTGTAAATCACCTACTATTCGTCTAAATCAAAAAGCATTTAACCAGGTTTCTGTCTACAATATGTCTATAGGAGCACGGTTTGTGGCCGTTACCAATGGTATGGTTCATTACTGCTGTGAGGCCAATCAATCAGACTCAGCAATTAATTTCCTGACTTCCTTCCCGAAATTTTCCTGACTACTTTAATACCTCGGCAACTTCCGTATAGGGAAGATTGAATGCATCCGCTACTCCTTTATACACTACTTTACCTTGGACTACATTTAGTCCCTTACCCAGTAGCTCATTATCAAGACACGCTTTCTTCCAACCTGAAGAAGCCAACTTGATGGCATAGGGTAAAGTGGCGTTTGTCAAAGCCAGCGTTGATGTATACGGAACCGCGCCCGGCATATTCGCCACACAATAATGCACAACATCATCAATGATGTAGGTGGGATCTTCATGTGTGGTGGGTTTACAGGTTTCGATACAGCCACCCTGATCAACTGCCACATCAACCAATACAGTCCCAGGACGCATAGTCTTTAACATATCTTTAGTAATCAGCTTTGGAGCCTTGGCACCTGGCACTAAAACGGCACCAACAATCAAGTCGTGTGTTTTAATGAGGTCGCGAATCACATATTCATTAGATACTATGGTGGAAACATTCTTGGGCATGATATCGTCTAGGTAACGAAGGCGATTGATGTTAAGATCCAGTATGGTAACATCGGCACCCATACCTGCTGCAATCTTGGCAGCTTGAGTTCCTACTACACCTCCTCCAAGGATCAATACTTTTGCCGGCATTACACCGGGTACGCCTCCTAACAATATTCCACGTCCCTTCAATGGTTTCTCCAGGTACTTAGCACCTTCCTGGATAGACATGCGGCCTGCCACTTCTGACATAGGTATAAGCAATGGTAATCCTCCATCTTCATCCTCTACGGTTTCATAGGCGAGGCAAATGGATTCTGTTTTGATCATGGCATGTGTCAACGGTTCATACGATGCAAAATGAAAGTAGGTAAATACGAGTTGATCTTTGCGAATTAATTTGTATTCCGGTTCAATGGGTTCTTTGACCTTCATAATCATCTCAGCAATCTTGAAGATCTCTTCAGGTGTTTTCATCATCTTTGCCCCTGCACCCGAATAATCATCATCAGCGAATCCACTGCCCAGTCCGGCAGTATTTTGAACATAAACCGTATGTCCTCGCTTAATAAGTTCTTTTGTTCCGGCAGGTGTCAATGCAACCCGATTCTCATTATTTTTTATTTCTTTAGGTACACCAATGATCATATGTTATCAATTTTAGAGTTTAATCTCTTTTCAAAGGAAAGGCAAATATAGCATTCCCGGTTTATTACAATGAAATTTTCATGGATCTAGCTACTCATACCTTTGCGTTTTATGGTTCTCTTCGGATAGGTATGTATAATTATTTGCGGTACCGAAATGCGCTTCACTATGAGTATAGCCAGTGGCTGCCAGGATACGAATTGTTTAGTCTGGGAGATTATCCTGCTGCATGTCCGGCTAATCCCAACCAATCAATTATTGTTGAATTTTTTTCCATAAATGATATTGAAACCAGATCATCGATTCATGATTTAGAAATCGAGGCGGGCTATTTTTACAAAGAAATTAATCACAGACATAGAAAAGTTGGTATTTATTTAATGAATAAAAAAGCCAATTCGAGAATCATCGAATCAGGGATTGGGTAGAATACTTTCATTGAAAGCCGTGAAGCTGGGGAACTTCCTTTTCGCTCCCCGTGAATTTCACTATTTTGCCCCTCCGATTCATTCAATTGAACACTGTGCAAACGAAATCGAAAAAAAAGAGTAAGTCCAGCCTGTCCACAGAGTTGACCGATTACCGCCTTGTTTGCGAAAGCAGGGAAGCGAGTCTTCTTGGCCGGAAGGAAGTCTTTATGGGGAAAGCCAAATTTGGAATTTTTGGTGATGGTAAAGAGTTGGCTCAAATGGCAATGGCCAGGGTGTTTAAAAACGGAGACTTTCGGTCCGGTTACTACCGTGATCAAACCTTCATGATGGCGATTGGCGAACTTACGATGCAGCAGTTCTTTGCTCAACTCTACGCTCATACAGACGTTGCACATGATCCGGCTTCGGCAGGACGCTCTATGAATGGGCATTTTGCAACCCGGATGTTGGATGAGCATGGGAATTTGAAAAAACTGGTAAAACTTAAAAACAGCAGTGCAGATGTTTCTCCCACAGCTTCACAAATGCCAAGGTTGGTAGGTCTGGCCTATGCTTCCAAACTTTTTAGGGAGTTGCCAGGTCTGAAGAAGTATACGGATCTTTCGAATAATGGAAATGAAATTGCCTTTGGAACAATAGGAAACGCAAGCACATCTGAAGGTGTCTTTTTTGAAGCCATCAATGCTGCGGGAGTTTTACAGATACCCATGCTGATTTCGATATGGGATGACAACTATGGAATTTCGGTTCCTTCAAACTATCAAACCACCAAAGAAAATGTTTCTGAAATTCTAAAAGGATTTCAACGCACCAAGACCGAAAAGGGGTTTGAAATTCTTACGGTAATGGGATGGGATTATGATGGACTAAGAGCTACTTACGAGAAAGCAGAAAAAATTTGTCGTGTGGAACACGTTCCCGTATTGGTACATGTCAAAGAAATGACTCAACCGCAAGGCCATTCAACATCAGGTTCTCATGAACGATATAAATCAAAAAAGAGACTTGACTGGGAAGGGGAGTTTGATTGTATAAAAAAATTCCGGTCAGCCATCATAAAAAAGAATATCGCTTCCGCAAAACAATTGGACCTGATTGAGTCGGAAGCAAAAGTAGCTGCGAAGAAGGCACGCGATGATGCCTGGAAAGCGTTTACCCAAGAGATTAAGAAAGATAATGATGAGTTGGTTGAGATACTTGCCAGGTTTGATGATGAAGAGGTGCTGAAAATTTCAAATGAATTATCAGGCCTGACTAACTCAATGCGTTTAGATGGAAACAAAGCAGCAAAAAAAGCATTTCGTTTTTTAAGAGAGAAGGCTAGTCCGGTGAAAGAAGAACTGATCGCCTGGCTGAAGAAAAACGAAACTGAAAATTTTGATCGCTTCAACTCTGCGATGTACAGCACATCAAAACAATCAGCGCTCAACATTGAATTTAATGAACCGCAATACAGTTCCGATTCTGTTGAGATGGATGGGCGTGAGATTCTTCAGGCTTGTTTTGATAAGGCGCTGAAGAATAACCCGCTCGTATTTGCCATCGGAGAGGATTTGGGGAAAATCGGTGATGTTAATCAGGGTTTTGCCGGGTTACAGGAGAAGTATGGAGAAGACCGTGTAACCGATACCGGTATTCGCGAAGCGACTATTATAGGTCAGGGTATTGGGGCTGCGCTTCGCGGCCTGAAACCCATTGCTGAAATTCAATATCTTGATTACTTGCTTTATGCAATTCAGATCATGTCGGATGATTTGGCAACATTGCAATACCGGACAAAAGGTGGTCAAAAAGCCCCCTTGATTGTCCGTACACGAGGGCACCGACTTGAAGGAATTTGGCATTCAGGTTCGCCAATGGGAATGATCCTTAACAGTTTGAGGGGTATTTATGTGCTGGTTCCACGCAATATGACGCAGGCAGCTGGTTTTTATAATACCATGTTGCGTTCTGACGACCCCGCTCTTATTATTGAATGCCTGAATGGATATCGGCTTAAGGAGCGGTTGCCTGATAATATTGGTGATTTCACGA
The DNA here is from genome assembly GCA_012032815.1 of Flammeovirgaceae bacterium. Lineage (GTDB taxonomy): Bacteria > Bacteroidota > Bacteroidia > Cytophagales > Cyclobacteriaceae > ELB16-189. The sequence continues at coordinate 9,007 of JAAUQD010000085.1, forward strand.
TACCGCTAGGTGTTCCGGAAATACTTCGTGAGGGAAACGATGTAACTATAGTGACGTATGGATCGATGTGCCGGATTGTGATGGAAGCAGCTAATGAATTGGACAACCTGGGAATTTCCTGCGAGGTTATAGATGTGCAATCGCTCTTGCCTTTTGACCGTCATCATTCCATTGTTAAATCGTTGGAGAAGACAAATCGAATTGTGTTTGCCGATGAAGATGTGCCCGGGGGGGCAAGTGCTTATATGATGCAGCACGTGCTAGAAGTTCAGGAAGGTTATCAATATCTTGACGCTTCACCGATTACTATTACGGCTGCTGAAAACAGGCCAGCGTATGGATCGGACGGTGATTATTTTCAAAACCTAATCCTGAAACTGTTCTTGATAAAGTGTATGAACTCATGCATGAATCTGACCCGATTCGTTTTCCTGCTTTGTATTAATCAGCGTTTAATTGATTGCAGCGTAAATTCGGGAGTCTCGATAACATTGCTGGGTTGGAGGGACCTGTCTAAGATGTAAATTCTGAGTTTCATTGTCTTGATACTGAACTGAAACTTAAAACCAACAGAAGTCATCCCATAAACAATTTTGCCATCAAGTGGATGGCGTGACTAAGGTCTTTTGATAATATTGGGAAACGACCATCAAAAGTTATTCCGCAATTGGGATAAATAAAAGCAGTCTGCCAGTCAAATTCAGTAAATGTCCCGTCATTATTTTTTATCAGGAAGTCAACAAAGAAATTGTAATAGTTGGGATTAAGCTCAAAGTACAGGGTGTCAACCACAGTTTGGCCATCCATAATGACCTCCCAGTTGGTACAGTTATAAGGGGTGACGAAGTCGGGCAATAAGCTGTCCAGTTCAGGTACGGTTCTTTTAAGTTCGTAATTAATGGTATCACCCAGGTATGAGTAATACGTTCTGTTGTTATACGGGAAAAAGATTTCAGACGGATCGAGACCCAAATTACCATCACCATCCTTGAATTTTATAGAAACTACCAATGAGTCCTTATCGGATGCCGTTCCAACTTCAACAAAGTAGATATCATCAAATTCAATAGACGGAGTTAGGGGAAACTCAGGGGGATCGAAACAAGAATGTCCCAAAAGCCCTAAAAATACAATCCACACCAGCCTCCTAAACGACATCATTGCCTATTTTTATAATCTGTAAAATAATCAACGCTTGGAGACATTTAAAAGTTTTGAACGCGATTTATACGAGGTTAACGCAGATACTTTCCCGGATATTGCATATCGAATTTTCAGGTATCAGGCAAAGGAAAACAAGACATATCAGCAATATCTTCAATACAGGAAGATTGATCCAACCAAAGTGTCTAAACTGGAAGAGATTCCTTTCTTACCCATAAGTCTTTATAAGCAGTATGAAGTAGTTACCGGCTCTTGGATTCCTGAAAAGATATTCCTTAGCAGCGGGACTACAGGATCGATTCCAAGTATGAATCGCATTTTTAGTCTTTCCTTGTTTGAAGAACGGGCCAAAAGAATCTTTGAGGATTTTTTCGAACCTGTTGAAAACTATCATATCCTGGCCTTGCTGCCTTCCTATCTGGAGCGAGGTGACTCATCACTGGTTTACATGGTTAATCATTTAATAAAGGAATCCGGTTCAAATCATTCCAGTTTTTATTTACATAATGTTGAAGAATTGGTTTCGACCGCCACTTTGCTCAAAGGCTCCCCAAAAAGGGTGATGATTTGGGGTGTTACTTATGCGCTTCTGGATTTAGCGAATCGATTTCCCTTTGATGCCTCGCATTGTGTTTTAGTGGAAACGGGTGGAATGAAAGGGAGAGGTAAGGAGATGGTGAGGGAAGAAGTGCATCAATTTCTACACAAAAAATTAGGCGCAAAATCTGTATTTACTGAATACGGAATGACGGAACTGACTTCAATGGCCTATACCGATTCCAGCGGTATATTTCGTTGTCCAAATACCATGAAAGTTTATATTCGTGACCTCTATGATCCGTTTGCTTTCTTCGCTGGGGGGGAGCATGGTGGAATTAATGTAATTGACCTGGCAAACTATGCAACCTGCTCAT
>JAAUQD010000188.1 GCA_012032815.1 Flammeovirgaceae bacterium
CGCACCGCTTAATCCCAATGCATTGCAATGAAGTGTCTGAAGTTGCGCTACGATTTGTTTGTTAAGCAGGCCACCATACACCATGGTAACTAAATCCCTGGTTTCCGCATCGGTAATTCTTCGCCCATCAATATATGTTGATTCAATTCCCATTTTATCCCCGATACTGGTAGCAATCTGACCACCACCATGAACTAAAATTTTAGGATATTCGATGGAAGCAAAATCCTGAAGGAATGATTTTAATTTTTCTGGTTTGTCCAGCACATTACCACCGACTTTAATAATCAGTAATTTATTCATGACTAAATTCAATTATACTGTCATACTGAGGCTCTCGAAGCATGACATTCTTAAATAATGTTGTAGTCGTTTTATCAGTACAGGTCATACGCAATTTGATCTTAGTAATTCACTTAGTACAGCCTGTGCTGCCCACACCCGGTTGCCTGCTTGTTGAACAACAATTGATGATGGACTATCCAGGACTTCATCAGCAATAACCACATTTCTACGAACCGGAAGACAATGCATCACCTTGGCGTTGTTCGTACCCAATAGTTTTTTAGTTGTCAACATCCAGTTGGAATCAGAATTCAGAATTTTGCCGTATGAAGAAACCGATGACCAGTTTTTTACATAGACAAAATCAGCGTCTTGTAGCGCTGCTTCCTGATTATGGTCAATCAATGCTGACTGCGAGAATGCCTTATCCAATTCATACCCTTTTGGATGAGCAATCACAAAATCTATTTCGTCCCAGGTATTCATCCATTGCGCGAATGAGTTTGGTACTGCCTGAGGTAGCGCTTTTATGTGCGGTGCCCAGGATAAAACTACTTTAGGTTTTCTTTTCTCCTTCCATTGTTCACGAATGGTGATAACATCTGCAAGACTTTGCAAAGGATGGAGGGTTGCGCTTTCCAAACTGAGAACGGGTTTGCCGCTATATTTCCTGAATTGATTGATTGTTTGCTCACTGTAATCGTCTTCCTTGTTTTTTAATGACGGAAAAGACCTTAACCCAACGATATCAAAATACTGACCCATCACAGCGGCAGCTTCCCGTACGTGTTCAGGATTATTTCCATTCATGACCACACCATCCTGCATCTCCAGCATCCACCCGTCTTGTGATGTGTTGAGTACGATCACTTCCATTCCAAGATTCCTGGCGGCCAGTTGTGTGCTCACTCGGGTGCGCAGACTTGGGTTGAAGAAAATCATACCCAGTGTTTTATTTTTACCCAGTGTTTGATCTTTAAAAGGCGAGAGTTTATACGACAACGCCTTATCAACCAGATTATTTAAATTGTCAATATCATATATTGAAATAAAGTGCTTCAACTTACTTTCAGTTTTAGTTCAGCATTCATTGCTTTCAAAAAGATGTCCACTTCATTGAGGGTAACATTGAGCGCAGGCAGCAAGCGAACAGTGTTTGGTTTTGCCTCTCCGGTAAATATCCGGTGCTTTGACAGAAGATCTTTTCTGAGAGAAGCGAGATTTGGTGGCAGATCAAATCCAATCATCAAACCCCGACCCCGGACATCCAGGAGCTGAGGAAATTGTTTCAGCTCATTCATTAAATAATCCCCCACATCAAAAGCGTTTTCCACTAGGTTTTCATTCTCAATAACCTCAAGGACCGCAAGGCCTGCTGCACATGCCAGATGATTTCCTCCAAACGTAGTGCCCAGCATACCGTGCCATGATTTAATTTCAGGATGGATCAGCACTCCTCCAATCGGGAATCCATTGCCCATTCCTTTGGCAACAGTTATTAGGTCAGGCTCGATGCCTGCATATTGATGGGCAAAAAACTTGCCCGTTCTTCCATACCCCGATTGAATTTCATCAAGGATTAGCATGGCTCCGTGTTGCGAACATTGTTTTCTTAGGGTTTGTAAAAATGAATCAGTCGGAATCTGAATACCACCAACGCCTTGAATTCCCTCAATGATTACGGCTGCAACGGAATCATCAATGCTGGTTGCAAATGCATCCTCATCATTAAATGGAAGAAAAATAATTTCGTGATTCGAATTGAATGGCGCTACGATTTTCGGATTGTCGGTTGCGGCAACACTTCCTGAAGTTCTTCCATGAAAAGCATTTCGAAAGGCAATTACTTTTTTCCTCTCCGTTGTAAAGGAGGCAATCTTTAATGCATTTTCATTGGCTTCTGCGCCTGAGTTGCAGAGAAACAAATTAAAATGTGAATAACCTGACAACTGACCGAGCTTATCCGCCAGTGCGTCTTGTAACGTATTAACAATGCTATTTGAGTAAAAGCCGATTTTATCAACCTGACTCTTTATCGCTTCCACATAAGATGGATGTCCATGACCAATTGAAATCACGGCATGACCACCATAGAGATCGAGATATTGGTTTTCATTTTCATCCCAAAGAAAAGATCCCTTCGCTTTAACGATGTTAATATCAAATAGGGGATAGACGTCAAATAAGTTCATTGTGTAGCAAGCTTAAGGCGTAAAGCATAAAGTGTAAAGTGTAATTCCATTTTAGTTTGATCTGACTTTTTTGATGAGCGAAATTAACATGGCCTTGACTTCGCCTACTTCTTTTACAAGAGGATCAATTTGTTTAGCATCAATCAATTCAAGCTCCTGGCAAAAAAACAATAAATACTCAACCTCATGAGTTGATCCCAATGATATTTGAAGATAATTGGCAAAATCTTTATCGGTAAACTTCGCAGATCCTTCAACAATATTTGTGGGAATAGAGATTGCTGACCTTCTTAATTGACTGGTTAGGTTATATTGTTCTTCTTTTGGAAACGCTTTAGTTATAGAATAAACACGTAATGCAACTTGATGCGCTCTCTCCCAAACTTTCAAATTCCTATAATCCTTCATTCAATAAATTAATTACGCCAGCTTTTAACTTTCTGCTTTTATCTCAATATGCAACTGCTTTTAATCTTAATCCTGCGGTCTCATCCAATCCAAGCATCAGGTTCATATTTTGTACTGCCTGCCCACTCGCACCCTTTAGTAAATTGTCAGTGGCACTGTGAATCACCAGATGATCATTAATCAGCTCAAGGTGAACCAGGCATTTGTTCGTATTAACAACCTGCTTGAGATTTATCATCGACTCTGAAACGGTAGTGAAAGGATGATCCTCATAGTAATAGTGATAAAGTTCGTACGCACTTTTTAAGTCACCTTTAAATCGTATTGTAGATGATGCAAAAATGCCCCGGGTGAAATCCCCACGCCAAGGTATGAAATGCAATGATCCATCAAATGTTGTTTGTAAACTTTTCAGGCTTTGATTTATTTCTGCAAGGTGCTGGTGTGAATGTGTTTTATAAGCTGAAATATTATTGCTTCTCCAGGAGAAGTGCGTGGTGTTTTGCAATTTTCTTCCTGCTCCGGTAGAACCGGTAATTGCAGTTGTATGAATCGGGCCTAGCAATCCTTCACTGGCAAGTGGAAGAAGTCCCAATTGAATGGTTGTGGCAAAACAGCCGGGATTGGCAATTCGACTGGCTCCTTTAATTGCTGTTTTATTCAGCTCCGGCAACCCATATACAAAAGAATGGTTGCCCCGAATTCGAAAGTCCTGACTCAGATCAATGATTTTTATTTTTTTATTGATTTTT
>JAAUQD010000014.1 GCA_012032815.1 Flammeovirgaceae bacterium
CGTTTCGGTAGCCAGCATGGTAGTTTGGTTCACCACGCCTACCCGTTGTAGATTTTTTTCCGGATCGAATCCTTCAGAGTGCTTCCATGCAAATTCGTCTGTAAAATTCTTTCGGGGTCTGGTTCCCATGATATAGTCTCCCAGGCGGTGCGCGTCATGTATATCTTTTACTATTACGGAATGTCCGTTTTGTGTGCTGTGTGAAAATGTAGCCCGTGTTTCTTCATGGTTGGGTTTGCCATGAATAATCGTAGTGAACTTTTCATTGGCCATTTTCTCAGCCCGATTCCACACCTTCTCAACGAACGGACAGGTTGTGTTGTACTTATGTACTTCCACACCCATATTGCTTAACCGGTTTTCAACTTCCACGGTCGTGCCAAAAGCCGGAATGATCACCACATCCTCTTTTGTAATTTTATCCCATGGGATGAATTGCGTTCCATCCGTGTCCATGATAAACTGAATGCCCCGCTCTTTCAAATCCCGGTTCACCTCCTGATTATGAATCATCTGGCTCAAAAAGAAAAACCCGCTTCTCCGGATTTTCCTCCAATGCTTTGTAGCTAATTTCGATAGCATTTTCTACACCATAACAAAACCCGAAATGCCGGGCTAAATAAAAAATGATCGGGCCGAAATCAAGCTTCGTGGGTGTAAAATCCTGACGCTTTGGATCAATGGATTGTCGATGCAACTTTATCTTTCCGGTGATGGATGACCGGTAATACGCAGGGATGTCAAACTTTTTAATAGTTCCTGTTTTTCAATGACAACAAAGGTATGGGAAAGTAAGTTATCACAATGACGAAATAATTTATCGGGCAATGACAAAAAACCCCGCACTTGCGGGGTTTCGTTTTATGCGGCCTTTGACAGCTTATCTTCCTTAATCTTATTGGTTCGAACTTCTTTCTTTTCCTGATCAAACCATTTTACTTCCACCAAATTTGCTTTCAGGTACTTCAGCACTTCCATCACCTTGCCATCAATTTTACTGCGAACCCGCTCGCCTTTCTTGAATAATCTTCTCATACTGTCTGATTTAAATTTACATTCTCAATGCGTAACTCAATTCTCCGGGGTAGTCTTCATATATCCCCGAGAAGATAATTAAGTCACCTGCGCTTTTCTTATTCATGATATCATTAAACTCTTTAACGGATTTTATGGGTTTGTTGTCAATGTGTGTAATAATAAAATCATTTCGCATTTCGGTATAGCGTTTCACTTTCCCGTTCTGAAGATTGCTTACGCGTACACCTCCCTTTATTTCAAGTGCACGTAGATCGCTTTCCGAAATGTCCTGTACTTCAAGTCCCAGCGATTCGACACCTGTTTTATCAACCGGTCTGATCGTTCCCGTATTTCCATCTGCATTCTTCAACACAACCGGTATTTTGATTTCTTTTCCTTTCCGGTTTACGATGACATCCACCTTATCACCCGGCCTTTTACGCCCGATATATTCAATTAACTCCGAACTTGATTTAATATTTGTATTGTCCAGTTTTACGACCACATCTCCTTTCTGAACTCCGGCTTCCTTGGCAGAACTGTTGGCTCCAAAATCAGAAATAAATGCGCCTTCATTTACTTCAAGCGCTTCGCGCTTAACCACCTCGCTGTTTAAGCTCGTTACCTGCACCCCCAGCCATCCACGCTGAACCTTACCATAAGTAATTAAATCTTCAGTGATCTTAGCAACGATATTGGATGGTATGGCAAAACTATAACCTACAAAAGCGCCATTGTCACTGGCTATGGCTGTATTAATTCCAACCAGTCCACCCAAAATATTTACAAGTGCCCCACCGCTGTTTCCGGGATTCACGGCAGCATCGGTTTGAATGAATGACTCAATCCCGGTGTTGCCCGAGATATTCCCCGTTGGATTGTTATTGCTATTGATAATTCCAATGTTACGGGCTTTGGCACTGATAATTCCGGCCGTTACCGTTGAGTTCAAATTATAAGGATTCCCCACAGCGAGAACCCACTCTCCTACTTTAGTCTGGTCGGAATCTACAAAGGATAAATACGGTAAGTTCTTTTCCTTAATGCGAATAACAGCAAGATCAGTATCCAAATCGGTTCCTATTATTTCTGCTTTCAGCGTTCGGTTATCGTGGAGTGTCACTTCAACGATATCGGCATCCGCGACAACGTGGTTGTTGGTTACAATATATCCTTCCGAATTAATGATAACCCCCGAACCTGTTCCCTGTGCGGGCCCTCTCCTCTGTGGTCCAAAAAAGAAATCAAAAGCATCCGGGTTGCTGGGCGATTGAGTGCTGCGGATAGTTGACCGGATGTGGACTACCGCTTTTGTAGTTTTTTCAGCTACCACGGTAAAGTCCAAAGGCTCTCCGCTTGCGGTTAATCTCGCAGCGGATACCGGTGTGGTTTGATATTCAATTTTAACACCCTGAGTAGTATCATTCCTCCATTCAAAAACTGCAAGTGTAATCATGCTGCCTAGTGCAGCGGCAATCAGTAGTGAAATAAATCGTTTCATTGGATTAATTTTAAACTATACATTTTAATTCAGCCATTAGGATGATTTACTCTCCTAAAAAGTTTGACGCTCTTATTTATTTTTTCGCTTCTAATCAACGCCTGCTGTCCGCTAAAATAATGCGGTGTTTACAAATACGAAAATAGTAGTGAATAGGTTCCGCTGATGTACTCAAAATCCTTCATTTCTTTATTAATTCACCGTTTTTGTATTCATATTCAATGGTAACAAATCCGGCCTGATCGTACCATTTTGAAATGCCGTGCCGCGTGCCATTTTTGTAAGAACCTTCCTCCATGATTTTGCCGTCAGGATAAAAAATACGGACCCGGCCTTCAAGCTTATCATTTTTATAAAAGCGTTCTTCTTTAACGATGCTGTTCTCAAACTCTTTGTAGTCACCATCGCGTAAGTCCTGATGGTAGTTCATCATTTTAACAATTTTTCCATAGTCATCCAGTTCCAGGTGCAAACCTTCCTTCTTTCCCTCCATGTAGGTAGTTACACTTTTAGGCAGTCCATTCACATAATAATCTACCCAGGACCCTGCGCGTCTACCGTCTTTGCTATATCCCGTGGTTGTCAGTATTCCCGACAAATTCAAATAGGTCAACCTCTCCAAATCCGGGGTATCATCAAAAGTATATGGTGCGCCATTTTCAGGAATACCGGATGTGCCGGGTTCCTCATTTTGATTTGAGGTGGTGCAACTCATAACTGCCAATAAAAAAATAAATCCAAGTTTCTTCATATCCTGTTTTTTTTGGTAGCCCAAATATATTAACGTGAATCCGTTCAAATCAAGACAATCTTTAACTTGCCGCTGGATTATAATGATCATAGGATGAAAATTTCCGGAACGTTGAAATTAAAAGCAGGACGTGATCAGGCTATTAAACGGTATCATCCATGGGTGTTCTCAGGGGCCGTCCAACAGGCAGACGACAATTTAACAGACGGAGATTGGGTATGTGTGACCGACAATAAGTCTAACACACTTGGTCACGGACATTATCAAAAAGGAAGCATTACTGTTCGGATACTTTCTTTTGGCGAAACTCCGCCAACGGATTCCTTTTGGAATGAAAAAATTAATAATGCGTTTCAGGTACGGCATGCCTGCGCGATTCTGAATGATCAAACCAATGCCTTTCGACTGCTCCACGCTGAGGGTGATGGATTGCCCGGCTTAATCATTGATTTTTATAATGGTGTGGCTGTGGTTCAGGCTCATTCTGCAGGAATGCACAACGATCGTAAAAACATCTCAATGGCATTACAGAATGTGCTTGAAGAAAAACTTACGGCTGTATACTACAAGGCCACACTGGAAAGTGTCTCCAATGAATACCTTTTTGGAATGGGTGCAGTTCCGCATGTGATTTCAGAATATGGAAATAAATTTTTAGTGGATTGGGAAGAGGGTCAGAAAACAGGGTTTTTTTTGGATCAGCGCGAAAACAGAAATCTCCTTGGCCGGTATGTAAAGGGAAAGGATGTGCTCAATACCTTTTCCTATACCGGAGGATTTTCTGTGTCTGCTCTGCAGGCCATGGCAAAAAAAGTTTTCTCTATTGACGCGTCAGAGAAAGCAATCAATCTCTGTAAAAAAAATATTGAGTTAAATGGATTTAATGAATCCGATCATCCGAGTGAATGCATTGATGTGTTTGAGTTTTTGAAAGATAAGAAAGATGCCTTCGATGTCATCGTACTTGATCCACCCGCTTTCGCCAAACATAAAGAAGCCAAACATCAGGCCATGAAAGGATATCAGCGATTGAATGCCGATGCATTTCGTATAATCGGCCGGGAGGAATCGTGTTTACATTTTCCTGTTCGCAGGTTGTTGACCGAAAATTATTTTATGATACCGTGGTGTCTTCAGCCATTCAATCAGGTCGGCAGATAAAAGTTCTTCATCATCTTTCGCAACCTGCCGATCATCCGGTTTCGATTTATCACCCGGAAGGAGAGTATTTAAAAGGGCTTGTACTGTATGTACATTAATGCCGGATACCGCACTCGTCACAATATCTCATTTTGTGGGGTGGTCTTTTCCTGGGAATTTTTTTGTGCCCGAAATTTTTGAAGTTGGAATATTGCGGCTTGTACAGTTCTTTTAAAATCTTTTGCTTTTCCTTGGCGGCTTGTTCCACCCGTGCGTAAAATTCATACTCTTTGGTGTGCTGAACCCTTGCCCTTTTTTGTTTAATTGGTTTTTGCTTTTTAGTAATTTGATAGTGTTGGTTTGCTTTTATTGCAGCCTCACTTTTTCCGGGCGACAATGAGGTCGGAACTTCCGATGACTGACCAAATGCTGATATGAGAACAACGCTTAATGGCAGAATGAAGAAAACAGTTCTCAACCATCTCCTTCTGAAATGTAGTGACTTTTGCATAGTTTTTTCAGAACGAAGCTTTCGCGGAATTATTTTGCACTCAGAAAATAAAGTAGATTTGATAACGTAAATTCCCAAATGAAGAAACTCAATTTTGTGCTACTCATTTTTTTATTTCTGATTATCCCGGCCGGTTGCCAAAAAGAAGACAGTTGCAAGGGAACTCCTCAAGAGGATTGTATTTGCCCGATGAACTATGATCCGGTTTGCGGATGTGATGGAATCACCTATGGAAATTCCTGTGAAGCCGGTTGTGTCGGGATTAAAGATTATCACCCTGGTGAATGTAAGTAGCATGAAAAAAATAGTTATACTTCTTCTAATCTTTTCCTGCTCTGCCAAAGAGCAAAATTCCGAATCTGGTGTGAGTGAGTCTGCGCCATTGGAATCAGTACCAACCACAGAAGGTTCCACACCATCGAAAGAAGAATCGGATTTTGCGATCCTCACCATCCAGGGAAACAACATCTGGGTCAGGGATTATCCGAATACCGGAAAAGTGGTGATGACACTGAATGAGGGCGATCGTTGCAAAGTGCTGCAGACCGGTCGGTATGATGTCATTCGCGGAAAAGGAAACTCATGGTTTGAGATTGAATATGAAGGCAAGAGAGGGTGGGTATTTGGTTCACAGAGCAATGTCGCTGGCTTAGATATTTCCATTGAAGTTCAGCCGATTGAGAAAAACCTCAAAGAAATATTCGGTGAAAATTTCGAAGACCTTTTTGGCAAAATATATCTGGAGGAAAAGAAAAAAGAAGTGAAGTCCGATGAAGAGGATGGAGAATCATTGACTGTAGAGCTCGATAAGAACCAGATAGAGATTGATTGGTCTTCTGGTGAAGGAGCCATACGAAATCAGACTTACAGTCACGGAATCTCCAATGAGCTGATTTCTATTATCAATTATAAATCTTTTGCAGGAGCTGCAGGTGTTGCTGGTTCTAACGGATCACTGATTACCAATGGAAATTCCATCCTTACAAAAATCCCAGGTACGGTAAGGCAAATGGTTGAAGTGGGTGACGGCCAGTTCTTATTGATTTCGGATTATGCGCAAATGATTTCAGGGGAACCTCTTGTAGGCTATACCTTTTCGGGTGTCTTTGATATCCAGTTGAAAAAAATGTTGAGCCAGCAACAACTTGGATTTTACTTTACCGATAGTTTTAATGGATTTGAGGCAGATGCCATCTTCCCAGAAGAATCAACTACTACGTTAGATTTACAAAACGGTGATTTGTTCCTTACTGTAAAGGAGCGTTGTAAAATTGTTGATGTGAATTACAAAGCCAACGATGCCCCTTTTTACTATTTACGGTTCTTCAAGTTTGATGAAAAGAAAAAATTATTTGAAGAATACCGCCAGGAAGAAAAAGTCATGCTCAATTGATTACAAACTATTTCTTTAATGCCTGATAAAATTACTTACCGGGATTATACCTTCTCTCCACCTTTTTCTCCACATCTTCTTTGTAGTACAACACATCTTTAAATATACCCTGACTGTACATTTCTGATTGATCATTGAAGTGCGGGCTTTTTGGATCACTGCTTTGGCCTCCCGTTACGCTTGACTTCGCTTTTACGCTTCGGCCAAATTCCACTGCACATACGAATCCATTGCCCACATTGCCGTACATTTTTTTAGTGTTCGGATATGTTCGGCTTCCGTAAGAAGCCAGCGAACCCCAAAGCGCGGAAGTAAAAGCTACCGGATAACTGGGTTTTGAATCATCAAATGAAGGGGTCACTTCACCCGACAGCCGCTGAAAGCGATTGATCTCCCCCCAGGGCAATTGCCATTTGCCAAAATCCTTTTGAATGTTCTTTAATGTTTGAGCAAACACCTGGAGCTTTTCCTCTCCTGAAACTTCCATGGTCATATAGTTCATCGATTCGAGCTGACCCAGTCTTACTCCACGGCTTGCCATTTTCTGCATCAGGTCCTGTGCCCATAAAATAGACAGTGTTGTGGCTACCGATGATTCACTGAACCGGATGTCCCATCCGCGAATGATTTCAATGGGGTCTTTAAGTGCTTCCACAAGCGAATCATTTTTCAATACGTTTTGATCGTAAGCAGCCACCAATGACGGGGCAAGCTTTTCAAAAGCAGGCAAGTATGAATCGTAGGCCGATTCAATCAGTTTATCCAACGTAAACCCCTTCTTTCCGTCCAGCACCATGACGGCATGAAGTCCGCGTGGGTTTTCCACATCACGGGCCATGTATTCCGGGTAATCTTCCTTTTTAGGACTGCTGAATCCAGAAGATGTAAACGGAGTCGAGTTACAATTTTGAATCCAGCCGCTGTGCGGATTCTGTACAATGATCATTTCATTGAGGGTGTGCAGATCACCCCAATCTGTTGCAGGATTGCTTCCATCTACCGGCTTTGAAAAATCGAAATCCATGCTTCGCTTGGGCATAAAATTGCCGTGGTAATATGCAATGTTTCCCTGCTTATCAGCGTACACTGTATTGTTGGAAGAATTCGTTCGCAACCGCATGTTGGCATGAAAATCCTTAAAGCCATTGGCCTTGGTACGCATATACGATTGGGTAAGCGCATCAATCGGTCGATTCATTAGTGAAATGCTCACCCACTTATCTTCTTCCCTACGAATGACCGGACCGTGATGGGAATGGTAGGCTGTGAATTCTTTTTCAGAAATTTTACTTCCATCCTTGTATTTAAGTTTCACCGTTGAAGTAGCGAACGGACGTTCTTCATTTCCGAATTTGTAAAAATATTTTCCGTTTTTTTCTATCACGGTTTCAACGTATTCATCAATTACATCCGCCCGGCTCGAGGTGTGCATCCAGCCACACGATTCGTTGAAGCCCTGGTAAATAAAAAACTGCCCCCAGGTAGCAGCTCCATAGGCGTTCAGTCCCTCTTCGCTAATCATGTGTGTTTCAGTACGGAAATAGAATGTCGTGTGTGGATTGATCAAAAGCAGCGTACTTCCGTTAGCTGTTCTGGATGGAGCGATAGCAAAACCATTGGAGCCACGCGGTTCATCCTCTTTCCCTTCTTCATTAACCTTAGTTGCTGAAGTTGATCGCGAACTATAAAAATCTTTCAGCCCATTTGGTGAAATTGATTCAATATCACCGCCAATACTTCCTTCACTGAAGAAAAATGGCATCCACGGTTCGAAGCGGGTAATTAGTTTTGGTTTTACTTCAGGATGAGTGTGCAGATAATAATTAATTCCTGCCGCATATGCATCACATAATTTTTTCAACCAGGGTTCACTGTCGGCATAATATTTCTTTGCTTTTTCTTCATCATTAAAAAGACGCATGCGCAAATCGTGATAGAGAAAAGATTCTCCATCCACCTCCGCTCTTCGCCCCATCATGTTGATGTAGTTCATTTCCACGCGTGCAAAATCATCTTCACATTGAGCATACAGCATTCCGAACACAGCACCTGCATCAGTTTTCCCATAGATATGTGGTACCCCGTAAGTATCCCGTACGATTGAGATTTTATCTGCCTGTTGTTGCCATTGTGCGACCTCAGTGGTTGAAAAATTTTGCGCAAAGAGAGACGGTGAAAAGGAGAAAAAAGAAAAATCAGTTTCTTCATGGGGGTGTTTGGTTCTGCTTTACTTACAACAATAATAAATTAATTACTTCCTGTTACCCTTGGTTCAGGATGAGTGGCATATCGATCAAAAAATTCAACAATGCGAACCAGTCGATCCATCATACGTCTTGGGTTTCCACTACGTGACAATTCATGCCCTTCACCCGGATACCGGACGTACTCAACGGGCCTGCTCAATATCTTCAAACTCTTGTACAACATTTCACTTTGAATTACTCCCGTGCGCAAATCCTGATCGGAGTGCATGATTAACAACGGAGTTTTAATCTGATCCACAAAAGTCATCGGAGAATTGGCATCCAGAATTTTTTTTGATTCATCATCCCAGGGGTATCCACCAAAATAATCCGGTACCAAGCGCCAGGCATTTCCTTCACCCATAAAAGTTGAAAGCTCATAAACACCGCGTTGGCAGTTGGCCGCTTTGAATCGTTGATCCTGGCTGACCAACCACGCTACCATATAGCCGGCATAACTTCCTCCGGTTGTAAAATACTGATTGGTGTCAATCCAGGAATATTTTTTGGCTGCATCATCCAGTGCGGCAAGAATATCGTTGGCAGGGCCTGTTCCCCAGTCTTTAAAATTTCCTTTTTTGAAAGCGTCTCCATAACCTCCGCTGCCCCGCGGATTGCAAAATACAAGTCCGTATCCCCAATTCACTTGCATTTCAAATTCGTGCCACATTGAAAATCCTGCGGGGCCCCACATGGCAGTTGGTCCGCCATGAATGTTTAAAATCGTGGGATACTTGCTTCCCTCTTTTCGATTGGCGGGTTCAATTACCCAGTATTGCACCTTCATTCCATCGGGTCTTGTTACCCAATGCTCTTTTGGCAGCAGAACATTCTTTTCATTTACCCAATCATTAAATGCAGTGATCTGCCGGTTGCTTTTATCTTTTGTGGAATGCACATACACTTCCCATGGATTTTTAAATTCAGTCAGCGCATAAACAATTCTGTCGTTTTTAATGTCATAATCATTTACTCCGCTATCCTCACCGGTAATCTTAGTGGCGTTGCCACCTTTTGCACTCACGACAAAAAGGGGTGCATCACCTTCCGTTTGCGCTACAAAATAGACTGACTTTCCATCGCCCGACCAAAGCGCGTTGCCTGCATCCCGGTCGAAGTCTTTAGTCAACACCTGTACGCTACTTCCATTGGCGTTGGCCGTAGCCAGATCTGACTGACGGGCCAGGAATCCTGCTCCCGTTTGCACACCAAACAAAATGCTTTTTCCGTCCGGAGAATAAGAAGGACCAAAAGCGGGCTGATCAGGAATATTGATGATCTCTTTTAACTCACTGCCATCACTGCGCATGGTCCAAATAGACGAGTGCCGGTTATAGTCGGGAGATTCGGTGTAGCGGGTCGAGCTGCAAATAATGAAGTTGCCATCGGGTGACCACGTTGCACCGCCAAAACTTTGAAACCCTTTCGTGATCTGAATCGCTTCAGCTCCTTGTTTAAAATCCACAACAAACAAATGGCCAAACTGCTGATCAGTTTGTAAGTCTTGTTCAGCCTGAAACTGAAGCTTATTAATAACACGAGGATTTTTCTCATTCGCATTCTTAGCCAGCCATGCACGAATCTCTTCTGTGCTTCCATCAGGAGATGCCTTAATGTTTTTCTTTTCTTCATCCTTTAAATTTTTCCAGTCGGGTTCATCCTTGAAAGTCCTTCCGGGCCTTTCGTAACTCCACGGTACATTTCCCTCAATTTGAGTCATTCCAATTGAAGCACTAAATAAAATTTTTGTTCCGTTTGGTGACCAGCGCGGCCCCGAAGCGCCATATTTTGATTTAGTCAACGGATAGGCTTCCCCACCCATCATGGGCAAAATCCAGATTTGAGCTTTGTCACCATCTCTACGGACGAACGCAATATGCTTGCCATCCGGTGACCAGGTAGGCTGACTGTCATTCTTATCTCCGTATGTCAGTTGCACAGGTTGTTGATTGCCCACCAGATCAAGGGTGTACAAATGGCGGGTGTAATAATATTCATCCTCTCCTTTTTTGGCTTTCCGGGTAACGACACAAATTGCCCTCGTTCCATCAGGAGAAATCTGAAGCTGATCGGTGGTCACGATCTTCATGACATCCGAAGCTACTATTGGTTTTTTTGTTTGTGCGAATGCTGCCGGCAGAAGTAAGAATAGAATGAGCCATACGATGGAGAATTGTTTTATTGTTTTCATTATTTTTTGGTTTCTGTTTTCGATTCGGTAATAGGGAGTTCGATTTCTTCGTTCCAGATGTACTTGTTAAACCATTTTAGATTGTGCCAGTTTGCGGCCAGCCTTTCTTTTGGTTTGTTGATGCCATGACCAAAGCCTTTGTACACGACCAATTCAGCGGGCACTCCTTTGTCGCGCAAACCCTGAAGCAACTGGTACGCATTAGGAATGGGAACCCGTTGATCAAATTCTCCGTGTTGAATAAGTGTTGGTGTTTTAGCCTGATTGATGTACGTCATGGGCGATGTCTTTTTGTAAATCTCTTCATCACTCCACGGAGTAGCTTTTAAATACTGCCGGGTAAAAGGATGAATGTCTGTATTCACATAATACGTCATCCAATCAGAAATTCCTGCTCCTACCGAGATGGCCTTGAACACATCAGAAGTTGTTGTTAAGAATGCAGAGATATATCCGCCCTGGCTCCAGCCCATACATCCCATTTTTGATTTGTCTATCATTCCCTTGGAGTCAAGATATTCCACGCCTGATAACACATCCCATGCATCACCCACACCAAGATTTTGGACATTCAATGAGCGGAAAGCTTCGCCATATCCGGCTGAACCGCGATAATTAGGTCGCAAAACCAAACACCCTTTGTCCAGCCATTGCAAAACCGGATATACACCACCCGGTAAAGGAGTTGGAGAATCAATGCCGGTCGGACCGCCATGGATCATGACCAGCAACGGATATTTTTTCTTTGGATCATAATCCTGCGGTTTGTGCAAGACCCCTTCTATTACTGCCCCGTCCCTGCTCTTCCAGGAGATCACCTCACTCTGTGCGGTTTTCCAGTTATCAATTTGCGAAGTCATGTCTGTGATTTTTGTAACCTGCGTAACAGGAAACGTGGTTCTATAAAGCTCTGTAAGTTGATTGCCATTGCGTCCACTAAAAATCAACTGCTTTCCCGATAGTGAAACATCCACATTAAAAACCATTTCAGGCAACCCCGCCAGTTCTTTATAATCTCCGTTCGTAGGATTGATGTGATACAAGGGTCTTCTGGTCTTGTTCCATGCGCTAACGAAGATGCCCGTGGGTCTCCAGCTAAAACCCGCACCCAAATCCTCATCCAGTTTGGCTGCGATTTGTCTTGACTTCTTATCTGAAATATTCATGATCATAACTTTCGCATTTTTATAATAATTCGAAAGTGTGTCATCCAGACTGGTGGTGTATAAAATTTCTTTTGAATCGGGCGACCAGGCCTGAAGTGCATCTGCGCTTTTGTGTGAAACAAGAAGTTCTGTTTTTTTTGATTCGAGATCGAGTATAGAAATATCCGATTTAAAAAATGAATTGATCAATGGATCGGGTTGATGATTATAGGCAATTTTTTTTCCTATCCGGTGAAATAAAGATAACTCCCAACCGTAAACTTTCCTTCTGTTAATCGTTTGCCCCTTGGAAACTCAATGCATCCTGCTTTTACTTTCAGCGAATCGACTGTTTCATAACAAGGCAATTCACTTGGATTAATGGCATCGGCAGAAAAATCTACCTGCCACAAATGATTTAATCTGAACTCCTGATCATCCACCGAAAATCCACCGTAACGTTTTTCAGTTTCCTTTTTTGATTTATCTTCTTTCTCGGATTTGCGAAAAACAAAACTCTTTCCTGAAGGATGCCATTCAAAAGAAGAAATTCCTTCTTCTTCATTGGTAACCTGCCTGGCCTCACCTCCCTGTACACGTATTACATATATCTGGGTTTTATTTCCACGATCTGCCAGAAATGCCAGCCATTGCGCTTTATTGGGTGAAAACGCTGGGCTCGTGCTGCTACCTTTGGCTGTGTTTGTAAACTGAAACGGGGTATCCCCATTTTTTGAAATCCAGATTTCATTATCCGAACGGTTTTCATTCCAATCAGTTGTTTGAACATTGTGAGCAATATAGGAACCCTCAAACCCGGAAGTCACGCTTCCGATACTTCGAAGTGAAAGTGTTTGCTCAATAGAGGGCACAATTTTTTTGTGCGCTTACAGAAAAAGACATTGTCGCAATCAACAATATCAGAAATGATCCTGCGTTTATCTTCATAATCGATCTTTTGGTTCAAGATAAGTTTTTAAATTCGTTAAAAGACCAATAAAATTCCAGCGGTAATTCGTTGGTTTGAAGGCCCGCTTTCTGAATTTAATTTTATGAAATATTTATTCCTCGCTGCATTAATACCCCTATTGTCCTGTTCGGACATTCTGCATGAAATTACCCTCGAAAATAATTTCATCGCTGAAGTTTCGAACTCGTACAGGCTAAACAATGATCTTTTATTTCGAATCGATCGTGTTGAGGACTCACGCTGTCCAACCCTTGTTAAGTGTATTCAGGCGGGAGACGCCACTGTGTTTTTATCTATTGATAAACCTATCGTTGTAGATACTACATTCACCACTGTCGAAAATAAAATTGTGATAAATTCGTATTCATTCGAACTGATTGATGTTTCACCTTATCCGGAAACCCCCGGTAACATTAAACAGGATGAATATCGGATTACCATGGTGGTAAGAAAATAAAAATCAACCCTGTCATGCTATTACGCCATCCGCTTGACATTCATTATTAAGCCATTCATCTTTTAAACCTTTGGCTTTCCGTATTGTCTAAACACCAAACAAAACAATACGGATATGAAAATGTAATGATTTTCGCGGTGCTTGGATTTATGATGATTTCAGCTGCCGCATTGGGACAAGATCGGGTAGCTAATGTAGATCGATCACAACAAATTGATCGCGCACAATACGCCAGGCTTCAGCAAGTGCGTGTTCAGCAAGCCAGACTTGATCAGGTTGATTTAACACAACAACGGATCGAGCAGGCTCGAATGAAGCAAGCCCGGATAAAACACGCTCGTGTAAAACACGCCAGAATCAAGCATGCGCGAATTAAAAACGCACGCATCAAACATCAACGTATAAAAAATGCCAGGATTAAAAAAGCAAGAGAAGATGCCGCGTCCGGTGGTGACAATTAAACCGAATGAAGAATAATAAGCCCCGAGAAAATCGGGGCTTTTCTTATTTTCAACAATTATTTATTTGCCCGTCTTCGCCAGGTATTCCATTGTCAGATTCAGCATCGTTCGCACACCCAGCAGCATTCCGCTTTCATCGATAAAAAAATCAGGCGTGTGGTGCGCAGCTGCTTTTTCAGAGTTTTCATCTTTGGGCATTCCGCCTAAGAAGAAAAAGAAGCCTGGTACTTTTTGATGCAAAAAAAGAAAAAATCCTCCGCGCCAGTTACCGGATTTATTACAACAGCATTTTCTTTACCTGCAACCCGCTCAAGAATAGGAGCCGACCAGGCGGTAAGTGCCGGATCATTATACGTAACCGGATAACCACGATTGATGTTTACTTCTGCAGTTGCCCAGCGCTCTCTGCAATCTTAGTGGCGGTGACTTTTATCTTCTCATGCACTTTGTCCTGCATGTCGTTATCCAGTGTACGTATCGTCCCAATCATTTCCGCTTCTTCAGGAATAATGTTAGATCGAACTCCGCTCGTAAACTTACCAACAGTAATGACAGCCGCTTCTTTCGTCAGTTCAGTTTGCCGGCTGATGATCGTTTGTAATCCCAAAATAATCTGTGAGGAAACAACGATGGGGTCTACACCCATCCATGGTGCCGAGCCGTGCGACTGGCGGCCCTTTACCTTAATTGAATACGAATCAGAAGCCGCTAATAGTCCTTCTGGCTTATAGGTGATCACTCCAACAGGTGTTAACGAACTTATATGTAACCCAAAAACAGCTTCTACTTTGGGATTGTCAAGAGCACCTTCTTTTATCATTAGTGCAGCACCTCCTTCTTCACCTTCAGGAGCCCCTTCTTCAGCCGGTTGAAACAAAAACACTACAGTACCGCTGATCTCTGACTTCATCTTAGAAAGCACTTCGGCTACTCCCATCAGAATCGCAATGTGTGTATCGTGACCACAAGCGTGCATTACTCCCACATCCTGATTTAGGTAAACCGACTTTTCTTTTGATGCAAAGGCAAGGCTGTTGCGTTCTGTAACCGGCAAGCCGTCAATATCTGCCCGGAGAGCAATGACCCGTCCGGGTTTTGCGCCTTTCAGAATTCCAATTGCTCCCGTTTTAGCCACCGGATACTTCACTTCAAGTCCAAGAGATGTCAAGTGCTCGGCTATCCGTGCTCCGGTTTTATATTCACGGTTTGACAATTCAGGATATTGATGAAAATGTCTACGCCATTCAATAACCTTTTTTTCAATCTCTTTTGCTTGTTGATCAAGCTTGGCTTGTACTTTTGTATTGATTTGTGCATGTGCCGTAAAAACGCTTACAAAACACAACAGGATAATGGAAATGTTTTTCATTTGGTTATTCAGTTTGAAGGTAAGTTATAAAAAAGTGCGTTCAGTTTAAAACCGAAAATGGATTGGATAAAAATCTTTGACTCGCTGCAGCACATGAAGCAGACACTGGGGGATAAACCCAGATTATTGATAGTCCATAACAAAAGACTTTGCATTGCCGTCCACGATGATTCGCCATTGGTGGTTAGTGATCGTTGCCCGCATAATGGAGAATCGTTAAGTAAAGGATCAGTTAATTATCTGGGTGAAATTGTTTGTCCATGGCATGGATACCAGTTTCATCTCCAAACAGGCCGCGAATGTGCTCAACGCGCACCGGATGTTGAAACTATCCCTTACGAATAAAAGAAGATGGCATTTATATCGGAATTTGACTTTGGTTTTTCACTCACAATACTATCTTCGAACGATCGTTTCATAATCGTGATTCGTAAATTCATTTATTCATTTTCCTTATTGCTGTCGGCACACTCCGCTGTCGGGCAATCGGCAGGTTTGGTTTCGTACTTACATGGTTTTAGTACAACCGAGCAAGTCAGTAAAGAAATCCTGGCTACCAAATCCGTTGTTCTGCACGGACACCACCTGACCAATACGGATTTAAAAAATGTTCAGCTGTATTTTCAACAAACCGGTATTGACGCTGTAGCTTATTTTGATGCTGACATTATTACAGCAGGTAAAGATGTGGAAACAGCTTATTTCAATTATTTCAGCATGCGAGGCATTTCATATTTAATCTTTATTGAGCACGGAAAGGAGTATAAAATCAATTTTGTTTTAATGGGTGCGGAAAAATTTCTGGACACCAGCATGCCGGTGTGGTCAATGACCAACGTTGATTTGTCGGAATTGTTGAAAAACATTTATCGCACAGCTCTTTATGATCAGCCCAGAAAAAATTATCTGGTAAATGATATTCCTGAGTCTGATATTTCAATAAATATATTTACGGGAAGGCGATCTGAATACTATGCCATTGATCTAAAGGTTGATCCATTAGCCGTACAAAAAACAGGGGATGAAGAATATGATAAGCAGTTAGAAGAAATCTTTGCAGCACATTATCCATTCAAGTTTACCATGATCGATCCAGGATTGGACGAAAAGGAAATCAGAAAAAAAAGGAATTCCCTATATCGTTTGTCAAATTAAAACGAGGGGTGAAGTAGCTAAAAACTTATTGGGTTACCCGATGTCATCGGTTGGGTCAGCGATTTCTTCAGTTACCTTTCCAAACGGACAGCTTCAATTGAAAACCATTCCTAAAGAGACCGTTGTTTATAAGTATTATATCCGACATATCGATTCAGGAAATACTTTTTTAGGAACAAAGTGGGATGCTGACATTCGGTGGGAAGATGCTTTGCGAAATCACATTAAAAATTTCAAGGCCGAGCTTAATATCAATTAGCCTTTCGGGATCGTATCAGCAGTAAAATTAAAATGACGATAGCCACAATGGTAAATCCATTCATTTGAAATGACGGAAAGAAATTCCAATGTCCGCCCCAGTTACCAGACCAGCCAAATAGGACAGAAAATATTCCTTTAAAGATGGCTACCATAACTCCAAAAATGGCCCCAAACAGTCCACCGATTATTCCAAAGATGGCTCCAAACAAGCCTGCCAAAATTCCAAATAGCCCTCCGGCCAATCCGATCCAAAATGGAAAGGTGAACAGAATGATAAGCGCAATTAAAATTGTTCCTCCGGTAGATTTTGCCATCTCAGAATGATTTATGTCCTGAGTATAGACACGATTTATTTTACGTTTGGTTATTTGTACGAAATCGTACAGAATTGATAAAAGTCGTTCAGTAAACGAACACGTTTAGTCAAATTTAGCCCTTTTCTTTATGTCATGCTTTTTGTGGCAAGCATTACAGCCGGAGGTTAAATCTCGAAAATTTACAATTGCTTCTTCCGCATTTTGTTCCTCGATGGATAACCTGACTTTCTTAATAGGCTCTTGAAGAAGTTCTGTGTAAAAAGATTCGAAGGGTCCGGATAGTTTGCGATGGCTATCAAATTTCTTTATCGCTTTATTCAATGTATTATCAAGTTCCTCAACTAACCACGATGCATTCTCAAAATCACTTTTCTTGATTGCATCTCCGGCATTGGTGTGAAGAACCCGTAGCTCCAGCATAATTTCATTCAAATCCTTTTGTGTAGAGTCGTCATCCGTTTGATCAGATGGTGAGCACCCTGAGACAATCAGTATTAAAAATATCAGTCTTTTCATATCAATAAAAATCCCCAGCCAAATTATTATTGACAGGGGACATTCGAAAGGACAAATCGATTAAAAAGGATAGGCTCCTTTTTCTATCACATGATTGGCCACTTTTCTGCGCGCTTCCTTTAAGTTGTACGGATCTACTTTTGTAAAACGCTTCAACCCCAGTAACATCAATCTCAACTCATCACCCTCCGCAAATGCGTAAATCGCTTCCCTACCAGCCAGTGCAGATGCGTTCATGGCATGATGTAAATAAATCATGGCCATTTCTTTTTCCATCTCACAAGCTTTTTCGCCCCTTATACCAATCATCTTCTCAACCCGAAGGAGTACCGATTCTGCAACATATCCTTCAATCAACATATCGGCAAGATTCAGAAGTACCTCCTGTTCTTCCGACAATTTCATCATAAACTTCTGAACGGCTGCGCCAGCCACCATCAGTCCGGCTTTCTTTAAGTTGCCTAATGCTTTCTTTTCTTTCGCAAAAATGGCTGTGTCTTCCTCAGCACCAAAATCAGGAATAGAAAGTAATTCCTTTTGAACGGCCATAGCGGGCGTCATTAGATCCAGATGCCCCTTCATAGCGCGCTTCATGAGCATGTCGATGCACAGCATCCTGTTAATTTCATTGGTTCCTTCAAATATTCGATTGATGCGAGAGTCCCGGTATGCCCGATCCATAGGACCTTCAGCGGAAAAGCCCATACCCCCATAAATCTGCACGCCTTCATCTACTACGTAGTCCAGCACCTCAGAGCCATGCACTTTCAGGATGGCACACTCAATAGCAAACTCTTCAAGCGACTTGAGTCTTGCCTTTGCCGGATTCATGCCGCCCGCTACTAATACATTGTAGGCATCATCAATACTTTGACCTGCACGATAGTGTGCGGCTTCTGAAGCAAACACGCGTGTTGCTGATTCAGCAATTTTATGTTTAATGGCGCCAAAATTTGCAATGGCTGTTCCAAACTGCTTGCGTTCTTTGGCGTAATTCACCGCAACTGAAATTGTTTTCTTACTTCCCCCTACGGCCGCTACACCTAACTTGATACGACCGATGTTAAGAATATTAACCGCAATCTTGAATCCATTTTCTCTTTCAGAAAGAAGATTTTCAATGGGAACTTTACAGTCATTAAAAAAGATTTGGCGAGTTGAGGATCCTTTAATCCCCATTTTCTTTTCCTCTTCATTCATGGTGATTCCGCCAAAATTTTTCTCCACAATGAAAGCACTCAGATTTTTGTCATCATCAATTTTGGCAAAGACAATATAAATGTCAGCAAACCCACCATTCGTGATCCACATCTTTTGTCCGTTGATGGTGTAGTGCTTTCCATCTTTAGTCAATACAGCTTTTGTTTTTCCGGAATTAGCATCCGAGCCGGAATCGGGTTCCGTTAAACAATACGCGGCTTTCCATTCACCGGTAGCAAGCTTAGGGATGTACTTCTTCTTTTGTTCTTCATTGCCATAATACAGAATGGGTAACGTTCCAATACCGGTATGTGCCGATAGCGCAACGGCTACAGAATGCCCTGCACCAATCACCTCTGCGACAAGCATGGTAGTATTGAAGTCCATACCAAAACCGCCCAACTCCTGCGGAACTGATGTTCCTAACAAACCAAGTTCTCCAGCTTTGTCCAAAATGGACGGCATAAGATTGGGGTCTTTCATTGAATCGATTTCATCCAGCCTGTTAAAAACTTCTTTTTCCAGAAAGTCGTTGCATTGCTGCCTGATCATTTTTTGTTCTTCATTGAAATCCTCCGGAATAAAAATTTCATTTGCTTTTGTATCGCGGATTAAAAATTCTCCGCCTTTGATTGCTTTTGTTTCTTCTACCACCGTGCTCATACTCGTTATATTTTATTATTAAAATCTAATTCAACAATTCGTAAATCCCGGCAACACCCTGCCCTCCGCCAACACATGCTGTTACCATTCCGTATTTTTTCTTTTGCCTTCTCAACTCATTGAACAACTGCACAGAGAGTCGAGCACCTGAAGAGCCTAATGGGTGACCTACAGCAATAGCTCCTCCATTTGGATTCAATTTCTTGCGATCAATGCCAAGCTCTTGCACAACGGCCAAGGATTGCGCAGCAAATGCTTCATTTAGTTCTATGATGTCAATATCATCCAGTTTCATATTGGCGCGACTTAACGCTTTGGGTATAGCCGCTACCGGACCAATGCCCATGATGCGCGGATCAACCCCCGCAGTAGCATAGCTGATCATCCTGGCAATGGGTTTTAGATTTAATTGCTTCACCATTTTCTCTGACATCACCATCACGAAAGCTGCACCATCCGAAGTTTGAGAAGAATTACCAGCTGTGACGGTTCCTTTCGCTGCAAATACTGGTTTCAGTTTGGCTAAAGCTTCTACGGTAGTGTCCGGGCGTACACCCTCATCCGTATCAACAACAAACTCCCTGGTTTTCTTCTTCATGTTATCATCAACATAAACCTCCTTAACTGTGATGGGAACGGTTTCTTCCTTAAATTTTCCTGCTTTGATAGCAGCGGCTGCTTTCATGTGCGATTCATATGAAAACTGATCCTGTGCTTCGCGTGTAATGTTGAATTGTTTGGAAACTTCTTCAGCAGTAAGCCCCATACTGGTATAGTACGTTGGATTCTCTTTTGCTATTTTATAGTTCAGCGCTGTTCGAAACCCCATTACAGGAACGAGTGACATGGATTCGGCTCCACCGGCAATAATGATGTCCGCCATTCCGGCTTTAATCCGGTCGCTGGCAATGCTGATCGTCTCAACACCCGATCCACAGTATCTGTTTACTATCATTCCCGGAACATCTTTGCCAAGTGCAAGCAACGAAATGATTCTACCCATTTGCATGCCCTGCTCGGCTTCGGGCACGGCATTGCCCACGATCAAGTCATCAATCATTTCATTTTCCACACCCGGTACCGATTTTACCA
This sequence comes from Flammeovirgaceae bacterium, assembly GCA_012032815.1. Lineage (GTDB taxonomy): Bacteria > Bacteroidota > Bacteroidia > Cytophagales > Cyclobacteriaceae > ELB16-189. Next base: position 20,357 of record JAAUQD010000014.1, read on the forward strand.
AATGCTTAATTACATCGGCAGCTAAATCATCGGGTCTTGTAAAACGAAACCCTCCCTTTTTAGCTTTGCCTACCGCGGTTCTAAATCCAGCAACGATAAATGAGTCCATAGTAGTTAGTTTTTAGTCATTAGCTATTCTTGCTTTTAGAGATTCTTTCAAAGCCCAATTCATTTTTTGAATTTCGGTTATTTCATTCTGTAGTTCGCTCAACATTGAATCACTAAGAAATTTAACCTTGTTGGCAATGATTAACTGAGTTTCAAGTTCACATGACGATGCATTTGATATCCCAAGAAAATTGAAAAAGTCTTTTTTAGTGTTTCTTCCAGCTCCTTCAGCAATATTTGAAGGAATGGAAACTGCACTGCGTTTTGTTTGTGACATTAATCCATATACTTCTTCTTTTGGAAAACTATCTGTTACGCTGTAAACCTTAACAGCCAAATCGACTGATTTTTGCCATAATTTAAGCTCCTTATAATTATTCATATTGCGTATAACTCAGTATTATCCACTCAAGACTCAAATCTAATTCCTCAAAGGTTTACCTGTCGTTAATATTGATTGTATGCGTTCCAATGTTTTGCGTTCTCCGGTTAATGATAAAAATGCTTCTCGCTCCAGATCCAGTAAATACTGCTCACTTACCTCCTGAGGTGAGGTGAGGTCTCCTCCACACATTACATATGCTATCCAGTTTGCAATTTTTAAATCATGGTCGGAAATATATCCACCCATGCGCATCCCATTAACACCCGCCATGAATAGCGCCATACCGGTTCGGCCCTGGACTTTAATATTCGTTGCCTGAGTAGGCATCGTGTATCCGGCTTCCGCCAAATCCAATACTGCCGCTTTCGCATCAGCGATTTGGCGATCGCGGTTCATAGTTATTCGATCATTAGATCGCAGAATTCCCATTTCTCGTGCTTCCTGTGCTGACGTAGCTACTTTGGCCGTAGCGATATTCATAAACGCGTTTTGAAGGGCATTTAACTCCACATCACCCTCTTCCAGTGAATCACTTACGCGTTTGGTTAGTTCCTTTGTGCCACCACCACCGGGTATTAATCCAACACCTACCTCCACAAGTCCTATGTAGGTTTCGGCTGCTGCCTGCACCAAATCTGCATGCATTGTCATTTCACAACCTCCTCCCAGGGTCAGGCCGTGAGGTGCCACAACTACCGGAATTGATGAATATCGGGCCCGCATCATGGTATTTTGGAAATGGCGGATCATAAAATCGATTTCATCGTATTCCTGCTCAATGGCATTCATAAACAATAACCCAAGGTTAGCCCCGGCCGAAAACTGGGCCCCCTGGTTCCCAATGACCAGCCCCCGGTACGATTGCTCGGCCATATCAAAAGCTTTATTGATACCCAAAACCACCTCGCTGCCCATCGTATTCATTTTGGAATGGAATTCTATGTTGAGAACACCATCGCCCAGATCATAAATGGTAGCACCGGCATTATTCCAGAGTGATTTGTTCTTTATGTTTTCAAGGATGATAAAATCCTGTTTCCCCGGAATGGAGGTGTATGACTTTGATGGGATGTCATAGTATTTGCGTTCATCGTCTTCAATACTGTAAAATGATTTCTTGCCAGAAGCAACCATGTCGTACACCCATTGGTTGGGTTTGTACCCAGCGGTTTCCATCGCTGCAAGAGATTTCTCAACGCCAACCGCATCCCATGTTTCGAATGGACCCGTTTCCCAACCGAAGCCCGCACACACTGCATCATCGATTCTGAAAAGTTCATCACTGATCTCAGGAATTCTATTGCTTGCATATTGAAACAATCCGTAGAATGCATCGCGATAAAATTCCCCGGCTTTATCTTTTCCTGCCAGCAAAACTTTAAATCGATCCTTAAGATTGTCGATCGGCTTCGTGGTCTCGAGCGTTGCAAATTTTGTTTTTGCTTTCGGTTTATACTCAAAGGTTTTTAGATCGAGAGTAAGAATCTCTGTCTTCCCTTTCGCGTCTTTTGTTTTCTTGTAAAAGCCCTGGCCCGTCTTATCACCCAGCCAATTATTTTTCTCCAGCTTCGTTACCACATCGGACAGCTTGAACATTTCACGACCTTCGTCATCCGGCAGCCCTGCATATAAATTGTTGGCAACTTTTACGAGCGTATCTAAACCCACAACATCGGATGTGCGAAATGTGGCGGACTTTGGCCGGCCAATTACGGGACCAGTTAGTTTATCAATTTCATCCACATTCAGATCGAACTTTTGCATGGAGTCTATCACTTTCAGTAGGCCCCATACGCCTACCCGGTTTCCGATGAAAGCAGGGGTATCTTTACATAGCACCGTAGTTTTACCCAGGTACAGATCTCCATAATGCATTAAGAATTCAACGATTTCTTTTCAGTATGCGGGGTTGGTATAACTTCAAATAACTTCAGATAGCGGGGGGGATTGAAGAAGTGAGTGCCACAGAAATGCTTCTTAAAATCATCACTCCGCCCCTCGGCCATCAGGTGAATAGGAATGCCCGATGTGTTAGACGTTACCAGTGTTCCGGGCGTTCTGAATTTCTCAACTTCCGTATATACTTTTTTCTTGATGTCTAAATTTTCAACGACTACTTCGATGATCCAATCGTACTCCTTGATCCGACTCATATCGTCACTAAAGTTTCCCAGACTAACCCGTGAAGCAAATGACTTGCTATATAAAGGCGCAGGGTTTGATTTAACTGCTGCATCAAAGGAGCTTTGCACAATTCTGTTTTTACAGCAGGATGATCCAGCGATAATCCTTTTTTCTTTTCAGTCTCATTAAGTTCTTTCGGTGCAATGTCCAATAATAAAACGTTTACGCCAATGTTGGCAAAGTGACAAGCAATGCGCGAGCCCATGACACCTGACCCGAGCACAGCAACTTTTTTTATTGATCGATTCATATATTATTCTTTGTTAGTCGATACCGTTGTAAGAGGCTATCTTTTCTTGTTCAACCGATTGGTAAATATTGTTAGTATCTATAATTTGAATTACCTGTTGGATGACATCAAAAAACACATCCAGTTTTTCTCCCGGAATTACTGACCGAATCACTTGATTAAATTGCAACACTGTCTCTTTGGCACTTTCTCTTTTCCTTTTTCCTTCTTCGGTTAGAAAGATTCGAACCATCCGTTTATCCTGTGTGTCTTGCTTGCGATAAATCACACCGTGCTCTTCCAGGGTCTTTAATAACCTCGTTAAACTTCTTGATTCCAATCCCATCAGGGGTGCAATTTTTGTTGCGGGTGTTCCTTCATCATGAATGTTTAAAAGGATAAACCCCATGCTCATTGTTCCATCGAACTTTGCGGCTTGCTGATTGTACATTCTTGAAATGGTGTACCATGCAGCCCGGATATGATGATCAATGGTTTCTTCGCGTTTCACGAGTTGATTTGAATCAAATATAAATCAAATATGTTATGCGCGCATACTAAAATGTTGCTTTTTTCAGCCCCACTCAACAAAACAGAGTATTATTTCCATTTAATACTACAACCAACGCTTGGTTTTTGATCTGGATTTATGGGCTTTTGGTTTATCAGATTATCCAATGCCAACCTGAGATCCTTACCTGTAACATCAACACTGCTGCCGGGTCTGGAGTCATCCAGTTGTCCGCGATATACCAGTTTGAGCTTGCTATCGTATAAAAAGAAGTCGGGAGTGCAGACTGCGTCATATGCCCTGGCGATCTCCTGGGTCTCATCAAACAGATAAGGAAATGGGTAACCCAGTTGTTTTGCAACAACTTTCATTTTTTCTGGATGATCCTCAGGATAAGTAACGGGATCATTTGAACTGATGGCAACAAATCCCATTCCTATCGGTATATAATCATTTGCCAATCGAACCAGTTCGTTATTGATATGCTTTACATAGGGGCAGTGGTTACAAATGAACATGATTATTGTTCCTTCCTTTCCCCGTACATCGTTTAGTGACAAAACACGATCTGATCGTGTGTCCGTTAATTTAAAATCCGGGGCACTGGACCCCAACGAAATCATTGAAGAGTGAACTGGCATTCTTTTTTATAATACCAACACTATTTTACCACACTTAATTCAGTTGTTATGATGCAACTTCATATTTCGTTTACACGTCTTATGAATATGCTCAAGAATTATTTCACTATTGCCTTCCGCAACCTGCGAAAGCATAGTTTTTATACCTCCATCAATGTTATAGGTCTTTCGGTAGGAATAAGCATAGGCTTTATTATTCTGCTATTTGTTCTTAATGAATACCGGTATGATCGTCATCACGAAAATTATGATCGTATCTATAGAATTCACAGCGATATAACTTTTGGTGGAACTCACTGGGACATGATTTTTGCGCCTTCACCAATGGCTGCAACGCTAGCGAGTGACTATCCCGAAGTTGAGGCTGCTATTCGATTTCGTGAACGTGGATCGTACCTGATAAAGCGTGAATCGGAAAATATTAAGGAAAATAATGTAATCTGGGCAGACAAAGATTTTTTCAAAATTTTTACGGTACCCCTGATTTCCGGAAATGCGGATAAAGCTTTAGCAGAACCTAATTCAATCGCGATTAGCAAAAAATTGCAGACAAATTTTTTCCTGATGAACCTGCATTAGGTCAGACTCTGATTTTAGATAATAATCTGACAACCAAGGTTACCGCAGTTTTTGAAGATATGCCGTCAACCAGCCATTTTCATTTTGATGTCATCATCGCCATGGCCGGTTTGGAGGAAGCTCAGAGTACGGTTTGGTTAAGTAATAATTTTCAGACTTATATACTCCTCAAAGAAGGAGCAGATCCAAATGCACTTAACAGCAAGTTTCCGCAGTTGATTGCTACACACGTCATGCCCCAGTTTTCAGAGGTATTAGGGCCAGACTTGACACCCGAAAAATTTGTTGAGTCGGGAAACAAAATAAGTTATTCTTTACAACCCCTATCAGACATTCATCTGAAGAGCTCACTTTACGGTGAGTTTGAACCCAACTTTAATATCACTTACATCTATCTTTTCGTGGCGATTGCTCTCTTCATTTTAATAATCGCCAGCATCAACTTCATGAATTTATCTACTGCCCGCTCGGCAAACCGAGCTAAAGAAGTCGGTGTTAGAAAAGTAATGGGCTCTTTGCGATCTCATTTAATGCGACAGTTTTTAACCGAATCAATTCTGCTAAGCTTCATGTCATTCATTTTAGCCATTGGGATCGCCTATTTATTGATTCCTGTTTTCAATACGCTTTCAGCCAGGAGTCTTAGTATTCCATTTGGCGAGCCTGGTCTTTATGTCGGAGTCCTTATAGGATCTTTGTTAATTGGATTTTTAGCGGGAATCTATCCTTCCTTTTTCCTTTCCGCTTTTAAGCCGGTTAATGTTTTAAAAGGAAACGCCTCATTGGGCATGAAAAGTGGAATGATCCGGAGTTCGTTAGTTGTTTTTCAATTTATAATTTCCATCCTGTTGGTAATCGGCACCGCCACGGTTTACCTGCAATTGAATTACATCCAAAACAAAAATCTGGGGTTCAATAAAGACCAAGTCATCGTTGTAGATGATGCCTACGCTCTTGGTGATGACCGCCTCTCATACAAAAATGAGATTTTGCAAAATAGCTTTATGAAAAGTGCTTCCATAACTGGTTTTTTGCCGGTAATGATAGTTATAGAAGTGATACCCCCTGGTGGGTCGAGGGGAAAGATGCTACTCAGGAAAACATGGTGAGCCTTCAAAACTGGCAGATCGATCACGATTATATCAAAACGCTAGGCATGAAGATTATGTCCGGGAGAGATTTGTCACAAGATTTTCCTTCCGATTCCTCCGCTGTAATCCTTAACGAAGCGGCCGCCCAGGCATTTGGATTTACCGGTGATCCGATTGGTCAGCGAATCAACACGTTTACTGATGGCCCTAATGGAGAAATTGATAAAAACCACTTGCGAGCATTGACTGTCATTGGAATTGTTGAGAATTTTCATTTTGAATCTTTGAAACAAAATGTAGGTCCTTTAATGCTCTTTTTATCTGACCGTCCCCGTGGAAACATTTTATTCCGTTTTGAGTCTGCCGAAACCGGGCAAGTAATTTCTGTACTTGAAGAAAAGTGGAGGGAAGTTGCGCCCGATCAGCCCTTCTCCTACTTTTTTCTGGATGATATGTTTGCAAAAATGTACTCTGCTGAAACCCGCCTTGGGACGATATTTGGAATCTTTGCAACCATAACCATAATGATTGCCTGCCTTGGGCTATTTGCATTAACCGCCTTTACAGCTGAACAACGAACAAAAGAAATTGGAATTCGAAAAGTGCTGGGCGCAAGTGTGTCAGGAATCGTTATAATGCTTTCAAAAGATTTTGGAAAGTTAGTATTGATTGCATTTGTCTTATCTACACCCTTTGCCTGGTGGGGAGTAAATAAATGGTTAGAGGCCTACCAGTACAAAGTTGAAATCGGATGGCCAATTTACCTGTTGGCTGGAGTTGCCGCCTTCGCAGTAGCCTGGATTACGATGAGTTTTCAATCCATCCGGGCAGCATTGTCAAATCCGGTTAATTCATTGCGCAGCGAATAGCTACGAGGAAGATTTCTTTTGTCTCACCAATTTCGCGGCTTGTTCTCTCCAGTTGTCTTTTAAAATACGTTTTGGAAAACGAAGAATGGTTTGACTCAGTTTCTCAACAGTTTCATCGCTCATATCGGCAATTTGTTGAAAACTAAAAATTCCCATTCCATTAAGTTTCCTTGAAATAACCGGTCCAACGCCTTTGATCTCAGTGAGGTCATCACCTTCTTTGGCCGATGTCAGAATTTTTTTTTGTGCGGGCTTTTGTTTTTGAAATTTCAGCTTCAAGTTCATTTACCCGAATCTTTAATAATGAGGATTCGGCTTCCGATTTTTGAGACTGCGTTCTATTGTCGTCAAGTTCTTTTTTAAACGTTGTAAAGATAATTCCAATGACTCTTTTTCATCTTGTGCTTTAGAAAGCTCTACCTTCAGGGTTTCACTGGCCTCACGCACGCTCAGATGTACTTCCTCCGCGACAGAAACTGATCGGTCTTCATTTGTTTTTTTAGAATTTTGAGCCACCAGCTTATTGACCGCTTCTGTTAATTGCTGAATTAACTTTTTTCTTGACATCCAGGCAGCTAAAAACCCTATCAAAAAAGCGACCAGCAACATGACAAGTATTTCGATTATAGCCATTGTGGAATGGTATGGATTAAAATTTAGTATATCTCCGGGTAAATGCTTGATTTCTGTTAAATACCATTGAGCAGCCAGCCAGCACCACAGCGCAAACACAACTACATAGATATATGACCCTTTCATGGATGAGAATATAGCGAGTTATCAAATTGATCGCAACGAAAAAATCTATTTAAATCGCTTGCCATGTTTAATTACAATATCAACATCTTGAAGTAAATCAATATGGCGTAGTACATCTCCTTTTACCGCAATGATATCGGCATATTTTCCTTCGCTGATTGTTCCATATTCTTTATCAACACCCATGGCAACGGAAGGCCAGTAGGTCGCAGCACGAATGGTATACATGGCATCTATACCAAATTTATTTACCCACACATCCAGTTCATTCCATGTGCTCTGACTATGGAATTTCATCGGTATTCCGCTATCTGTTCCTATCAGTAGAACAACACCAGCGTCTTTCAATTGCTTTACCTTTCGCTCCAGTGTTGGTTTTCGAATTGGATTGAGTTGAAAGTACGGAAGTTGCCCCGGGCGCTCAATACTCTTTTTGATATCCATAATGATCGAATCTGGAAGCCCAAGATGCCAGGATGTATTGTCAAGTCGCTCAGGATTATCCCGTATATATTCGTAGTTATACAATCCCTCAACGGTTGGTGTCCAAAACAGTGGACCTAAATTCATCTGAGCGGTGCGCTCTTTAATCATTACCATGATGTCATCCGGATATTCCGGAGCTGAAGACAATCCTGTGTGCTCAAAACAATCAACGCCCGCTTTCAGGCCTCTTCGAATTTCTTCGGGCCGATGTGAATGGGCTACTACTTTTAATTTGTGCTTGTGGGCTTCATCAACAACCACAGTAACTTCCTCCAATGTCATCTGATCCTGATCGATAAGTTTAATGCAATTCACTCCCGCTTTCGCCAGTTGTTGAATCTTAAGCCGGGCATCTGCGATGCCTTTTACTCCCCATCGAAATTCAGCTGTACCCGGATAAGGTTCGTGCTGAATAAAGGGACCCGACATGTACATGGTTGGTCCCGGTATTTCGCCTTTATTTATTCGGTCTCGAACAGAAAGACTAGCTTCTAACGGTCCTCCTAAATCGCGGGCACTGGTAACACCTGCAAGCAGGAGTTGATGCGCAGAAGAGGGCATAATCACATCCTTGAAAATTTTAATATACGTTTTGTCCCAATGCGTATAGTCACTATGTCCGTTAATCATAAGGTGTACGTGCATGTCCCATAAGCCCGGCATCACGCTCATCCCCTCTGTTGAAATGATTTCCGCATTGGCGGGTATCGACAAGCTTCCAACTTGCCCAATGGCTTTTATTCGCTGATCCTCAACAAGGATAACACTGTTTTGAAGTGGTTTCCCGCCAAAGCCGTCTATCAGGGTGCCTCCAACAAGTGCCGTCATTTTGGTTTGACTCATGCCGGAAATGGAGATGGTCAATAAAAGAATTACAATTATTTTATTCATAACTCGGTGATACTAAATTGAATTTAGCAATTTATTTCAAAACGACCGCCAATATTCCAACGTTAAGGGTTGGGGTTCTCTACAAAATCACCACGGAGAAATCGATATCTCTTTCTTGCTTCAGCGGCAAAAACACTGCCTGGGTATTGGTCCAGAAAATCCCGATAAATCTCCATGGCTTTTTCGTTATCCTTAAGTTGTTGCTCATAAATCTCGCCTTGCAGAAAATACGCATCATCGGCCAGCACATCAGCGCTATGCTTGTCCAGAATTTGTTGCAAAAGAGAAATGGATGAGACGAACTCTCCTCTTTTTAATCTCAGATTGGCTTCGAGCCAATAAACATCGGTAATGATTCGCTCATTGCTTCCAAATGATCGCTGTTCCAGCACCAGTACTGAATCACCCTGTGCTTGTACAGGAGTCAACCGGAGCGCTGAAGCTTCTTTTGACGTCATCCATTTTGTTTCAGCTCTTTTAAATTCATCAAGCTTTACCAGTGCTTCATCGATTTTATTTTGTAATAACAAAAGCTCAATGGATGCATATTCTTTCAAGTCTGTACCGGTTGAATCAAATGTGATGTTTTCAAATATCCTAATACTGAGCTCCATGGCATCGTTCGATATTTCACGGCTGGTTGCCGCTTTTAAAATATCTAGGTGTTCCATGGCTAACTGAAAATCGCCCTTGTAATACGACAGCTTGGCGTTCTTAAGTTTGGCCTCATACCCCAGAATAGTTTCTTTTTGTGTTTTCTCAACCTGTGAATATAAAAGCGTTGCCTCCCAGGGTTCTTCTTTCAAGAGATAAATGTCTCCAAGCTCGAGTTTTGCTTTTGACTTCAATTGATTTGAAGCCCTGGGGTTGCCAATTAATTTATTCAGTTTAAATATCGCACTATCTTTTTCATCAAGATAATAGGCATGAAGAAGCGCCTCGCTAAGCACCGCTTCATTGGAGCTTGCATCATTAGGGTATGCTTTGGCGAATGCTTCATACTCTGAAATAATTTCGCGAAGTGAATCTTTCTCTACAGGAAATCTGTTTTTTATCTTCTCTTCCCTGGCTTGAATTCTTCCCAGCCGTGCCGGTAAATAATTGTCGGTATTAGAAAACTCACGAATCACATAAGCAAAACTTCGGTCTGCATTTTCAAAGTCTTTGTTGTTTAAGGAGATCTGTGCAATCTCCAATGTTTTTGAATTTTCCTTTCGGAATTTTCGATCATATGCACGCGCTTGTATATACGCTCCATAAAAATTCTTTTGCTGAAGATTTACCCAGATTAATAAGTCTGCGTAGACTTCCATATTTGGATACTGCTGAACGCGCGATAATAAAATCCCCTCAAGGCTTTCGAGTTCCTCAGGCTTCGTCAGCAAAACCTGAAGAAGATTCTTGATGTAATTCAGGTTGCCGGGAGTCTGTATTACGTAATTCAAATACTCCGAAACCATTTGTTCGCGCGCTCCCTGAATTCTATAAAGATTGGCAAGCTCCAGCGTATATAGATTTGAGTTCATTGTCGTTTCGCGGGCCTGTAGCATAGCCATGATTGCATATTCAACCATCCGATGTTTGGTAAAGTAATCGGATATAGTTTTCGTTCGATAGATATCGCTTGAATACATTTTAATGATGCTCTTGAAATAGCGGTCTGCTTTAGTGGCGTCTCCGTAGGCTAGGAATATACGACCCAGATCTAATTTGTAAGGAATCTCTTCATTGTATCGCTTAATGGCACGTTCCGCATAATCTTCAGCATCTTTAAATCGGCCCAGATCCAGGAGTAATTCCAGATAGTCATTATGTATGAGCGGAATATTTTCCGGGCTTTTTGCCAATGTTTGATAAACGTCCAGAGCTTTTTCTTTTTCGCCTTTGCCTTGATATTCTCTTGCAATTATAATCCAAGTATCTCTATCCTGACTTTGTCCTGTCACTCGGAATAGGAGAATGCACATTAAACAGACTAATGTATTCTTATTAATTAATGTATTTATATAATAGTAATAAGTGCTGTGCATTTGTTGATAAGTACGAATTTAAAGCAGATGTGGATTGTTTGTTTTTTGAAATGTTTATTAAAAGCTCTGTAAACCTCTTAGACCTTTCATTTTTCATCAAATTATACATTTCAAATTACATTGTGGAATTAGTTGTATACATATGATCCTATTGGATTATGTGTGGAGGAAAAGCTATTTATAAACATGGAAAGTTTGCTATTGCGACAGATTTAAAAATCTAACGTGTTATGGAGGATTAAAAAAAGTTATAAACAAGTTATTCAGAAGCGAATAATAAGAGGACCGACCTCCCAGTTTTCGCGAATGGGAAAAACGGAGTTCCCTTCCTGAGTGCGGTAATAGTGGACAGGCTCTGGTTCTAAACGCGTAAAAATGTTTCCATAATCCCAGACACCATTTTGATTTTCATCTACAAGTACCCTGAGTTTATACTCCCCTGCGGGTAGATTTTTGAAGGTCAGCTTCTTGCTGTTTTTAACTGATTCAACTACTTCATCTTTTGTATCGAGTAACTGAACCTCAAAACTTTTTTCAAGTGAGATTATTTCAACCAAAAGGGTTCCAGTTGTTTCTGCTGAGACTTCTTGTATGGAAATGGTTTGCACTTTACTGGTGTCACCTTCTACACTTATAAATGCACCTTTTCCCAATTTTAGAGAAGCCGTTGTTTTAAATGATAGTTGTGTTGGATCTACTTTTTTTTGAAGGCTGATTTTTTTGTGAAGTGAATCCAGTTTCAGTTCATCGGGTTTGACAGGATCAATACCCAGTGTGTCAAATTGAATGTATAAGCTATCAAAATTTATTTTGGTAATGTGCTTATTGTATGATCCGATGACTTTAAAAGTGGAATTTTCGGTAGTCAGTATGCCCGGACTGAACCGAAAAGAGAGGGGATCTGGTTTGTATTTTGAATCTTTTTTAGATAAGTAAAACGTTGTATCAATTGATGACTTAATACTGTCCATGGCAGTTAGCGAAATGTGCACACTATCAGGAGAAGGGTCAGAAGTAAGATAATAACTTATTTCAGTTTGATCATCTCCAAATGAATGAACGATATCCTTAAAATAGGATTGAGTTGAATAACTGATTATATTCTTATTAAATTTTACACGGGTCAGGCTGCCCAGATTTCTGACCGAGTTGATTTTCAACGGACGTGAATCTATTCCAAACGTTTTAATGGAAATACTATCCCGATTTTTATTCAGGTCTATTAAGTCTTTTTTAAATCCGTATGCTTCGGTTTTTGATTCAACAATCAGATTTTTGTTTTGATCGTAGAAGGCATAGATGTAATAGCTGTTCGGCTTGAGATTTTCAATATGAAATTCACCGTTGGGCAGTGTTTTGGTGAAGTAATCAGGTGTGTGAGAAAATATATTAAACGTATCTTTTGTATAAATCGCAACCGTCATCGACTCTGGTTTTTTATCGGAGAGCGCGTCTTCAACAGTGCCTGAGATGCGCAATGAATCTATATGAGGTCCTGTGCTAAAAGCCAGTTTTAGATTTTCCACTGAATTGCTTTCATGTATATCCTGAATTCCTTCCCTGAAGGAAATACTGTATGTAGTATTCTCGTTCCAGGTGTTTTCAGGCGTGATAAATACCCGGTTATTTTTTATTTTAAATTCAGTTTTTTTCCCCGGTGATGGAATGATCAGAATTTCCTCAGCAGGATTGTTTAGTTTAATCATTTCATCAAAAACCAATTCAAGCTCTGAACCACTAAAATTTTTTTGGTTGTGGGCCGGGATTGAGCGCAGAAGAACAGGCGGATCTTCATCTTTGGGGCCACCGGTAGGTGTAGTTTGGTTGGCGCATGACCAAAGGTATAGAAGTGCAATTGCCCCAATTCTTTTCATGGCTTAACTACGTAAATGAGGCTTGAAAAATTGTTTGATTTAGAAGCTAACCAGTTTGATCGAAAGCCTGTGATTAAAGCATTGATATATCCGGTCAGGGTGTTTTTTCCACGTTTGTTTTTTCACTGAGCAGGGAGACGTAATAACTATCCAACTTCATCGGTATCGTGGTTACAACATTTAGGCCATTGTTTTTAGCGAGCTTATTGAAATTGGAAGAAGAAAAATGCCACAGATGACGAGGAACATCAAATCCTGCCCAATACGCATTATATTTATTTGCATCAAACGATTCATAATTTGGAAGAGCAATAACAAGGATTCCGTTTTGAGCTAAAAGCGTTTTCAGTTTTTGAATTGTGCCATTAGGATCGTGAAGATGTTCCAATACGTGCCAAAGCGTGATGACATTGAATTCGTGCCCGGAAACCTCCTCCAGTTTGGTATGAATGTGGGAAGCTGTTTTTTGAGCAGCAAGTTTTTGTGCCTTCATCGAAGGCTCAACTCCGGTAATTTGCCACCCCGATTTTTTACATGCGAAAAGAAAGTCACCGGTTCCACAGCCAACATCCAGTAAGGTACCCTTTTGGGAGTGAGCAGAAATGATGGTTTGTTTCCATCTTAATGTGAAAGCTCTGGCGATTTTGAAAAGATAGTCTGTGAGAGTAACGGCTGTTGAAGAGTGAGAGATATAATCAGCGTCTGGATAAAACGACATAATCTCATCCTGAGCAGGCTGTGGCCGGGTAACCAGAAATCCACAGACCCCGCATGACGAAATGTGAAACACAGAATTGCTGGCTGTATAGTCAACGCATTCATGTACTACATTGAATTCTTGCCCTTGACATAACGGACAGGCTTGTGGCGACATTTACCTACCCAGGTATACAGTTAGAATGGAAACATCAGAAGGGGATACGCCACTGATCCGGGACATCTGACCAATCGTTTCAGGACGGATTTTTTTCAACTTCTCGCGAGCTTCCGCTGAAAGCGCTTTAACACGATCATAATCGAAATCATTTCGTATTTGAAAATTCTCAAGGCTTTCGATTTTGCTGGCAAGTTTTTGCTCACGCTCTATATAACTTTCATATTTGGCAGTAATTTCTACCTGCTCAAGCACATCGTCAGGATATTTATCAAGCAGTGCGTTAAGCGAACCGCTTACTTTGCGCAACATGGAGATTCCGATCTCAGGTCGCTTCAATAGATTAATGACAGGAATTTTCTCCCGAATGGTTGCTGTATTTATTTCTTCAAGCTCCTGGTTTGATGATGGCTCAATTTTGTAGAGTGTAAGCTCTTTTGCAAGCTGAGTTACAGCGTTCTTTTTATCAAGTACCAAATCAAGCCGGCTATCACTGGCTAATCCCAGGGCATGTCCTTTTTCTGTTAACCGCAAGTCGGCATTGTCTTGGCGAAGAAGGATTCTGTACTCTGCCCTTGAAGTAAACATGCGATACGGTTCTTCCGTGCCTTTGTTGATTAAATCATCAATAAGTACTCCGATGTACGCCTCACTTCTTTTTAAACTAAATGGTTCTTTCTCCTTGATTTTATTGTGTGCATTAATTCCGGCCATTAGCCCCTGGCAAGCGGCTTCTTCATACCCGGTAGTTCCATTAATTTGACCAGCAAAGTACAGATTATCAATTAGTTGAGTTTCTAAACTGAGTTTAAGCTGGGTTGGTGGGAAGTAGTCATATTCGATGGCATAACCGGGCCGAAACATCTTTACATTTTCAAATCCTGGAATTCTTTTTAGTGCATTGTGCTGTATATCTTCTGGAAGAGAAGTAGAGAAACCGTTGACATAGATTTCAATTGTATTCCACCCTTCAGGCTCTACAAAAATCTGATGACGGTCCTTATCAGCAAACCGATTGATTTTATCTTCTATGGATGGACAATATCTTGGCCCGATACCTTCAATTCGACCTTGAAACATTGGCGATTTATCAAATCCATTTCTCAAGTTCTGCGTGCGTTGACT
>JAAUQD010000015.1 GCA_012032815.1 Flammeovirgaceae bacterium
GATAAGTTCAAATGCACAACCCTACACCTTTGTATTTCTAAATAGCAGAACAGATAAAGCTGAATTGCCAAAAGAAGAACTGGATGCATTGATGCAAAACATCTGGCTAATATAGAACGGCTGGTGAAGGAAGAGAAACTTATTGTAGCCGGTCCGTTTGAGGGAGGTGGTGGAATCTTCATCATGAACACGACTTCGGTTGACCAAGCTGGTGAATGGTTGAGCACGGATGCGGCCATTCAAGCCAATCGATGGAATGTTGAAATTTTTCTTTATACACCAAGGGTTGGAGGTGTATGCACAATTCCCACAACGAACGAAATGGTCACGTATACATTTGTCCGTTATTTCCCCAATACCACAAAATTTAATGTTCAGCAGTCACCTCAATCTTATAAGAAACATGATGACTATTTGAAGAAACTAAGTACCACCGGGAACGTCATTGCGGAAGGAATCTTTGGAAACTATGAAGGGGGAATATTAATCATGAAAGGAGAGGTTGATCAACAGCTCATTGATCTTGATCCGGGGATAACTGAAACGGTATTAGTTGCTGAAAAGAAAAAGATTTGGGTGGGCAAAGGATCATTCTGTGAGCAATGACTATTCACTAACCACCACCGCTATTTTTTTCCGTCACTGCTGATGGCAAGTCGCGTTACTCCTTTTAGCGTTGCATTCATTTTAACAGGAGTCCATTTTGAACTTTCCTGATTAAACCAAAATAACCTTTCCCCATCGCTCATTACAATTCTGCCATCGGGTGTCCAAGCCAGATCTTCACGGCCGGGAAGGGTTTCCGCGATCATCGTTATTTCATCCCGTTGATTGTATTTCATGATTTTCCAACTGCTCTCATCACTTTTGTCTACATAGCTGATGGCATTCAGATTTGGGATTCGATGCAGTGAACGACCAATTTTAGTTGCTACAATTGTTCCTGTTTTTGAAGGGAGATGATAGGCCTGAAGCGTTTGTGGATCACCTAGAACAAATAGCAGCAAGTTCATATCATCAAGCCAGGCATGATAGCCAACAATCAGGTCATCAATCAAAACAATCGGTTCTCCCCCTTCCAGTGGATATTTTCCTAAATCTTGCGCATTGTTATCGCGTTGAATTATGCACGACAAAAATTTCTTGTCAGGCGTAAGCGTGGGAGAGTATTCCCGCTCTTGTGTTGCTGTAATGTTGGAGGTTACTCCCGTTTTATAATTAAAACTTCGTATGTCTGATCTGCCATCATCATTAAAAGAGGAATAATAGAGTATGGGTTCATCAGTATGAAAAAGGGTTGATTGTCGTACCCCGGATGGTTGGTAACATTTTTTGGATTCGAAACTTCGATACCGTTTTTTGAAAGTTTAAGATCCATCAACATGATCTCCGATCCGGTTTGAGCCATGACCGAGATGGGCAGCAATAGAAATATCAATTTTTTCATGGGTGAAAGTTAGAAAGAAAATTCAGTCAGTACATTCCATTTTTTTCCATCGTGCTTAAGCAAGCAAAACTGATTGATGATGAATTCATCCTCATATTCCTCATGCCTAAATTCTTCCCAGGCCTTTTGAAAATCATCTTTTTTTAAATCCCTGAATGCAATCGTGATGTGCGGGTGATAAGGAAATACCTGGTAATTAGCATTAAAAAGATTAAGCTCTTTACGGCAAAACGCAGCTAGCGATTGCTGAAACATTTTCAACTCTTCAGTAAGATTCACATGGATATAAATAACCTTTGGTTCGAAACACCCAAAGTTTTCTAATATGAGATTCAAGGAGCGTACCGGAGAAATGAATTCATTTAATGAGTTTATCAATTGTTCTTCCTTTTTCTCACGCCACTCGAAGGGCATGTGCAGGGTGATGTGGGGAGGCGAGCGCAATGCGGCTTTACTTGCGAAGTTATCAGCAACATATTCTTTATATTCTTGTACATGTTCATAGATTGGAGAGGCAGGAACTAGCGCTAAAAAATAAAGTTGCGTTCCGGGCGATGGCATTACCTGTTGTTCTCAGTCCAGAATTTTTCCCTCCTCGCGTACCACTCCGCATTTGACGGGTCCAATTCAGCGAGGCGATTATAACTATATACGGATGAGCTGTCATACCCAATCATTTCTTTGTAAAGTGAAATAGCCCGTTCCGTGTTTCCGTTCACTTCACAGAGATATCCGTGAACAACAAGGTTTTGTTTATTCAGTGCTCCGCTGGTATACGCCCGGTCATACCAATACAGCGCTGAGTCATACTTCTCCAACGAATAGTAGCTGTTGCCAAGCAGGTCTATGGCCGCACCATATGAGGGATTTAATAGCAAACACTTTTTAGAAAGTCTAATGGATTTAACAAACTCTCCCTCGTAGTTATAGGTGTTACTTTTGAAAAAAGCGCTTCAACATAGTTTGGATCTTTACCCAGGGCCCTGTCAAAAAGTGCATGAGCCGCGTCATAATTTCCCTGAAAAAACTCTCCTTTCCTCTTTCTGTTAGTCCTGCAATGCTTTCATCGTCCTCTGAATTGTAGTTCAGATCAAGTGCATCCTCTGATTCCATCGGGGTTTGTCGAACCACCTTCGATTGAAATGAAAAAGTTACTATTAATAATAACGCGCAGGTTAAAATTCCAAAGATGACCCACTCCATGAGCGTAAATTTTCTTCGATTTTCATTGGAACGTACAAAGTGTGTTATGCGCTTTTTACCGCTAAAAACTTCCACTTTGCGGGTAGCTTTATCCAAGTACCAAACAAAAAGAAAAAAGCTGTAGGTCGTGAGGCCTCCAAAAATCCAAAAAAAGAAAAAGCTGATGTGAACAAGAAATAACGTGGCTGCCAGTGATCCCATTGAAATCCACAACCACCGCAGTGCTGTTTGTTTTGTTCTCTCTGGGCTTTCTTGCTCCATCAATTTAAAATTACACTTTGTGTGGAATCTTAAGCAAATAAAAAATGCCCCGTTGTAACGAGGCATTTGATTTCTTTACACTGAAAGTCTGATTAGTTAAGTGCTCCGGCCACTACGGTCACGTACATTCGGGTCTCCACAGTAAAGGAGACTGGAATTTTTGAAAGCGTTCCTGATGAATAAATTTTTACGGCAAGATCATTCTTTAAATAGTTGGCTATTTCTTCTAGTCCTGCAGCATTTACATCAAGATCAAACTCATCTTCTGAAGTTGCCGCAGACAGTAAATCAACATTACTCACAGTTGCAATTACAGAGCCGGATGAAGCACCAACTGCACTAAATGAGGTTGAGCCGTTAGAAAAATTCACAGTCGACCCGTCATCGGAAGCAAAATTCTTGATTGTGTAGGTAACTCTGTTTACCGTAAAACTTTCAATCTTGTCTTTGTACTTATCAATATCCGGATGGGCTGAGGCATTCAGGGTTTGAACGTCTGTATAGGTAACATTTGAACCCGTTAAGTTTTCATCAACCTCCTTAGGATGCATAAGTACAATGTCAAAGGTTACATCATCAAGTTGATTAAATAACTCACACGAAGAGGTTAGTGAAAGAAGTACAATGGAAAGGAAAGCAAGCAATTTTGTTTTCATAGTAAGTGGGTTTGGATTCGTAACTATCAAATTCTGTATGATAAATATACGAAAACCTTCTCTTTGGTAACTCGTACAATTACTCCGCAAATTACCTAATGTGAATAAAACGGTAAATTGTGCGGGCAGGGCCATTTAAAATCGTTCAAATAGAAATTAAAATCCTTATGAGATTTATCTTATCGTCTACAATCTTTTGTCTTACACTTACAATTTCATATGCTCAACGATTAATTCCGGTTTATGAAGAGCCTCTTCATGAATTAATCTTTTCTAATCATCTGGTTCGCATCCTTGATGTACAGGCTCTGGCTGGTGACACCTCTCAACTTCATGTACATAATGAAAACTATTGTTATGTAGCACTTCGGGGGGGCTCATTATGGCTGGATGAAGCAGCGGGCATTCGACAGGTTGAAATGCCTGATCTTTTTGTGGGTGGTATTTATAATGATCCTCCTCAACCGTTGATTCACCGATTTGCCAATTGCTCGTCACATCCTATTCGGATATTTACCGTTGAGCGTCTTTCGGAGAAACCCATTCATACTTTACCCCTACCAATAAATCCGGATGAAGAAATTATTCTCGACAATTCGTTCTTTCGTGTCATTAGAATCAAATCTTCCGAGCAAAAGAAAGTAATAGAAGTAGCCTTACCGACAGCCGTTGTTTCATTGAATGGTTCGCGCATCCCCGGTGCAAAAAGTAAGCATGATTGGTTGTGGATGGATAAGGGGAAAAAACTTACCGTTATTGCTTCGGGTAATTCAATTGACGTGATGTGTATTCAAATAAAATAGATCGGCTCACAAAAAAGCCCGCAACAATTACATCACGGGCTTTACCTTTTGAGCTTTTGTGTTACATCACTTTCTTTTTCTCCACCACGATCTGAGGTAGATCTTTTGTCTTTTCGTTAATCTGTGATACATCTTCATTCATAATCTTTTCAAATACTCTCACCGCCTCCTGTGTTTCAGTTTTCAATTCGGTCAGTCGTTTTACTTGTTGTGTTGTGGGTTTGGCGGTAGCACCATCAACAGCATTTAGCAATGAATTTATTTCTTCGCGTAACCTGGGCTTCTGCCGATAATTCATACTGGGTGGTGGCCTGCGCAGAATATCATCCCTGAACTCCTTCATCTTTTTGGTTGCCTCATCAATCTGACCGTTTACGGATTTATCCACTTCATCGGCCGGTGCGGATTTTACCCGGTGTTGGAGATCCGATAATTGCTTCATGGTAGCGTCCGAGTTATTGATCAGCTGATTGGTCTGTGAAAGCAGATCACGCAATGAAAGCAACGTTGTCGTTTTGAGTTGGTAATCCTGTTCACTCATTTGAATGCGCGGATCTCCACGAACGGTGATTTGCATTTCCACTTCAACACCATTGGCTTTTAGTTTTGCCATGTATTTTCCTGGAGACACAGTTGGCCCTCCGCCAAACCCACCGAATCCCCCAAAGCCTCCCGTTGGCCTGTTAAGTCGAGCAGGTTCATCATATTTTAAATTCCAAACAATACGGTTGATGCCTGCCTTTGCAGTCGTGTCTTTTAAGCTTCGCACTTTTTTGCCAGCCGCATCAGTTATTTCGATGATCACGGCTTCTTTTGGATTCGTCTTCAGATAAAAATTCAGGTAAGCGCCATACGCTGGATTTCGAGCACTATAAGTTCGGTCGCCCATATTTTCAATCTGATCATAATAGTGCCACAACGTGGCAGGTTTCACGGTAAATGCATGAACCTCCTTGCCTGTCGCATTGCTAAATTCTTCCAACGCGCTGATGTCATCCAAAATATACACTCCCCTTCCGTGTGTCCCTACCACAAGATCACATTCGCGTTTCTGTACGCGCAAATCCCTAACAGACACCGGAGGCATATTGTTGTTGATCTTCATCCATGATTTTCCTTTATCAGTTGAAGCAAAGATTCCATGCTCCATTCCCGCAAATAATAAATTGGGGTTGTGTGGATCTTGCCTAACCACATACACCCAATCCTCAGGCAATCCATTGGTGATCCGGGTCCATGTTTTTCCAAAATCAGTTGTCATAAACGCGTGTGCCCGATAGTCGTCCATGCGATGTTGATCTACGGCTACGAACGCAGTACCCGCATCATGTGTTGAAGCATGAATTTTAGAAACCCATGAGAATGCCGGCAAGTCTTTGATGTTTGATTTTACATTCGTCCATGTTTTTCCACCATCGCGAGTGATCTGAATATTGCCGTCATCCGTACCAGCCCAAATCACATCTTTCTGAACCGGTGATTCGTCAATCGTTAAGATGGTACAATGAAATTCAGCCGCTGTATTGTCCTGATAAATTTCTCCGCCTGATGTTTTTTGTTTCGACTTATCGTTGGTGGTCAGATCCGGACTGATTTCCTCCCAACTATCTCCCTTATCCCTGCTTCTGAATATCACATTGCCCCCAATGTACACCGTATTCGGATCATGAGGACTCACGTGAATCGGTGAGTCCCAGTTAAACCGATATTTATGTAAGTCGATACCATCACCGGCAGATCCTGTAATCTTTGGGTAGGGATGAATGTTGCGTACGTTGCCCATCCGTGTGTCTACATGGAAGGGAACTCCTCCCTGAAGGTTAGCATAGATTTCATTTTCCTTGCCGGGAATAGGAACCGCATAGTACCCATCACCTCCGGCAAGTTTTACCCAATGCCGTTTAATGATTCCCACATCGTGAAGTGAATTGGATGGACCTACCCACGTTCCATTGTCTTGTAACCCTCCATAGATATAATAAGGATCTCTGTCGTCAACGAACAATTGATAAAATTGGGACAGTTCAACGTTATTAATAATATCCCAGGTTTTTCCGGCATCTAATGAAACCTGATAGCCGCCATCGCTGCCGCTCAATACACGATTGGAGTTTTTTGGATCAATCCAAAGTGCCTGATGATCCCCATGTACACTTCCCGCAATTCGAGAAAAAGTTTTTCCGCCATCGGTAGATTTACTCAGCGAGCCGGACAATGTATAAAGATGATCCGGATTGTTTGGGTCTACTTTTACATCGCTGTAATAGAATGGCCTGAAATTCAGATTGGTATTGTCGTTCACCAATTTCCAATTTTCACCGCGATCGTCTGAGCGGAACAACGTTCCGCCATCTTTGAACTCAGTAATCAGGTACACTGTATTCGGTTGACTTTGCGCCACTGATAGTCCAATACGAGCCATCGGCTTATTAGGCAGTCCTTTTGAAATTTTTGCCCAGTTTTTTCCACCATCCACTGATTTATAGACTCCCGTATTACCTCCACCATCATCAAACCGCCAAGGTTTGCGTCTGAAGGTCCACATTCCCGCATACATAATGCGCGGGTTTGACATATCCATAGCAATGTCAGAGCAGCCTGTATTCTCATCGAGGTATAAAACTTTTTCCCAGGTCTTTCCTCCATCCAGTGTTCGAAATACACCACGATCAGTATTAGGGCCCCACTCTTTGCCCATAGCACACACACAAGCAATATCAGAGTTTTGCGGATTCACCGCGATACGCTTGATCCGATCCGTTTTTTCAAGTCCCAGATGTTGCCATGATTTGCCACCATCCAGTGAGCGGTAAACTCCCAATCCATACCCAACGCTGTTGCGCGGATCTCCCTCGCCTGTGCCTAGCCAGATCACTTCAGGGTCTGAGGGAGAAACTGTGATTGATCCAATAGAGTACGCTTTCTGATCGGTGAATAATTCTTCGAATGTGACTCCACCATTTGTGGTCTTAAACACACCTCCATCGGCTCCGCCAAAATAAAATGTGGCAGGATCCCCGGGTACACCGGCAATATCCGTTACGCGTCCGCCCATGTTAGCGGGCCCAATAGGTCGCCACTTCATGTTTTTTATAGCCTTGTCAACAGTAACATTTTGACCAGACGAAAAGGTAAACACACTGATAAAGCAAATCAGTGTTAGGAGGCGAATAGTATAGCTCATAAATAGTAGGTTTAGAAACCGATCTTATACAATCACAAGATCATTTCCTACTGTACCTTGCTAAACGTACCATGCCTTATTTGGAAGGTTCTGTTTTAATATAAAATTATATCCACAAGGCGGATATTTTTACTTGGTATGATTTTCAATTGCTATTCTGGCAAACAAAATCGCAGCCAATAATGTGAGCGGTGAAAAGAGTAATTGCTCTAAACGGTTTTTGGAAAACAAATTCCCAATGGTATTCACAGCAAACAACACAACGAATACCCATAGTATAATTGTGATTGTTTTTGTTGAGAATGGGAGTTTTAAATAGTCCGCTTTATCGGCCACTACTACCAACATTAGGACATTTATAAAAATAGAAATGGTTTCAAAAATTCTCATTTGAGAAAGTGTCTCTAGCCTGCCACCCCATACAATTTGAAATGGGATAACCTGAGTAAGAATGAGAATATGGAAAATAATGACCAGAGAAAGGAAGAACAACACCCCATAAACTGAAAGTCTAAAGCTCAATTTATTTATCATGTTCAATGTGCATCTAAACTCAGGCTTTAAAATAGCTTTCTAATTCCGACAATAGATTTTGTCCCCGTAGATCTTTTATTACTTTTCCCTTTTCAAGAATAACAATGCGATCACAAATCTCTGTGACGTGATTCAGATCATGACTTGAAATTAAATAGGTCAATTTTTTTTCCTGCTTTTCTTTTTTTAATAAACTTTTTAACCGGATTTGAGAAGTGGGATCAAGATTTTCAAACGGCTCGTCAAGGACAACCACCTGAGGATTTCCGATAAATGCCGCGGCTATTCCCACTTTTTTTAGATTTCCTTTCGATAAGTCTTTGATGTATTTTTTTTTGCCTGTGATCTCCCCATTGAACAACTCTTCAAACTGGGATAAAACAGTGATCAAATCGGCATCCTGATGTCCATGAAGAGTACCGACAAATTTGAAGTACTCATCAGGTGTCAGATAAGAAATTAGAAAATTTTCATCCAGGTAGGAGCCTACAAATTTTTTCCATTCATCATTTCCCTTCACATCTTTCCCTTCAATCATTACCTCCCCATGTGTTGGCTTTATCAGATCAAGTATTAGTCTAAACAATGTAGTCTTCCCGGCCCCATTATTTCCAACAAGCCCAAAGCCTTCCCCCTGTCCAATGGACAGTGAGTCAATGTCAACCACCGGTGTACCCTTGTATTCTTTTCTAAGTGTATCAATGACTATCATTATTCGCTTCTGAAGTTGGAGGCCATCAAATATTTCTTCTTTATTAATCGCCTGGTTGTAAAATCAATCAGGTAGGGATGCATTGTAAATCCTATCAATCCTGCGAGGCCAACAGCTACCAATCCGAAATTGGAATATCCTAAATAGCTTAACGGCAAATAAAATATGTATGGGCTTAGTAAAATCGGAAAGCCCATTAGCCATTGTGCCGCCCCCACTCCCTGATAGTTGAAAGCTGAGCTGCGAGTCAGATCAACTTTTTTAGGATCCCACATAGCCATATTCATAATAATGAAACTATTTATTCCAATATTAAATAATGTGCACGCGAGATGAAGAAACAAAAATCGCCATCCAAAATACACGTAAGGAATACTCAACAGGAAACACGCGATGGTCACCGAAGATATCAGCCAGTATTTTGATTCAACATACTGTCGCATCGAAACAGGCTGCGTAAGTGTGAAGTCATAATGACCTCCCTGCCAGCTGAACAAAAACTGTCCGTAGTTAATCATGAAAATACCCGTGATGAAAATCCCAACAAACACAAGAAATCCGGGCATCGTTTCTGTATATGTTTCCTCAGGATAAAAAATCAATCCATATAATAACAGAAGCGCACCTAAGACTAATATAGTCCGTGTTCGCTTGTTTCGAAGTATTAGTTTCAGTTCTACATTTATCCAGCCTCCCATGATGCCAAAACGTTTCAGAATAGTAAGATCAGAGGAGTGTACAAATGACTTCTCTTTACTTACACTCAGGTCTTCCGGATAAAAGCTGCTAAGAAAATACGAGTACAGTCCATAGTATAACCCGGCCAATACCAAAAAAAGAACCACTGGAAAAAGTGACCATGTAACTGTCAAATTAAAAAGTGCGGCCGATACCTCCGAAAGTTTAAACCATCCAAAATAATCTGCCGCAGCAAACAGCCCGAAGACCAACACGATCGTGGCTAAGCCCCATAACGTGTCGTCCAACTTTTTCTTGAAAAGAATCATTATAAAATGAACTGAAAGACTAAACAGCCATATCGAAAGAATCCAACTCAAAGCGTTAACGATTCCGTAATCCCTTACGACCACGCTTAACGCAAAAGGAAGAAACAGCAAAAAGACGAACACATTTAAAATGTGAACAAGAGATTTCCCCAGGAGGAAATGGACAATAGCAGATTTGCGTATAGGGAGATGAAGGTAGGGCTGAACCTCCAACACAGGGAGGTTTTGCATGAAATACCTGATTAAAAACTCTGAAGTAAAATAATAGAGTAATAGTCCATTGAGAAACGAAACGGAGTCAGAAACTCCAAGGCTCTTTTCTAAAATTTTCTCCAATGCAAGCCCAAGTAGGAGTGCATAGACAACAGCCATGATCGTAATCAACCCCAGAAATACAGTGGTTGCCATCTCCTTTTCGAAGGAGACTGATCTTGTCATTCGCTTGTATGCATGTGAGAGAAATATGCCAATCATTAATTATATTGTTGGTATTAGC
Source organism: Flammeovirgaceae bacterium (assembly GCA_012032815.1). GTDB lineage: Bacteria > Bacteroidota > Bacteroidia > Cytophagales > Cyclobacteriaceae > ELB16-189. The sequence continues at coordinate 10,304 of JAAUQD010000015.1, forward strand.
GCATTAATATAGTTTGAATACTTCCCCCCATCAAGCGAATTAATTCGACTAAATCTTATCTTTGATTAGAACTGCACTTACTAGTTATAAAAATGACCTTAAAAAATCGGTTTTCTAATCAGGACCTGGAACGAATTAAGGCTGCGGTACACGAAGCTGAAACTAAAAGTTCTGGCGAAATTGTACCCGTTTTTGTTGAGCGAAGTGGATTCTACACAATAGCTAATTATCGCGCGGGCCTGGTTCTGGCGAGTCTCATGTTTCTGTTCATCATTGTTGCGGATCGGTATCTGCATTCGGTTGCCGTGCAGGATCCGCTCCTGATTATGATTCTTGTTGCTGTAGGCGGAATTGCAGGCGCAGCCCTTTCTCAGTTTATCCTTCCTGTTCGAAAATTATTTATTAGTCAGGCTCATATGGATCAGGCAACAAAAACCAAAGCCGAAAATGCTTTCCTTGAAGAAGAGGTTTTTAATACGCGGCACCGAACCGGAATTATGATTTTTATTTCCTTTTTCGAGCAAGAAGTGATTGTTATGGCCGATCGAGGCATTAGCAAAGTTGTAGAGCAAAAAGAATGGGACAATATGGTTAAGGCTATTATTGCCAAAATAAAATCAGGACACGTACTTGATGGTATACTTGATGCCGTGAAGCGAGGTGGAGATCTATTATTGGAAAAAGGATTTGTCAAGACCAAAGATGATGTGAATGAACTGCGTAACGATTTACGCATCGAAAACTAGTACGGTGTCAGCGTTATGAAGTATTTGTTTGTTTTCCTTCTCTCCTTTTCTACCCTTAACTTGTTTGCACAAAAACCTGTCCCTGAACTTTGGGGCGTGCGTGTTCATGACGAAGCCGGAGTATTAAAATCCTCTACGGTGGAGCAACTTGAGCAACAGCTTAAAAGTTTTGAAGACTCCACATCCAATCAAATTGCAATACTCATTATCAATTCACTTGATGGGGACGTTCTCGAAGACTATTCACTTCGCGTGGCAGAAACATGGCAGTTAGGACAACACGGAAAAGACAATGGCGTACTGCTTCTTATTTCCATTGACGATCGTGAAATGAGGATAGAAGTAGGACGAGGACTGGAAGGTGTATTAACAGATGCTACGTGCTATCTCATTATTCGTAATGAAATAACACCTCGATTCAGACAGGGAAATTTTGACGAAGGTGTTTCGGAAGCCATCAATGCCATCACAAAATCTATTGAAGGCGAATACACAGCAGACATTGCCGACACGGATGGACCCAATGAATTTGGCTTGAGTGGAGGCGAAGCGATTTTTATCGGCATTTTTGTATTTTTTATTTTAGGTGTTTTCACCTTTACGGCCCTTACTTTACCCGGATTTGAAGGTTGGTTTTTGTATTTATTCTTAATTCCATTTTATGGCTCATTCCCCATTTTCATTTTTGGCGTACAGGGAGGACTAATTACGCTGGGCTCTTTTATAATCGGATTTCCGATTATAAAATTAATCTTTCCTTCATCCTGGTTTGCTAAAAAATTCCCAGGCTCCAACAAGTCCGGTGGCCGTCAGTGGTCTTCTTCTTCGGGTTGGAGCAGCGGAGGTAGTAGTGGCAGTAGTAGTGGCAGCAGTTGGTCATCCAGTTCGGGTAGTAGTTTCTCGGGAGGGGGCGGTAGCTTTAGCGGAGGCGGAAGCAGCGGAAGTTGGTAAATCGGAATAGTTCGTCCCAATTCTGAATCGGTTTAATAATTCTTTCATTTAGGAATTAGTAATCATCTCCTCTATTTTTACGCCCTTTAAAGAAAATCCCACTATGAAGCGCGATAAGTTAGTCTTTGAGCTGATTGAGAAAGAAAAAAAACGTCAACAAAACGGCATTGAATTAATTGCCTCAGAAAACTTTGCTTCTAAGCAAGTGATCAAGGCTATGGGTACGGTGTTGACTAACAAATATGCTGAAGGACTTCCCGGCAAACGATATTATGGAGGATGCGAAGTAGTGGATGAAATTGAGCAATTAGCGATTGACCGTGTAAAGGAACTTTTCAATGCTTCATGGGCAAATGTACAGCCTCACTCCGGTGCACAGGCAAATGCCGCTGTAATGCTGGCTTGCCTGAAGCCCGGTGATAAGATATTAGGATTTGATTTATCCCACGGAGGTCATCTTACTCACGGATCACCTGTTAATTTTTCAGGCAAACTTTACCAACCTGTTTTCTATGGCGTAGAAAAAGAAACAGGTCTTATAGATTTTAATAATGTCATAAAAATAGCGGAACGAGAAAAACCAAAGATGATCATATGTGGTGCATCTGCTTATTCACGCGACTGGGATTATCTTAAACTACGTGAGGCAGCAGATTCTGTAGGTGCGATCCTATTGGCCGACATCGCACATCCTGCAGGACTTATTGCGCGAGGATTACTGAATGACCCCATCGAGCATTGCCATGTTGTGACTACAACAACACATAAAACCCTTCGCGGCCCCCGAGGCGGCCTGATCATGATCGGAAAAAACTTTGATAATCCATGGGGATAAAAACACAAAAGGGTGAATTGCGGAAAATTTCTTCCCTACTCGATTCCGGAGTTTTTCCCGGTACACAAGGTGGACCGTTAGAGCATGTCATTGCTGCAAAAGCCATTGCTTTTGGTGAAGCATTGTCCGATGATTACCTCCACTACATTGTACAGGTGGCTAAGAACAGCAAAGCGATGGCCGAAGCATTTATGGAACGCGGGTACAAAGTAATTTCCGGAGGGACTGACAATCACCTGAATTTAATTGATCTTCGATCAAAGAAACTCACCGGCAAACAGGCTGAGGAAGCTTTAATACAAGCGGACATCACCATCAACAAAAACATGGTTCCGTTTGATACACAATCTCCGATGGTTACTTCAGGAATGAGGTTAGGGACACCAGCGATGACTACCCGGGGCATAAAAGAAAAAGATGTTGTCAAAATTGTGGATCTGATAGATGAAGCCTTACAAAAGCCGGATAACGGCAAACACCTGAAGGCTGTGAGAAAGAAAGTAAATAAATTGGTTAGCAAGTTTCCCTTGTATGAGGACTAACCCATTCTGATTATGAGCCTAGAAAAAGAAATGTCTTTTCTTGATCATCTGGAAGAACTGCGTTGGCATGTTGTGCGTGCATTTGCGGCTATTTTTATTTTCATGATTCTGGCATTTATTTATGCTCCGTGGATATTCGATAATATTGTTTTTGCTCCTGCTTCCATAGATTTTCCCACTTTCATCTACTTGTGTCGCTTTGGCGAGTGGATAGGCCAACCAGAAAAATTCTGTGTAGACAAAATTCCATTTCTGGTGCAGAGCCGGTTTATGACAGGTCAGTTTGCCATGCACCTGACGGCATCCTTTGTTATCGGTTTAGTGGTTGCATTCCCGTATGTGTTTTGGGAAATATGGCGATTCATCAGACCGGGCCTTTATACAACCGAAAAAAAGTCATCTCGCGGTGCTGTCGTTGCTGTTTCATTCCTCTTTTTGGTTGGCGTTCTTTTCGGGTACTTTGTAATGAGCCCATTGGCCGTCTGGTTTTTGGCCAATTACTCCATCAGCGATATCATTGTTAACGAATTTGATATTACTTCGTACGTATCCACAATAGTCATGTTAATCCTGGGCAGCGGGCTGCTCTTTCAACTTCCCGTGGTGGTATATTTCCTGACTAAAGTTGGATTATTTTCTCCGCAGTTCATGCGCAAAAACAGAAAGTATGCGATCATTACTATTCTGATTGTAGGCGCTATTATTACACCACCTGATCCGGTGAGCCAAAGCTTGATTGCCATTCCGTTGTATCTGCTCTATGAAATAAGTATATTCATTTCTGCATATGTAGTTCGTCAACAACGCAAAGCAGACGAGGCTAGTGCGTTAAACACAGAATAATCATCATGAAAAAAATTGCCATTGGTAGCGATCACGCAGGGTATGAATACAAGGAGATGATCAAGACCTCGCTTGCCGAAAGCGGATATGAGTGCATTGATTTTGGTACCCATAGCGCTGAATCAACCGATTATCCTGACTATGCACATCCTGTTGCGGAAGAAATTGAAAAAGGAAAATCAAATTTGGGAATACTGATCTGCGGCTCGGCCAATGGCGTAGCCATGACCGCCAACAAACATTCCAATATTCGGGCTGCCATCTGCTGGAATGAAGAGTTGGCCAGCCTTGCACGGCAGCATAATGATGCTAATATCTTGTGCTTCCGGCCCGTTTTATTGATAAAGACCTTTCTGTCAAAATCGTGAATGCTTTCCTGGAGCATGCCTTCGAAGGTGGCCGCCACCAGCGGAGAGTAGAAAAAATCAATTGCTGATTTTTCGATAAAGCTTTCCTTCGCTTCTGTATTTCGCTTTGATGTCCGGCATGCGATTCAAAAATTGAATCATCATACCAGCCTCATCGACTATAATATCAGGCCAGTCATTGCTCATGGCAGCATATACAAAAACTAAATTTTTCTCATCCGGATTATTGAAAATTGGCTCCGCCAGTTTCCAGTTGATGAATCCTGAAGCGGGGGGTGTTGATTGTATACAAAGACCAGTCCTCTCCCAGAATCATGATTCTTTTATCCTGAATCTGACCTTCTAATTTTGATGGAGGGCTGAAATAATCACTGTAATCAACACTGTTTATTTTTTGATATCGGCTCAAATAACTGGTTGAAATTGTTCCTGCAATAAATATCCATGTCATGACTTCAGCTACTCTCTTTCTGCGAATGAGCACAGGTAAGTCGTAATAAAATAGGCCAGCCCGGGTAGTATTGGAATCACGCTGTTGGCAGAAAACTCTTTCACTACTATTAGATGAAGAATTGAGAAGAGAACCCATAGCAGCATTATTTGCATCAGCTGCGATTGATACTTAGTCAACCGTGCTTCCCGGTTTACCATGAATAACGAAATAAGAAAATAAAGAACAGGTATGCTTCCCAGCACTAGCAATGATTTCAAAGAGATAAATGAGGTTGTGTCAAGGGTTAGGCTTGGCTGATAATAGTACTTCCAAAGAGGCGTTAGCTCATCCCACCAAAAATAAAGTGTTACCAGCACCATGTGAGGTAAGGCAAAGCCGTAGAAGAGCAACAACACTTTTCTGAAATTTATTCGCGCAAAAAGAATTAAATGAAGAAGGGAAATGAGCAGAAAGTAACTATATGATAAAACGAAAAGTGATGCAACCCCGATGTAAACACCCAATGACAAAATAGTTTCATCACGCTGAATTTTGAATTCCACTTCCTTGAAAACCGCATTCAATGCAAACAACAGGAAGGTCGAGGCCATTAGTGCAGGCGACAAAGAAATCATATCAAATGAAAACACCGAAAGAATAATAAAGACCAGCACAAACACATACGTATTCTCCACATAAGCTTTATACCTGATCAATACGACTGAAAAATAAGCGGCTTGAAAAAAAATAATGACAAGGGCAATAATCCGGTACGCCAATACTGATCTTCCAAAAATCAAATCAATCAACCCATAAATCGCAGCTGCAAATGGTGGTGTGTCATCTACAACAGTGATGTACATGAGTTTTCCCGTGCTTATGGACGCTCCAAGAAGGGTTGCTTTAATTTCTGAAATGGTTGCGGCAACAGGATCTGCGAGTAATGGAATTGAAATGATGATCAACAGAAAAAATCCTATCAGCAGTCGATATGGATCATTGATGCGAAATAATCGTAACACTAATTTTGCCGGTCAAATGTTCACAAAACTAAGAAAGTTTGAGATCGGCTGCTTTATGCCTGAGCGTGTGAACAATTATTCAGATATTTGTACTCATGAGCAGTTCGGTTCGTCAGCAAAAAGTCAGTCGACTTATACAAAAGGAACTAAGTGATATCTTTCAGCAGGATAAAAGAGGCATCCTCAACCATGCTTTTATTTCCATTGCAGAAGTGCGCATCAGCCCGGATTTGGGTATTGTTAAAGTATACATCAGTATGATGTTGCAAAAAGACAAACCCGCTATGTTGGAGAGATTAAATTCTCATAAAGGAGAAATCCGAAAGCAACTTGGCAACCGAATTCGCAATCAGGTGCGTATAATCCCCGAGTTGATCTTTTATATTGACGAAGTGGAAGAAAAAGCAATGCGTCTGGATCAACTGATTGATAGTTTGAACATCCCTCCCGCTGATCCCGAAAATAAGGAGTAAGTGAACCTTCCTCTGTTTATCGCCAAGCGCTACTTTCTTTCTAAGCGAAAGAAGAATTTCATTAATATTATTTCAATCCTTTCCATGATCGGTGTGGCTTTTAGCTGCGCGGCACTCATTATTGTGCTTTCCGTTTTTAACGGGCTCGAGGATTTATTGCATTCACTTAATTCTTCGTTCGATCCTGAACTAAAAATAGAGGCGGTAAAGGGCAAATCGTTTCCCGTAACCGATGAGTTTATACAATCCATAAAAAACATAGAGGGTGTGGATGTAGTTACAGAAGTAATAGAAGACTATGGGTACCTCCGATATGGAGATGCCGATATGGTGGTGACCATGAAAGGAGTCAGCGATAACTTTATAGACCAGCACCGAATTGACGATCACATCGTGCAGGGCAGGCTGGTAATTCAAGAAGGAGGGGTGCCTTTCGCGTTGATCGGCAGGGGAATTCAGACTTTTCTTTCAATTTCACTTGACGATTCTTTTTATGCGCTGCAGGTGTTTTACGTAAAGAATGCATCGGGTCCATCACTGGATCCAACCCGAATGTATTCGCGAAAAACGGTACAGCCAATTGGTGTTTTCTCTATCGAAAAAAATTACGATGAAAATTATATTATCCTTCCAATTTCTCTTGTTGAGGAATTGGTTGGATATGATTCCAGGCGCACTGCTTTGGAAGTTAAAGTCTCGGGAGATATTTATACCGTTCAAACTAATTTGAAAAAATTGCTGGGCGATAAATTTGCTGTCCTTAACAATGAGGAACAACACAAAGATTTGTATCGCCTTCTGAAAATTGAAAAGCTTTTTACGTTTCTTTCTTTATCATTGCTCGTAGGCATTGCCTCCATTAATATCTTTTTCTCACTGATGATGCTGGCTCTTGATAAGAAGAAAGATATTTCGGTTTGTTTGCCATGGGATCAACCCATCGATTTATCCGAAAGATCTTTTTAACAGAAGGTGCGATCATTTCTTTTTGGGAGCATCGGTAGGCCTTCTTCTGGGTGGTCTTATTTGTTGGTTACAAACAACCTATGGACTTGTGGGCATGGGTTTGGAAAATGCAGTGGTTGCCAACTATCCGGTGAAAATGGAGGCTTTTGATTTTCTCCTTGTCGCTGCGCTCATCGTTATCGTTACACTCCTTATTTCGTTCAGGCCTGCTTCCCTTGCTTCAAAATCATATTCGGTTACCGATTTATAACCATAATCAGCTTTTAGAATTCGTTCATTTATTACCGAAAAATTTCGGGTGAAATATGTAATTTGCCCTTCTGCTTATTCCAGAACAGATTATTGGCAGGCTTTCGGGCGTCTTTAAAAGCGCCTTTGTTATACCAAAAAGCGAGCAAATCGTGCAATTATGAAGGTTTCGGCAGTACAGCCGTTTCAGATCATCTATTCTCTCTACCAACACGAATTCCTGGGATTTCTTGTCGAGTCGTTTATTGTCCATCTAGATGATGCCGGTGATCTAACCTTTCAGCACCAAAATATATCTGCTAAAAATGCACGTGAATTTGATAAGGGGCTGGATGAATTGGATTATGAATTGATCAAGTTGATGGATAGCATGGGGCAAAATGCTATCCTCAAAAATTTTAGTAAGAAACAAGTGAAGCCTCAGGAATTCTTTAGCAAAGTGTACCACAAAGAGAAAGGCGACATAGCCATCCAGGAGCAAATTGAAGAATTCCTGGAACGAAAGCGAGGTGAAATTTTTGATAAAGTAAAAGGCAAGAAGGTCTTTGAGATGGGCAATGATGGTGAGCCAACGTGGCGTAAACTTGAGGTAATGGACCACCGGGCCAAAATTCAATTTCATTTCAAAAGAGGAGATGACAGCACTACCTATTTTCCAACAATCACATATGATGGAAAAAAATTAGACCTGCCAAATCCTTCTGCCTACCTGGTGTGTAAATCTCCTGCCTGGATGGTACTGAATGGAAAATTATACGGCTTTGAAAGTTATGTTGACGGAAAAAAATTGTTGCCTTTTTTCACCAAGAAGAATGTCGTTATTCCAAAAAATCTTGAAGAAACATACTACAATCGTTTTGTAGGCCCACTGATTGCTTCTTTCGATAACATCGAAGCGCATGGCTTTGACATTATAAAAAGTGAATTCGAGCCACATCCCCTCCTAACACTTTCAGAACTTCATCAGGCAGGCTCGACAAGTTCAGGAAAAATTCTTTCGAAAAAGAAAGAAACTTCAGCAGATGATGAAACAGGCAAAATCGTGTTTGATCTTTCCTTCAAATATGGAAAACATTTGTTCAGGGGCGACCCCTTCTCGTCAGTGAGTGTGACGGTGGAGAAAAGAGGGGATGACTATGTGTTTCACCGGGTAAAGAGAGACACTGAAAATGAGAAAAAATTTGCTCAAACCTTAACTAAATTAGGCCTTCCGATTAAAGGATTTCGCACAGCCATCAATAAGGGGCAAGCCTTTTCCTGGCTAAACGAAAACCGATCTAACTTATTGAATCTTGGCTTTGAAGTCAGTCAACCACAAAATCGGGATAAGAAATATTTTGTAGGCAAAGCCATCATCGATCTGGAAGTTAGGGAAGGCATTGACTGGTTTGATATACATGCTAAAATTTTATTTGGAGAATTTGAGATTCCATTTAAAGAACTTCGAAAGCTCATTCTCCGGAAAAAAGTTGAGTTTAAATTACCGAACGGTGAAATCGCTATCATACCTGATGCCTGGTTAATCAAGTACGGTGACTTGTTTGCCTTTAGCGAATCGCACGGTAAAAAAGACAAGCCCATTCTTCAGAAATATCACCTGCAGGTAGTTAAAGATCTTCAGGAATCGGATCTGGCCAAGGTCCATATGAGCGACCGCTTGCGCAACCTGAGTTCATTTGAGGGAATCAAGGAGCAAAAAGTTCCTGAAGGATTTGTGGGAAAACTTCGTCCCTATCAAAAAGCAGGGTACGACTGGCTTAGATTCCTGCATGAATTTCGGCTGGGCGGATGTTTAGCCGATGATATGGGGTTAGGTAAAACCGTTCAAACACTCGCTCTTCTCCAGGCCAATAAGGAGGAAGGCAAGTCGGGGACTTCTTTACTTATTATGCCTACTTCTTTGATCTACAATTGGGAAATGGAAGCTGAGAAGTTCACGCCTCAACTAAAAATTCTCACCTATACGGGAACCAATCGAAGTAAAGATGTTGAAAGGTTTAAAGGTTATGATCTGGTGCTCACATCGTATGGAATAACCCGCCTTGATATTGATACGCTTAAAGAGTTTCAATTTAGTTATGTGATCCTGGATGAATCACAAGTCATTAAAAATCCGTCCTCTAACATTGCCAAAGCGGTGATGCAGCTCAAATGCAAACACCGATTGACGCTTACGGGCACACCATTGGAAAACACAACCATGGACCTGTGGTCGCAAATAACTTTTCTTAACCCAGGCCTGTTGGGCAATCAGACATTTTTTAAAAATGAATACCTGATCCCCATTGAAAAGAAAGGTGATGAGACGAAGACAAAAAAATTAAATGCAGTCATTAAACCATTCATACTAAGGCGCCTTAAGTCACAAGTGGCTACTGAGCTTCCTGAAAAAGTGGAGAACATTCATTACTCCAATATGACGTCTGATCAGGAACAGCGGTATGAAGAAGCAAAATCTTATTACCGGCATAAAATACTTGACCAAATTGATAAAGAAGGTATTAACAATTCCAGAATGATGATTCTGGAAGGTCTTACGCGCCTTCGCCAGATTTCAAATCATCCACGGATGATTGATCCGGAGTATGACAGCGATTCCGGGAAACTTGAAGACATTTCGTACATGGTGGAGAATGCAATCGTTGAGGGCCATAAGCTTTTAGTGTTTAGTCAGTTTGTAAAACATTTAGAAATTGTCAAAACCATGCTGCGCACAAAAAAAATTCCTTTCGCATATATGGATGGGTCAACTACCGATCGCAAGTCACAGGTTCATCGGTTTAACAAAGATCCGGAGTTAAAAATATTTTTGATTTCGATCAAAGCAGGAGGGCTGGGATTAAATTTAACGGAGGCGGACTATGTGTTTATCCTTGACCCATGGTGGAATCCTGCCGTTGAGGCGCAAGCTGTTGATCGTGCACACCGTATTGGTCAAAAGCGAAAAGTCTTCACCTACAAATTCATTACACGCAATACCGTGGAGGAGAAAATCGTGCGTCTCCAAAAAGCAAAACTCAAACTTTCCGATAGCCTGATTACCACTGAGGAGAGTGTAGTGAAAAATCTTTCCCGCGAAGACATTGAGATGTTGCTTAACTAATCAACTTCTTTCCAGCGCTTGTGTGACCAAAGCCAGTTTGATGGATTTGATTGAATCAACCCTTCAAGTTTTTCGGCATAAATATCAAGTGCAGAAAAATTTTTGTCGTGAGGGGGCTCACCAATGATATCAAAAGTAACTTCATAATATCCCCGCTTTTTTCTGTGACAGTTGAACATGATCACTGGATATTGAGTTGTAAACGGAAGTTGATTGACCGCACCATTAAATACAGTGCTTTGATGTAAAAATGTTTTCCAAAAATATTTATCATTTTGATGACCCGGAAACTGATCTCCTAAAATAGCTATACCACGGAATACCCCTTTCCTTCTGATGAGTTCCCTTCCTAAATCCATTCGCTTAATAGGATAACCTCCAAACCGCGATCTTACGTTCAGTAAAAACTGATCCAGTGAATTTGAAGTGATCGGCATGTAAACAAAATCCCATTTGATGGCCATGTTGGCGTTGGCAGAAACCAATACCCATTCCCAATTAAAATTATGCGATGACAGCCCGATAATCGGAATCTTCTTCTCAACAAAACGATCCAGCTGTTCCGTGTTTCTAAATTTCATTCGTTGGTTCAACTCCTCCCCTGAAATAGTAATCAGCTTAATCGTCTCAAATACATAATCACATAAATGGGCATAGAAGTCTTTACTTATCTTTTTGATTTCAGCATTCGATTTTCCGGGAAATGATTGAACAAGGTTATTTCGAATGACCTGGTGCCGATAGCGAATGAGATAGTAACCAATGAAAAAGAAAAAATCAGAGAATACATACAGTATTCGCAACGGTAAAAAAGAGAGTATTCTTAGCACGATCATGAAGCGGCTAAAATCGTAAATGTTTTCATTACTTTTGGGACTTGATTTTCAATTGTTCGTGATGAGAGACAAGGTTGTTGTTATTACCGGGGGTTCTACGGGTATTGGTAAAGCACTGGCCGAAGAATTTGGTCGTCATGGATCGAACGTGTTGATTACTGGTCGTACAAAAGAAAATCTTGTTCTTGCTGTTGAGGAGTTGCGGAAGAAGGGAATCACGATTTCCCTTTTCGTAGGCGATGTTGGGGTAGAAGAAGACAATCGCGCCATGACAGCCGAAGCCATCCGACTATACAATCGCATTGACGTGTTAATTAATAATGCCGGTATCTCCATGCGTGCAGCTTTTGAGGATGTTGACTTGCCGGTCATTCATACGGTAATGAACACTAATTTTTATGGTGCAGTAAACGCTACGCGATATTGCCTGCCTGAAATAAAGAAAACCAAAGGAAGTATTGTTGGTATAAGTTCAATCGCGGGAATTCGTGGATTGCCAGGTCGGGCAGGATATTCGTCATCAAAATTTGCACTTACGGGCTTTTTAGAAGTGTTGCGTACGGAATTACTCCCGTTTAACATCAATGTACTTACTGTATATCCTGGTTTTACAGCCTCGGAGATCCGGAAACGGGCACTCAATGAAAATGGAATTGCCCAGGGCGAATCACCTCGTGATGAAAAGAAAATGATGACGGCTGAAGAATGCGCAAAGCATATTTATCAGGCTACCGTTAAACGGAAGCGATCTTTAGTCCTCACAGCTCAAGGAAAAATTATTATTCTGCTCAACAAATGGTGGCCGGCACTTGCCGATAAAATTGTGTATGGGTACATGGCAAAGGAAAAAGATTAATGGCGAAGTCCAAGACTATATTTTTTTGTCAATCATGTGGCCATGAATCAGCCAAATGGATTGGAAAATGCCCTTCCTGCGAAGAGTGGAATACGTTTGCTGAAGAGGTTATTCAGAAGGCATCTAAACCAGAATGGCGGCAGGAATCCCGCTACCAAAAAGTTACTCAGCCCAAAACACTGGCTGAAATAAATTCTGAAAATGCACAGCGCGATCCATTGCCAGACCAGGAACTTAGCCGTGTTTTGGGAGGTGGCATTGTGCCCGGCTCACTGGTGCTATTTGGCGGTGAACCGGGCATTGGTAAATCTACGTTAATGCTTCAGGTGGGATTAGGATTGAACAAAAAAGTCCTCTATGTCTCTGGAGAAGAAAGCGAGCAGCAAATTAAAATGCGTGCTCAGCGTCTTAATGGAACTGAAAAAAGTACGGATACTTTTTATACTCTTACAGAAACGAATACCGCCAATATTTTCAATGCGATTGAAGCCCTCAATCCAGAGCTGGTGATTATCGATTCGATTCAAACGTTGCACTCTCCCCTACTCGACTCCGCAGCTGGAAGTATTGGCCAGGTGCGCCATTGTACCGCTGAACTTATGAAATATGCCAAAGAGACTAATACTCCTGTTTTTTTAGTGGGACATATTACAAAGGATGGTTCATTGGCCGGACCAAAAGTTTTGGAACACATGGTGGATACGGTGCTGCAGTTTGAGGGTGATCGTCATTTGGTGTATCGCATCCTACGCACTACCAAAAATCGATTTGGCTCTACATCGGAGATTGGTATTTATGAAATGCTGGGAAACGGTTTGCGCGAAGTAAATAATCCTTCCGAGATATTGATATCGCAAAAGGACGGACCATTAAGCGGAGCAAGCATCGGGGCGACAATGGAAGGCAACAGGCCACTACTAATTGAAGTGCAGTCACTCGTAAGCACAGCCTCCTATGGAACACCACAACGCACACCCACAGGATTTGATCAAAAGCGATTGAACATGCTGTTGGCTGTGCTTGAAAAACGGTGTGGGTATAGGATGGGCTTGCAGGATGTTTTTATCAACATGGCAGGTGGAATAAAAGTAGAAGATCCAGCGATAGATTTAGCAGTCTGCGTTTCGGTAGTTTCATCCCTGCAAGAGATTTCTGTCTCAGAAAAAGCTGTTTCGCTGCAGAGGTTGGATTAGGTGGTGAGCTTCGGGCCGTTAATCGTATTGACCAAAGAATTTCCGAGGCATCGAAACTGGGTTTTGAAAAAATCTATATATCCAAGCATAACAAAAAAGCAGTGAGTGGTAAAGGTAGTTCCATTGAAGTTGTTTCTTTTGGAAAAGTTCAGGATTTATTTTCAAGTTTATTTAATGTGTAATGGATCAGTTTGTTACGGAAACGCTCGGCCTATCTGATGAAGTCTTTACTTTTTTAGTTCTACCCTTATTAATTTTTTTAGCGCGAATAACGGATGTGTCGATCGGCACCTTGCGCATCATTTACATGCTGGGAAACCGTAAGGTAGTAGCTACGATTCTGGGTTTTTTTGAAGCTTCCATCTGGCTTATCGTCATCAGACAGGTTTTTGCCCACCTTGACAACTGGATGTGTTATGTAGCTTATCCTGCAGGTTATGCGTCTGGAATTTTTATTGGAATGATCATTGAAGATCGCATTGCGTATGGCAAAGTGATTGTTCGCATCATGACCCGAAAAGATGTTACCGCGTTTCGGGATTTTTTACATACCATGAAGCTGCGGGTGACTATTATAAAGGGTGAGGGGCCCGATGGCGATGAGAATATTGTCTTCACCGTAGTTGACCGGGAGCGTCTTGATGGAGTTCTAAAAAAATTAAAAGATGAGTTACCCACCGCGTTCTACACGGTTGAGGGTGTGAAGGCCGCAGCAGAAACCGGATTGATACCGGAAGAGAGAAACTATCTGAGCATGTTTCGATGGATGAAGGGCAGGAACAGGAGTTAAAGCATTCCTTGCAAGCCACCTGTATGTAGAGCAAGAATTTTAGTTCTGCGTGGAAAAAATCCTTCTTAACCAAGTCATAAATACCCGCAATCATTTTTCCGGTGTATACATGATCCAGGGGAATATTGTGTTGCTTTTTAAAATCCTCTATAAAGCAGATAAGATTTTTATCATGGCTTGCATAACCTCCAAAGTGATAATCGAGTTGCAGTGACCACTTTGTGAAATTGTTATCCCCTCCCAGCAAAAAATTGATTTCTTTTTTTAAAAATTCTGCTCCCTTCACTACAGCGAAACCAAGGGCATGAGATTTCCCATTCAGTCCCTGTACCAGTCCGGCCATTGTCCCTCCGGTTCCTACAGCGCAACAAACAAAATCATATTCCTTAGGTAAATGTTTTACCGCTAACTCCTTCACACCTTTTACCGCCAGTTCATTGGTACCACCTTCAGGTACAAGATAGAAATTGCCAAATTCTTTGTGCAGGGATTGTATAAATTGATCGTCTGATTTTCTTCGGTAATCTTCACGACTCACATAATGTAATTTCATCCCACATCCGCTGGCAAAAGCAAGCGTCCTGTTTATGGGTAATGTCTCTTCGCCACGTACCACACCAATACTCTCCAAACCTAATTCTTTCGCAGCACCGGCTGTGGCATACAGGTGATTAGAGTAAGCGCCTCCAAATGTGAGTATAGGTCTTCCAAGCTTCTGAGCTTCTTGCAGGTTGTACTTTAGTTTCCACCATTTATTTCCTGAAACAATTGGATGGTTTTGATCTTCCCTTTTTATAAAAAGTTCTACACCGGTTTTTTCCAGATCATCCGAAAAAATCTGCCGGACGGGGGTTTCAGAATATGGTAACTCTTTTAGATAAATTGCTAATTTATTTAGTAATATTGTTTATGGACAACTACTTCAAGGGTAGAGGGGCACAAATTAAGACAGAAAATCGCTTTCTCAATACCCACTATTCAACCGAACATCCGGAGGGAGTAGACGAACCCTTGCTGGAATCTCCGGATACCCAACTTCTTTTCGAAACTCCAAAAAAAATTGTGAATCGGGTAGACAGTCCTGATGTGGGTATGGCCTATTCACTTAATCCATACCAGGGATGCGAGCACGGGTGCATTTATTGTTATGCCCGAAACACGCACGAGTACTATGGCTTCAGTGCCGGACTTGATTTTGAAAGTAAGATTATTGCCAAGCCGGATGCTCCCCGACTGCTGGAAAAATTTCTGTTGCAAAAAACCTGGAATCCTGTTCCCATCATGCTTTCCGGTAATACCGATTGTTATCAGCCCCAGGAAAAAAAATTAGAGATCACACGTAAGCTGCTGGAAATTTTTTCAAAGTACAGACATCCGGTAGGTATGATTACCAAGAACAGTTTGATACTCCGCGACCTTGATGTTTTAAAAGATTTAGCGGCTGACCGTTTGATCCAGATATTTATTTCCATCACCACTCTGAACGAGGAGCTTCGAAGATTAATGGAACCACGTACTGCCAGTGCACTAAAACGCTTACAAACTATAGAGCAGCTTTCAAAAGCAGGTATACCGGTTGGCGTTATGAACGCACCGATCATTCCAGGGTTGAATCATCATGAAATTCCGGCCATCATGAAATCCGCAGCCGATGCCGGTGCATGCGGGGCTGGTATGACTGTGGTTCGGCTGAACGGATCAATCGGAAAAATTTTTGAAGATTGGTTGCAGAAAAATTTTCCCGAAAGGTTCACTAAAGTGATGAATCAGATTAAGAGTTTGCATGAAGGAAATATCAATGACTCTAGGTTTGTCAAGCGAATGACCGGTGAAGGCCATATTGCGGATATCATTCACCAACTGTACAGGCGTGCAAAAAAGAAATATTTTGAAGGAAGGTCTATGCCTCCTTACAATCTGACCAAATTCAGAAAAGGAGCGAACCTCACGCTCTTCTAGCCATCCATCAAATAGTAAAAGATGTCCGTTGAGAGTTATTATCTTTGTTCATGCGTAAGGCCTTCGCCATTGTACTGAGTTTTACACTGCTGCTTGCAAGCCTGTTTGAAATGGAAAATCTGACCAGGTTTCCATATCTGATTCATCACTTTTTGGAACACAAAGAAAAGACTTCAGAGTTTTCAGCGTTTGAGTTTTTTACACTGCACTATGGCGATCAGGAAGCATCTCATGACCAAGAGGAACACGAGGAGCACGAAGATCTTCCTTTCAAGCCTCATGACTGTACCTCTTCGCAAATTGCTTTCTTAAATGCGCCCCTGCTGGAATCTGCCTCTACTCAATCTTATTCAGTTTCATACAGCAATTTCTATCAGTCCACCTACTCTATTGATTTTGCCAGTTCCGTTTGGCAACCACCAAAGATGATTTTATCACCTCAGCCTTTCTAGGTTGCAGTTCGTCTTGATTTTTTTTATTAACTAAGTCTAAGCACTCATGCTTAATCGCATCATTTCCTTTTCTATAGGGAACAAATTCATTATAGCACTTTTCACAATTCTTATAATTGTGTGGGGTGGATATTCTCTTACTCAATTGCCCATCGATGCTGTTCCTGACATCACCAATAATCAAGTACAGGTTATAACGGTGACCCCATCCCTTGCTGCTCCGGAGGTAGAGCGACTGATTACTTTTCCGGTAGAGCAAACCATGGCTACCATTCCGGAGATCACAGAAATCAGATCCTTCTCCCGCTTTGGATTATCCGTTGTAACCATCGTGTTTACCGAACAAACCGATGTGTATTGGGCGCGCCAGCAGGTAAACGAACGCCTGCTTCAGGCGCAAAATCAAATACCCGAAGGCCTTGGTGTGCCGGAGTTGGCTCCATTAACCACAGGACTTGGCGAAATTTATCAGTATATCCTACGACCAAAAAAGGGCTTTGAGAACAGATACTCCACTATGGAGCTTCGAACCATTCAGGATTGGATCATCCGCAGACAACTTCTGGGCACTCCGGGGGTGGCAGATGTGAGCAGTTTTGGAGGATTCCTTAAGCAATATGAGATCGCCCTTGATCCGGAACGGTTGAACAGCATGCAGGTTGGTATTAATGAAATTTTTGAAGCGCTTCAAAAGAACAATCAGAATACCGGTGGCGCATACATCGATCGAAAACCCAGGGCATTATTTATTCGCAGTGAAGGAATGGTGGAACAGCTGAGTGATTTGGAGAACATTGTTGTCAAGAAAAATTCCAATGGCTTTCCGGTACTCATCAGGGACATAGCTGTGGTACGCTTTGGTCATGCTAACCGATACGGGGCGATGACTTATAATGATGAAGGCGAAACGGTAGGTGCCATCGTACTCATGATTAAAGGAGAGAATTCGTCTAAGGTAATTCAATCCATAAAGGATCGAATAGCACAAATAGAAAATACCTTACCCGAAGGCATTGAGATCCATCCATACCTTGACCGAACAAAACTTGTAAACAAAGCGATCGGAACGGTAACTACTAATCTTACAGAAGGTGCATTGATCGTTGTTTTTGTTCTGGTTCTTATGCTCGGTAATCTCCGTGCGGGTCTTGTGGTGGCATCCGTTATTCCATTGTCCATGCTGTTTGCCATCAGCATGATGAGACTGTTTGGTGTTTCGGGAAACCTGATGAGTCTTGGTGCTATTGATTTCGGGTTGATTGTAGATGGGGCGGTGATTATTGTGGAAGCAACAATGCACCATCTCCGTGTTGCCGGATTTTCACATCGCCTCACTCAACAGGAAATGGATGCTGAAGTTAACTCCTCCGCATCAAGAATGATGCGCTCCGCTATTTTTGGTCAGATCATTATTCTCATTGTTTATGTTCCGATTTTGTCATTAGTGGGTATTGAAGGAAAAATGTTTAAGCCCATGGCCCAAACGGTTTCATTCGCCATTCTGGGTGCGTTGATTTTATCCATCACCTATGTACCCATGATCTCTTCACTTATCATAAGTAAAAGGCCAGCCACCAAAAAAAATATTTCAGACAGGCTGATGCATTTTTTCCAAAAGCTGTATACACCTGCCATTCACTTTGCATTGGCTTACCGAAAAACGGTACTAAGTATGGCGATTGCCGTTTTCGTATTTGCATTAATTCTCTTCACTCGGCTTGGTGGCGAATTTATTCCAACACTCGATGAGGGAGACTTTGCGGTTGAAACGAGAGTGCTTACAGGAAGCTCTATGTCTCAAACCATTGAAGCCGGTCAAAAAAGTGCTCGTGTTTTGTTAGACAATTTTCCTGAAGTCATTGAGGTTGTTGCCAAAGTTGGCTCTTCAGAAATTCCCATTGATCCCATGCCCATTGAAAACAGTGATTTGATTGTTGTACTGAAAGATCGAAAAGAATGGACCAGCGCAAGTAGCAGAGACGAACTTGCCGACAAGATGTCACAGAAAATGCAGGAAACGATTCCTGGCGTATGGTATGGTTTTCAACAGCCCATCGAGATGCGATTTAATGAATTGATGACAGGTGCACGACAAGATGTTGTTATAAAGGTGTACGGTGAAGATCTTGATTTGTTAGTCAGGTACGCGAATGAAATTGGTAGCATTGCTCAGACTGTAGAGGGTTCAACCGATGTGTATGTTGAACCAATTTCAGGGCTGCCACAAATTGTAGTGAAATATGATCGTTTAAAACTGGCGCTCTACGGATTAAGTATTGATGATGCCAACATGGCTATTCGCGCTGGGTTTTCCGGTGAGAAAGCGGGGCTCGTCTTTGAAAACGAAAAGCGATTTGATCTGGTCATTCGGTTTGATAGCTCAAAACGAACTGACATCAATCATCTCAAACGCATTTACATTTCTGCCGAAAATGATTTGCGCATTCCACTTGAAGAAATTGCTTCGATTGACGTTGCCACAGGTCCCAATCAAATTCAACGCGATGATGCACAAAGAAGAATCGTGGTGGGCTTTAATGTACGTGGCCGGGATGTGGAAAGTGTGGTAAATGAAATTCGTGATAAAATTAATTCAACCGTCAATTTCGACCCTGGTTATTGGCTCAAGTTTGGAGGATCATTTGAAAATCTTGAAGAAGCAAAACAACGCTTAGCCGTTGCTGTTCCGGTTGCGCTCGGTTTAATTTTTATCTTATTGTATTTCACTTTCCATTCTATGAGAAGCGTACTTCTCATATTCAGTTCCATCCCATTTGCTGCTATTGGGGGTGTGCTTGCGCTGTGGGTCCGCGATATGCCCTTTAGTATCTCAGCAGGAATCGGCTTCATCGCTCTTTTTGGCGTAGCGGTTTTAAATGCAATTGTACTACTGACCGAATTTGCCAAAATCAAAAAAGAAAGTGACAACTCTGACTTGTATCATATTGTACTTGAAGGAACAAGAATACGACTACGACCTGTTCTGATGACGGCTCTCGTAGCTTCACTTGGATTCTTACCTATGGCCCTGTCTCAATCGGGGGGTGCGGAGGTGCAACGGCCTTTGGCAACGGTTGTCATTGGGGGTCTTATCACGGCAACGTTGCTGACGCTCGTCATCCTGCCTGTTCTATATACCTATTTTGAACCTCAACGAACATTGACATCACAAAAATAAAAACTATGAAAACGAAAGTGATTTCTTTCTTTTTGTGCCTATTGTTTTACACCGGCTTTGGTCAGAGCGATGTGAGCTTTGAAGAAGTTTTTGCACTCGCGCTTCAAGGCAACAAAGAGATCAGTATTTCGCAGCAACAAATAGCTTATGAAACTGAGCTTAAAAAGTCAGCTTTTGATTTGGGAAACACAGAATTCATCTGGTTCTCGAAACAATACAATTCATTAAGTGATGACAATGGGTTTTCCATTTCTCAACGAATTCCTTTTCCAACCCTTATGGCTGCGCAGTCCAGTCTGGCTAAAGATAAAATTCAAGGCGCTATGCGGCAGGAAGAAATGACGATTAACAAAATTCGAAAAGAAGTAAAATCAGGCTATTACTACATTGTTTATCTGAATGCGCTTCACGAGCTGCTGCGCGAAATAGACAGCCTGGCGCTTGATCTTAAATCTAAATCCGATCATCGATATGCGATCGGTGATGCTATACTGCTGGAAAAGACCGCAGCCGAAATGCAGGCACTCGAAAGTAAACGACAGCTGCTGCAAAATGAGGATGATAAGCTCATTGCATCAAAACATCTACAAATTCTTACTCATTCATTGGCTGAACTAAAGATTTCGGAAAAGCTCACAAAACTTCCGTTTACCGAATTCAACAGTCCGCTCTCGGAAGGAAATCCAACGGTCAGGTATTGGGATCAACAGGTTAAGATTAATACAAGCCGTAAAAAAGTCGAGCGACAAAAATTACTTCCTGATATAATATTTACTTATTTCAATACCACTTTTGTTGGATATCAGCGGGTGGGAAGTCAGGATGTATACTTTGGGCCGGACGAACACTTCTCCAGTTTTCAGCTAGGAGCTTCTTTCCCGCTATGGTTTGTGCCACAACATGGACGGAACAAAGCGGTTTCTTTGAACGAGGAGATAGCCAGAGAACAGTTGAATCATTCCATGTTCTCAACTCAAAAGACGTTTGAACAAAGCTTGCTTCGCCTGAATAAACACTTAAAAAACATTACCTACTTTGAAGATGTTGCGCTGAAAAATGCTGACTTAATTTTAAAACAAGCAAACACTTCATTTGCGGCTGGTGAAATCGGTTATCTCGAATACGTCCAGGCACTCAAAAGCACCCATACCATTCGTGCTACATATTTGGACGAGGTTAATTTGTACAATCAGTTAGTTATTGAACTTGAATTTTTAATTGGAAAAAATGAAAACGTTAAGCATAAAGAGTATCATAGGTATTTTCTTTCTTTTTTTTGTTGGGGCATCCTGCACAAGTGATCCGGCAAAAGAAACGGAAGATAGAGTGGACGAGGAAATCCAAACTATTGTTCATCTGAATGAACAACAATACAACAGCGCAAAAATTAAAGTTGCAACCGTCAAACAAATGAATTTAGGAGCGTCACTTCAAGTGAGCGGCATACTGGATGTTCCTCCGCAAAGCCATGTTTCTATCTCTGCACCGCTTGGAGGGTTTGTAAAGTATACCGATGCGCTGGAAGGAAAAAGTGTAAAGAAGGGTGAGGTGCTGGTAACCCTGGAGCATCCTGATTACATCCAACTTCAACAGGATTATTTGGAATCTACTAGTCAACTAAAATTCCTGGAAGAGGAGTACAATCGACAAGTTGAACTTGCGAAGGAAAATATCAATGCTTCCAAAACTCTTCAGCGATCACTATCAGAATTTCAGGTTGCCAAGGCCAAAACGGAAGGACTTCGATTAAAACTAGAGCTGGTCAATATTTCTCCTGATGAAGTTACCCATGGCAAAATTACTGATCTGGTTGCTGTAGCGGCTCCCATTTCAGGATACATTACACGTGTAAATATCAATACCGGGAAATATGTGGGGCCCACCGATGTCATGTTGGTATTGGTGGACACGAAACATCTTCATGCTGAAGCCATGGTGTTTGAAAAAGACATCTCCAAAATAAAACAGAATCAGTCAATGAACTTTACTTTGGTGAATCAAAAGGATCAACGTAAATCCACAGTATTTCTTGTAGGAAAAGAAGTTGATGAACACAGGATGGTGCGGGTTCATTGCCATCTGGAGGGTCACTCTGATGATTTACTTCCGGGAATGTACTTCACGGGCGCAATATCGTTGGGTGATTCACTGCGCCATGTTGTTCCTGAAAGCAGTGTGGTACAATACGAAAACAGCCTGTTCATTTTCAGGGTTCTTGATGAAAAAGAAATGAAATATGAACTGGTTCCGGTTATAGTGAAATTGACTGAAAATGGATTCTCAGAAATTCAGTTTTCAGAATTTGTTAATGAAACCACATTGATTGTAACTCAGGGTGCCTATGACCTACTGGGGTTTCTTAAGAATATGGAAGACGAAGACTGATCGGCACTGCTTATACCAGAAGGGCCAACACGAAATAGGCCGCAATAAATACAAGCGTTAAAATCCCATATGATTTTAGCACCCGCTTTCTGTTTGATACATCCTCCCACCAAAGTACCAACCATGGTTTGTACATTCCGATAAGAACAAAAATCAGATTAGTACCCGCCATCAGCAAACAGAAAAGTCGAACGTGCTGCATCATCAAAAGTAAATATATTTTCTGACGGGCTTTGCATCTGGATTCAGGTACCAATACCTTTGCCGCTTCACTTGACAGGTATTGCGGGCTTTCGATTTTTTGTCAAACTACTCAAACGATCCCCTGGTACGAACACTGGCGGAAGGGATTCGTACGCCCAAACAAAACAAGGTTCATGTAAAAGGAATAAGCGGGGGGTTGGGCGCCATCACTGTTTCTGCAGTTTCGAAAATCAATCATTCTAATGCTGTCGTGATTCTGCACGACAAAGAAGAAGCTTCCTATTTTTTCAACGACCTTCAAAATCTTTTGGGTGAGAAAAATATTCTGTTTTTCCCCATGTCGTACAAAAAACCGTATCAGTATGATGAAACAGAAAATGCAAACGTACTGATGCGTTCTGAAGTATTAAACCGGTGGAGCGATCACCCCAAAAATCAAATTCTGGTAACCTATCCGGAAGCTCTGGTAGAAAAAGTCCTGAGTAAAAAATCACTGTCATCGAATACCCTGGTTATCAAAAAGGGTGAACAGCTTGACCTTGACTTCCTACTGGAATTTTTAAATACCTACGGATTTGAAAAAACTGAATTTGTATACGAGGCTGGGCAATACTCGGTGAGAGGAGGAATTATCGATGTTTTTTCGTTTGCCAATGACTTGCCCTTTCGGATAGAACTTTTTGGAAAAGAAATTGACAGCTTACGATCATTTGAAGCCGGGTCACAACTTTCGGTAGAAGAGCTTGATAGAATTTGCCTGATGCCCGACATTCAAACAAGATTGACTGTTGACGAACGTCACTCACTTTTTGATTTTATCCCTGACAACACATGCATTTGGATCAAGGATATTGAAGAAGCTGGCAGAGTAATTCAAAAATCATTCGACAGTGCCGCTCAGAATTTTATCCGGATCGCTGAAACATCCGGTATCAAAAAACTTTTACTGAGTCCAGATCAGCTTTTTATTAATTCAGATTCCTTTATTAAAAAAATCGAAGCTTTTGTTTGCGTTGAATTTGGAAAGCGGTTTTATCATAAAACCGCTGAAGTCTTTTCATTTTCTTCCAACTCTCAACCATCGTTCAACAAAAACTTCGACCTGATCGTGGAGAATCTTTTTCACCTACAGTCACAAGGGTTTGCTCTATTTATTGCCTCGGATCAGCCTCGCCAAGTTGATCGTCTACAAGAAATTCTTGAGCAGATCAATCCGGTAGTTTCATTTCAGCATCTTGAGATCGCATTACATGAAGGGTTTGTTGATGAGCAGACGAAAATCCTTTGTTATACCGATCATCAATTGTTTGAGCGTTTTCACCGATACCGGGTAAAGGAACGGTACTCACGAGCAAAGGCAATTACATTGCGTGAACTTCAGTCCTTACAGCCTGGAGATTTTGTAACTCATATCGACTTCGGAATTGCAAAGTTTGCGGGTTTGGAAAAAATGAAACCAATGGACGTGAACAGGAATCCATTCGCCTGGTCTTTCGAGATAACGACTTGTTATATATCAACATCCATGCACTGCATAAAATATCCAAGTATTCAGGCAAAGAAGGTAGTGCGCCCGTTATCAGCAAACTGGGTACCGGTGAATGGGAGGCCAAAAAGAACAAAGTCAGGAAAAAAGTTCAGGACATCGCTAAGGAACTTATCGCCCTTTACGCAAAGCGGAAAAGCGCTCCGGGATTTGCTTATTCACCCGATGGATTTCTACAAGCTGAACTGGAAACATCATTCCTTTATGAGGATACCCCTGATCAGGCAAAAGCAACAGAAGATGTAAAGGGTGACCTTGAGTTACCACATCCGATGGACAGGCTCATTTGTGGAGATGTTGGATTTGGAAAAACGGAGATTGCCATTCGTGCAGCTTTTAAAGTAGTAACTGAGGGTAAACAAGTTGCCGTGCTGGTTCCCACTACCATCCTGGCATTACAGCATCATCGCACCTTTGCTGAAAGGCTTCAGCAGTTTCCGGTAAAGGTTGAATACATATCGAGGTTTAAAACAAGCAGGGAAATTAAAGAGACGATTGAAAAGGTAAAGAGCGGTGAAGTCAATGTGCTGATAGGAACGCACCGCATTGTAAGTAAAGATGTGCAGTTCAAAGATCTCGGTTTGCTGATCATTGATGAAGAACAAAATTTGGTGTAAAATCCAAAGAACGTCTTAAAGAACTTAAACTAAACGTTGATGTCCTAACATTAACCGCTACTCCAATTCCGCGAACGCTGCATTTTTTCACTTATGGGCGCACGCGACTTAAGCATTATTTCA
>JAAUQD010000189.1 GCA_012032815.1 Flammeovirgaceae bacterium
TCCGGATGGATTGGGCAATATGTTATCCGGGATATACGGATAAAATTATATTCACACCTTGTCAATTTTCGATTGCAGTTCTTTGATCGAACACCCATTGGTCGATTGGTTACCCGAACGATCAGTGATGTGGAAACTTTAGCGGATGTTTTTAGTGAAGGTCTTGCCGCCATGGCCGGTGATCTCCTTCAAATTGTTTTCATTTTGATTTTCATGTTTATTACAGACTGGAGGTTAGCATTGATCAGTCTGTCAACTATCCCGCTTATGCTGTTGGCTACTTATGTATTTAAAGAAAAGATTAAAGTAGCTTTTAATGATGTTCGTAATGCGGTAGCGAATCTTAATTCTTTTGTTCAGGAACATTTGACAGGCATGGGAATCGTTCAAAATTTTCGGAAGTGAAAAAAGGGAGTTTGAAAAGTTTAAATCTATAAACCGCGAACACAGGAATGCCAATTTACGATCCGTGCTCTATTATTCGGTATACTTTCCGGTAGCTGAAATTATTGCTGCCATGGGTGTTGGTCTTCTGGTTTGGTATGGTGCCAAGGGTGTGATTAATGCAGGCGAAACAGGAATAACCATAGGTGTTCTTACGGCTTTCATCATGTATATCCAAATGTTTTTCAGGCCCATTCGAATGATAGCCGATCGGTACAACACCCTGCAAATGGGTATTGTTAGTTCATCACGCATAATCAATTTACTGGATAGTGAAGACCACGTTGTACACAACGGTCACCACAAAGCAGACTCCGTAAAAGGTCAGGTTGTTTTTGAAAAGGTGTGGTTTGCCTATAACGACAATGAGTATGTCCTGAAAGATATTAATCTTTCGATCAAACCGGGAGAGACAGTTGCCCTTGTAGGTGCTACAGGCGCAGGGAAGTCTTCCGTTATCAATTTGTTAAATCGATTTTATGAAATCAACCGAGGGTCGATCAAGGTTGATGACGTGGATATTCAGCAATTCGATATAGGATCGTTGAGAAAAAATATTGGCGTAGTATTTCAGGATGTCTTCCTTTTCTCGGATAGCATTCGGGGAAATGTTACCCTGGGCAACCCTGACGTAACCGATGCCATGATCCTGAAGGCGGCAGATTTAGTCGGTGCTCGTAAATTTATTGAGCGCCTTCCGGGAGGATTGGATTATAAAGTAATGGAACGTGGATTAACCCTCTCTGTAGGCCAGCGACAACTGCTTTCATTTATTCGTGCTATGGTTTATGATCCTCATATTCTGGTTTTAGATGAGGCCACTTCATCCGTTGATCATGACACCGAAGTAATGATTCAGATGGCCATTGAAAAATGATGGCAAACAGAACATCAATTGTTATCGCTCATCGCCTCTCCACGATTCAAAAGGCGGATAAGATTATCGTTCTTGAAAAAGGTGAAATTAAAGAAGTCGGAACCCATGAGGAATTGCTGCAGCATAACGGGTACTATGCATTACTCCATAAAATGCAGTACAAGGAGGTTGTTTAAGTAATAACCTGACCATCCGAAATCTTCATGAGCTAAAAAAGCCAAAAGAACTATATTTGCTTTGATGCTTATGCGTAAAGTAACATTTGGTCTGTGCTGTGCCGTATTTTTGGCCACTACGGCTGGTGCTCAGGTAAAGAAAAGTGAGTACAGTAAGAGCCGTTATAAGGTGACTAAGATTTCGAGAAGCAAGGCGAGCGTAGTCTGCCCGGTTTTTGAAGATAGTGAATATCCTTATCAGGGAATCGGTTTGAAGTTTGGAGATCCGTTTGCGCTGGCATATAAATTTTACCCTAATAAAAACTGGTCTTTTGCTGTGGATGCAGGCAAGGCAGCCAGTGGCCTGTACAACAAGTACTACCGGAGCTTATACAATACCTATCTGCCTGATACTTTGTCTTCCGAGGAGTCCATTAACTATTTAGCTCATAAGGCTCAACCAGACTGGCTGGTGGAAGCCAAATTTCTATACCAATGGGACGCAGAAAAAATTTCTAAAGGGTTGCAGCTTTATGCAGGACTTGGGTGGCAATGGAGGTTAACCACATTAGAGTATAATTATAATTATGTGGACGGCTTCTCTGAAAGTCTTTTTGGAAGCTTTACTGAAACTAGATTTACGTATGGGCCGACTGTAATACTGGGGTTTGAGTATTCTTATTTTACGTTACCGCTTTCAGCATTTATCGAAGTCGAGTGGTATACCGATGTTCTTCTGGATCCCGGATACAACCGCTTTCAGGGTGGGGTTGGATTACGATATGTATTCTGATTCTCCGGAATCTACTTCCTGATCGGCCTGCATTTGCTTTTCATATAACTCCCGATAAGCCCCACCGTCTTTCATCAGGCTTTCATGCGTTCCCTTCTCAATAATTTCACCATCACTCAGCACAATGATCGTATTGGCCAATTTAGCACTCGACACACGATGTGAGATAATGATGCTCGTTCGGCCTTCCATAATTTTTTTCATGCTGTTTAAAATCGTGTTTTCCGTTTTTGTATCCACAGCAGAAAGCGCATCATCCAGAATAAGTATTTTAGGTTCTCTGACAATAGCACGGGCAATAGATACGCGTTGCTTCTGGCCGCCAGACAGCGTTATACCTCGCTCACCAATTCGTGTATTGAACTCATTTGGAAAATCCATAATGTTAGAATAGACATCAGCGTCTTTTGCCGACTGGATAATCTTATCTTCATCGGGTTCCTTTAATCCAAATCCAATGTTATTGTAAATGGTATCACTAAACAAGAAAACGTCCTGTGGCACATAACCCAGCTGGCTGCGAAGGCTTTCAAGTCCAAAGTCGGTTAGCGGCCGGTTGTCAATTTTTATTTGCCCTCCAGTTACATCATACATCCTCAAAATCAGGTTGGCAATCGTGCTCTTGCCCGATCCTGTTGTTCCAATTATGGCCAATGCTTCTCCCGGTTGTAGTATAAATGAAATATTTTTCAGGGCATGGATGCCCGTATCCGGATAATAAAAGTCCACTTTATTGAATTCAATTTTGCCCTCAATCGGATAAAGATTTTTATCCACATCCTTAATATCTGATTTCGCTTTCAGGAATTCGTTAATTCTTTTTGAGAAGCTTCTGCTCGCTGGATGATGCTGCTTGTCCAGCCAAGGGATGTCACCGGCCATGTAAGCAGATTGACGTAAATTATAAACTCGGCAATATTGCCAAAGGTTAAGCTTCCATTGATCACCTCCACACTACCGGCATAGATAGTCAATATCGTGCTCAACCCAATCAGAGCCGTGATCAAGGGAAAGAACAGGGACTGAACCCGGGTAAGCTTTAGTGACTGCTTTTTATAATCGTCACTCTCTATAGTAAAGTTTGATATGGATTCGTTTTCACGCGTAAAGGATTTTAGAACGCGTATTCCTGAAAACGCTTCCTGAACAAACGTACTCAGTTTTGATTGGCTGATTTGAATCGAATCGCGTCCGTGAAGTAGCGAGCCGAACAACAGAAAATTAAAGCACCCACATGATCACGTGTAGCATGCCCTCCTCACCGCGGTGTTCAGCTTTTTACGCACAGTGCAATGTTAGCCGTGTAACTTTAGCTAGCTACATAGCTTCTCTGCTGTGTTAAGT
>JAAUQD010000190.1 GCA_012032815.1 Flammeovirgaceae bacterium
TTCTCATAAATTACTCTGATATTTTTTCGCAGCTCCTGCTTTTGGACGCTTTGCTCCGTATTTTGATCTTCCCTGTAAGCGGCCATTAACCCCTGCAGTATCTAATGCACCACGAATAATGTGGTACCGCACGCCAGGCAAGTCCTTTACACGGCCACCCCGGATCAACACAATAGAGTGTTCTTGAAGATTATGACCTTCACCTGGTATGTACGCATTTACCTCTTTGGCATTGGTGAGGCGAACCCTGGCCACCTTTCTAAGAGCAGAATTTGGCTTCTTTGGGGTGGTAGTGTACACTCGTGTACAAACGCCCCTACGCTGAGGGCACGAATCAAGAGCTGGAGACTTTGACTTAAAGGTCAATTTCTTCCTTCCTTTGCGTACAAGTTGTTGAATGGTAGGCATTTATAATTTCCTTTTTAACCCTTTATTTTTTTAGGACTGCAAAGGTATTTAAACTGATATAGGATACAAAACCTTAGGGTAAGAATTTGTATTAAAGACAGCCAAAAACGGGCGTTTTCTATGCTTCCCCAACTGTGCCTCCAAAATTCATAGGGAATTTTGGCATTTCATCAGTTCTCTTAATAGCACCAAATGTCGTTTCGTATTTTTCTATGTTGTCTTTAAGAGCAGCCAATAGACGTTTGGCGTGCTCAGGGGTAATCACAATCCTTGACTTCACTTTGGCTTTTGGCACGCCTGGCATGAGCCTGATAAAATCAATTACAAACTCACTGTTGGAGTGGGCGATCATTGCCAGGTTGGAATAAATTCCTTCAGCAACTTCTTCCGACAATTCGATATTAATCTGGTTCTGTTGAGGGTTTGGTTTTTCTTCAGCCATTGGTAAAGTCCACCCCGCCTTACACGGAGTGGATATTAAAATATTTTAGTCTTTGAAGTTCTTTTCTCTTTCATTTTTCTCATCTCGATCAGACGCCATTTGCATACGTTCATATTCTTCCTGAGATGTAACGATCAGGTCAGAGAATCTGCGCTGGCCTGTACCGGCCGGAATCAGATGACCAACAATAACATTTTCTTTCAGACCCATCAACACATCACGCTTTCCACGAATTGCTGCTTCGCTTAATACTTTGGTGGTTTCCTGAAAAGATGCGGCCGATAACCAACTTTCGGTTTTCAACGAGGCCTGAGTAATTCCCTGCAAGGTTGGTCTTGAAACTGCTGCTAGTGCATCTCTTACTTCAACGAGTTTCAAATCCTTTCTCCGCAATGCCGAATTTTCATCGCGCAATTCTCGGGAAGTAACAATCTGGCCCAGTTTCATTTTATCAGAATCTCCTTTTCAATGACAACTTTCTTGTCCAGTACCTTGTCATTAATCTCTCTGAACTCAAACTTATCGATGTATTCACCCGGTAAGAATGCGGTGTCTCCGGAGTCAATAATCTCTACCTTTTGCATCATCTGACTTACTATTGCCTCGATGTGTTTATCATTGATTTTAACACCCTGTAAACGGTAAACTTCCTGAATTTCATTTACCAGATATTCCTGAACGGCCGTTGGTCCTTTTATAGAAAGAATATCTGCCGGTGTAATAGCACCATCCGATAAGGGCTGGCCAGCTTTTACAAAGTCGTTGTCTTGAACCAGGATATGCTTTGAAAGAGAGACTAAGTATCTCTTCTGTACAGCATCTTTCGACTCAATAAATATCTCACGATTTCCGCGCTTTATCCCTCCGTAAGTTACCACACCATCAATCTCACTCACAACCGCTGGATTAGAAGGATTGCGCGCTTCAAATAATTCTGTTACGCGAGGCAGACCACCGGTAATATCTCTGGACTTACCCATGGTACGTGGAATCTTGGCTAGCACCTGACCTGCTTTTACAGTATGGCCATTATCCACAGCCAAGTGAGCACCTACAGGTATGTTATACGATTTAGTTGTTTTTCCACTAACAATAATGGCTGGGTTCTTAGTCTTATCCCGTGTATCGGTGATCACTTTCTCCCTGTGACCTGTCTGTTCATCAGACTCTTCTTTGAACGTAACCCCTTCAATAATTGCTTCAAACTCAATCTCCCCATCCAACTCGGAAAGGATTACTGCGTTGTATGGATCCCAGAAACACAGTTCGTCTCCCTTCTCAATTTTTTGTCCGTCTTTTACTAAAAGGAACGCACCATAAGGAACGTGATTGCTAATTAGCATCCGCCCTTTGCTCTTATCCATAATTTTGATTTCGCCCGTTCTTCCCATCACAACCTTTACTTTCTTCCCATCACGATCCGTGGTATCTACGGTACGAATTCCTTCAAACTCCACTACACCTGAGAACTTAGCTTTAATGTTGGCATCAACAGCAATGTTTGAGGCTGTACCCCCTACGTGAAAGGTACGTAACGTCAACTGTGTACCTGGCTCTCCGATTGATTGTGCAGCAATTACACCAACTGCTTCTCCGGCTTGCACCATCTTTCCGGTAGCCAAATTACGTCCATAACATTTCGCACATCCACCTAGTTTGGTTTCGCACGTTAGCATTGACCGAATCTCAACCTCTTCAATGCTCGTTTCTTCGATCTTCTTTGCTATTTCGTCTGTAATTTCACTGTTCGCGCTACAGATCAATTCCTCACTGATGGGATCATAAACATCATGAACCGATACACGACCTAAAATCCGTTCAGAAAGTGGCTCAACAATATCTTCATTATCCTTTAATGCGGTTACTGTTAGTCCGCGCAACGTTCCACAATCCTCTTCAGTAATAACCAGATCTTGCGCAACATCCACTAATCTTCTTGTCAGATAACCCGCATCAGCTGTCTTAAGAGCTGTGTCTGCCAGTCCTTTTCTGGCACCGTGAGTGGAAATGAAATACTCCAGTACGTCCAGGCCTTCTTTAAAGTTGGAAAGAATTGGATTTTCAATAATTGAACCCACAGACCCCGCTAAACTCTTTTGAGGTTTAGCCATCAACCCGCGCATACCACCCAACTGGCGTACCTGTTCACGCGATCCACGAGCACCGGAGTGCATCATCATGTAGATCGAGTTAAATCCACCATTGTCTTCCTCCAACTGTTTCATTAACGTGTTAGTAAGAAGTGTATTGGTACGAGTCCATATATCAATAACCTGATTATAGCGCTCATTATCTGTAATCAGACCCATCATATAGTTGTTCCAAACTGCATCAACCTCTTTTTGTGCAGTGGCGACCAGTTTTTCCTTTTCGGCCGGAATTTTCACATCCCCTAATCCAACAGAAAGACCACCTTTATAGGCATTTTGGAATCCCAGTTCTTTTATATCATCCAAAAACTTCGCTGTTTTTGAAAGTCCTGCTGCTTTATACACATCAGAAATAATTCCCTGAAGCTTTTTCTTGGTTAATAATTCATCAACAAACCCCGCTTCTTCTGGAATAACCTGATTGAAAATTACACGACCAACAACGGTCTCGATTTGTTGATTGCTGAATTCTCCGGTCTTTGCGTCCTTCGTATTAACCCGCACCTTTACATAGGTATGTTTAGAAACCTTGCCCTCGTTGTGCGCGATAATAACTTCTTCGGGAGAGTAGAAAATTTTACCCTCACCCTTTTCACCTCTTCTTCCTT
>JAAUQD010000191.1 GCA_012032815.1 Flammeovirgaceae bacterium
CTCCATTCTCAATAATTCTACCTGTTATGTCACCGAAGACTGCTATTTTTATACCAAAATTGAATTATGGTGAAAAGTCTGTGTGCGGTAGTGAGTTGGTTGGTTGTGCTTTTATCATTTCCCTTAGTGGGACAGGATAAAACCAATGTGATGGTCATGGAGATTCGCAGTGAAATTGACCCCCGGGTAAGTCGTTATGTGCGACTTGCTTTTGAGCATGCCAAAACTATTGAAGCCGATATTATTATTCTCGAACTGGACACCTACGGGGGCACACTTACCGATGCAAAAGAAATTGTTGATGAAATCATCAAGTTCGAAAAACCTATTTGGGTATTCATAGATTCTGACGCGGCTTCCGCAGGCGCCTTAATTTCAATTGCCTGCGACAGCATTTATATGGCTCCCGGTGCAAATATCGGGGCAGCGACAGTTGTAGTAGGCGATGGCACTGCAGCTCCCGATAAATATCAATCCTACATGCGATCCATCATGCGGTCAACCGCAGAAGAAAAGGGCAGGGATCCCAAAATCGCGGAGGGCATGGTGGATGAGCGGGTTGTAGTCGATAGTCTGAAGCAGGCAGGAAAGGTTATTACGTTTACTACTTCTGAAGCTATTGAGAATGGATATTGTGAGGCACGAGTTAATTCCGTTGAAGAAATACTGGAGCGAAACAAGGTGGAGAATTATGAATTGACCCGGTACAAACTAAGTTCAACCGAAAGGATCATTGCTTTTTTCCTCAATCCATTTATCAGCGGGTTACTGATTTTAGTAATTGTAGGCGGCCTCTACTTTGAACTTCAAACACCGGGTGTCGGATTTCCATTAATAGCATCAATGATTGCTCTTGTACTATACCTCGTGCCATACTACCTCAACGGTCTTGCCGCCAATTGGGAAATCATTGCATTGTTTGTTGGGATTCTGCTGATCATGGCTGAAATTTTTATTATTCCTGGATTTGGCGTTGCTGGAATTGCCGGTATAGGACTTATTGTCGGGTCGTTGGTACTCATTATGCTTAACAATGATTTTTTCGACTTTGAATTTGTCCCCGCTCAGGAAATTTTCTACGCATCATTAGCTACCATTGGGGGACTTTCCGGAGGGGCTCTGCTCCTTTTCTTTGGTGGAGCCAAGTTCAGTCAGTCAAAAGCCTTTCAGCGAATCGCATTGATGACTACCCAGGAAAGCAAAGAAGGGTACACATCAAATTTCTATCCTGAACCCATGATTGGCAAAAAAGGAACAGCTTATACCGTACTGCGGCCCAGCGGAAAAGTGATGATCGATGACCAGATCCATGATGCTTTCACCCGTGGTGATTATATTAATCCGGGTGATGCCATTGAAGTAATGGAAATGGAAGGATCAACCCTTAAAGTACGAAAAATTACTGCGTGAAGATCTTAGGTATTATTCCGGCCCGATACGCATCGTCCCGTTTTCCGGCAAAACCGCTGGCCGATATTGGCGGCAAGCCAATGATACAGCGCGTATATGAACAAGCCAAAAAATCAAAACTCCTTACGGATGTTGTTGTGGCGACCGACCATCGTGAAATACTGGATTGCGTAACGGAATTTGGCGGGCATGCTGTTTTAACCTCAGAAAAACATGAGAGTGGAACCGACCGGTGTGCCGAAGTAGCCGCCAACTGGAAAGAGCCCGTTGACTATGTGGTGAACATTCAGGGAGATGAACCTTTTATCTCACCCGATCAAATTGATTTGCTGGCCACTCTCTTTGATGGTAAAGTTGAATTGGCAACACTTATTAAAAAAATTGAAGATCACAGCCAGTTGGTCAATCCCCATGTGGTGAAAGTGCTCGTGAGTGCAACTCATTATGGAATTTATTTCAGTCGGACTCCCCTGCCTTACCAACGCTCAAACCCGACCGAATGGTTGAAAACGCACACGTATTTTAAACACATCGGCATGTATGGTTATAAAGCGGACGTTCTTCAAACCATTACAAATCTTCCCATTTCAAAACTTGAAAAAGCGGAGTCGCTGGAACAACTTCGCTGGATTGAAAATGGCTATTCTATTTTAACCGCAGAGACGGAGATTGAATGCGTGAGCATTGATACGCCTGAAGATCTTGAACGTGCCCGGAATTCCCTTTCAAAACAACATGGTTGAGCATTCCCGTTCGCAGGCAGTACAATTTTTCAAAAAATATTGTCGTGAACATGCGTCTGAGTTGAAAGATAAAGAGGTGTATGATCTGTCTGCCGGATCGGGATTTATCATACATCTTTTCCATGAAGCCGGAGCAACGATTCATCCGTTTGACATGCATCCGGCACAGAATAATCAAGCAACAGTCCCTTCTCAGCACATCGATTTACAAAAGGATTTTCCCATCGCCAGTGGATTGGCGGATGTAGTTGTTTGCGCGGAGACCATTGAACATTTGCCGAATCAGCTTTTTTTCTTTCAGGAAGTCACCAGAATTCTAAAGCCCGGTGGGATTTTGCTTTTAACAACTCCTAATCATTCAAGCTTACGGGGGAGGCTTTCCTATTTTTTAATGGAAAGCGAACATTATTCCGTTCCGCCACCAAACAAGGTTACGTTTAAGGTAAAGTTCGATTCAGGAAATGAATACGTCAATCGTGTATTCCTTATTGGAATTCAAAGGCTTCAAACGCTCGCCTCGGTCAATCATCTTTCCATCTTCAAAATACACAAGTCAAAGGGAAGTTTTCTTTCGTGGTTACTCCTCCTTACGTATCCATTAATCTGGTGCAGGCATTGGATCACCTACCGGAAAGCGTCCGGAAAAAATCCAGAAAGTAAAATTGCTTTTCACGAAAGCTTTAAATTAAATACATCACTGGATGTTTGCTGAGCAATCATCTGATTATGGAGTGGAAGAAGATCAATTGATCTTCTTCATTTTTAATTGATTCACAGCAAATTCTTCGATGGCCTGCTGCACGGATTCCAAATCCTCAGATACCAGGCTCGAACCCATCACGTGCGCCCCTGCTGTTGGTATCGCCTTGGCAATTTTCAAATCTTTAGGAGTGCCCAATGCCTCATGCATGACCAGCATGGCGCTCACTTTCACCGTAGGATCCTGCTCTTGTTCATTTTTATAATAATACAAGGTAAGGGTTGGCTGCGTCACTTTTTGAAAGGTATCCACCGTCATTTTATCTTCCAGAATTTCCTGAAGCTGTACCAATGACTCCAGCCGGTACTTCTCATTCCAGTACAGTTTGCGTTCAGCTTCATAGGGAATCTCCTGATAATTTCCACCCTTATTCAGCCGCGCTATTTGCAATCCCCATGGATTATTCAACATATAGGCCAACGGATTATTGATTTCTATATTGGGCGACATGTTGATCATGGCGAAAACCTTATCAGGAAAAGCAGTCGCGAGTGCCAATGCCATCGTTCCTCCGGTGGATGTGCTGATCAGAATTACCTTCTCCCCTAGCTGACTACCAATGGCTAATGCTTCCTTGGAGCTTTCCCACAAGCGATCTGCTGTAAAATTCAAAAGCTGCTCGGTGGTATCTACCCCATGATCC
>JAAUQD010000192.1 GCA_012032815.1 Flammeovirgaceae bacterium
GTTGGTGCCTATGTTATGGTAGAAGATCTTGATAATGGTGAATTGATTGCTGTAAACAAAAGCAATAGTTTGACCGGTCATTATCTGGTAGTTCTTCCTTCTGGCCGGACTTACAGTGTATCTGCCAATAAAGAAGCCTACTTTTTTCATTCTGAAAAATTTGATGTCCCAACTACTGCACAGTATCAGGAAATAACAAAAAACATTCAGTTGAAACCTATTGAGAAAGGAGCCAAAGTTGTTTTGAATAATATTTTCTTTGAAACAGGAAAGGCAACTTTAACCTCTCAAAGCCGGATAGAATTGGAAAAAGCAATAGATCTAATGAAATCAAATCCTACCATGGTTATCGAGGTTGGTGGGCATACCGACAATGTGGGTGATGACGCCTTTAATATGAAGCTTTCACATGACCGCGCTAAATCAGTAAGAGATTATTGGTGGGAGGAGGTATTAGTTCGCCCCGGATAATGGCCAAAGGGTATGGTGAGTCAAATCCGATAGCATCGAACGATACGGAGGAAGGGAAAAAATCTAACCGAAGAACGGAATTTGTAATCCTTGAATTCTGAATCCGCTAATTCGGATCTATTAATTTTTTTGAGTAAGCAAACTTAACAAGCCCCACCAGGGTTGTCGTGCCGGTTTTTCTATAAATATTCTTCCGGTGGGTTTCCACTGTACGTTCGCTAATGAAGAGTTGTTCAGCAATCTGTTTGTTGGAGAATTCCTTAGTGATGAGTTTTAATATTTCACATTCCCTATCCGTTAAATCAGATTCAACTTCATTTAAAAACTGTTGATGAAGTAATTGGGTCGTTATCTCAGCACTGATATAGATTAAACCTGAATGTATTTTTCGAAGAGCTTCCTTAAGTTCGTTTTGCCTGACATTTTTTAACAGAAAGCCATTGATCCCTTCCTTCATCGCTTCTTTTACAACCGTTGGCTCATCATGCATACTCAATAAAACACATTTAACACCTAAATGAAGGGTCTTGACTTTACGGATCAATTCAATACCGCTGAGTTTCTCCATGGAATAATCGGTGAGCAAAATATCCGGAGCCTGGTGAGAAAGATATGACCATGCTTTTTCTGAATCACTAAATGAAGCCATAACTTCAAATGCCGGATCCTGATCCAATAATGAATTCAGGCCATCCAATACAATTTGATGATCATCAACCAGCACAATACGAATGGGTACCATATCTTGAAATGGATTGCCATCCGAAAAGTAGCTTAAATATTTTATCCTCCCCAAAGCTCAAGCAGATGCAGATAATATGCTTGTTGGTAACCTCTGGGTACAATTATCTCTTAACCGATTTCGAAATTTGTATACCATAATGCTTAATAAGTCAAACTTGAGATATATCGAAACATATCTCAATACCCACAATATGGTATCTGAAGATAAGGGGTAGTACCTAGTAGGATTTAAACTTTAGGAATAGTGAGCGTAAAAGTAGTCCCAGATTGATCTGCTGTAGAATCTATCTCAACATGACCTTTGAGGATTTGCGCTCTCGACTTTATGTTTTCCATCCATTACCTTTACTTCGATCAAGCAATGAGGTATCAAAACCCTCTCCATTGTCCTCTATCATTAACAATAGCTCATCGGAATGATCAATCAACTGAATTCTGATTTTAGTGGCTCGATTATATTTCAGGACATTGTTGATCCACTCCTGACATATCCGATAAATGTTTATTTCAATATCGGATGAGAGTCGGCCATTCAATCCTGTTGTCTGCAACCTGATCAAAACTTTTCCGCTGCGATTTATTCTGAAGGAAAGTTCATTCAGGGCCGGAGTAAGTCCTTCACTGGTCAAAACCTGGGGTGATAATGCAAACGAAACATTTCTTATTTCATCGTGCATGTGCTGGACAAGCTCTGGTATGCCCTGATGGAGTCCCGATTTTTCAATCTGAAGTTTTAATGCGGTGATGAGTTGTCCAAAACCATCATGTAAATCTCTGGCAAAACGATTTCGTTCCGATTCTTGCAGAGTAACAATGGCTGCCGTTAATCTTTCCTGGCTCTCTCGTTGTTGCTGTGCTGCAAATTGTTGTTGCTTGAGCTTTAACTGTTTGCGCCAAAGCATGAAAACTAAAACCAAAAGCACGAACAGAATTAAAATACCGATGGTAATGATCTGGTTCCTTTCTATTCTTAATTTTTGCTCTTCGATTAATTGTTCCTTTTTTTCACTCTCGTACTTTGTTTTCATCTCCGCTATGGACTGAGCAGCTGCATTTTTATAGACACTGTCTTTTGCCACAGCCCATAACTGGTAGTATCTGCTTGCATTTTCAAAATCTCCAATTCCCTCATAATTCTTAGCCAGTGCTTCGTAAACTCCCTCAAACTTAAGTGTGAGGTTATGTTTGGTGGCAATCTCCAATCCCTCCAAACCAGCTGCAATTCCCAATGGGTAGTTTCCTGTTTTAGCATACAAATCAGAAAGTGTGTATTGGTCAGCTACGATGTAGAAAGGGTTCCCGATTTTTTTACGGTGCGGCTCCGCGTTTTTGTATTGCCGGATAGCTTCAGAATAATTTCCGGTATTTGAATAAATTGTTCCCAAAATAAAATATGCATTGGCCACCATGTGATGGTCGTTGTGCGCTTTTGCTATCTCCACACTTTGCTCAATAAAATACTTTGCGGAATCAATCCTGTTCAGGGCACCATAACTCACTGCCAGATTATTATATACATAAGGAAAAAGCCATTCAAACTTTGGGGTAATGTACCCGATGGATTGTCGCCCAAACCGGATGCAATCTTTATGCTGTTTGAGCTCAAGGTGGCCCACATGATATTGATTCTTACCTTGATTTCAGTTTCTCGGTCCGGAAACGTTTCTAACAACTTTAGCGCCTGGAATAAACTCTCGAGACCTCTTTTGGGTTTGCCCTGACTGATATAAACTTTCCCAAGACTGTTTTCAATCCGCAAGAGCAAAAGGTTGTCCCGCTCTCCGACCAAAGACTTTGCACTTTCCAGGAGCATCGAAGCACTATCCAGAGTGCCGACAACCGAGTAATAGGCGCCCCGGCTCAGATTATGATATGCTGTGATTAGGTCATTGTCACTATATGAGGCAAATTCTTCTGATTCGCTCAGATAGTACTTTGCCTTCTCCATGTCACTTCGCAAGTTCAAAAAATTATTTCGAAATAGGCTTCAGCCTTTTCAATGCCATGCGCTGATTCAATTTTTAATGCAAGAGAATCTGATCTATTGAATTGTCCTGTAGCATTGACACTTAAGAGTTGGAAAAAAATCAAAAGACCCGATAGCCTGGTTTTCAAATTCCCATTTCTTAAAGTGACACGCTTAATCTCAATTCAATCTTTGAATTTTTGCAATGAATTTCTATTCACTATTTATTTTAGTGTTGACTGAATAAATTCACTCACGTCTTTTCTAAATTTCTCCAGTGACGGCTGATGCGTGTACATCATGTGACCGGCCTCATAATATTTCATAATGATGTTGTCTTTGATTTCCTTTTTTAATCCGAGATGAT